>CAVZUP010000038.1:0-30654 GCA_963778255.1 uncultured Acidobacteriaceae bacterium
AGCCGAAACCGCCGCCGGGATTGTTACTGATATAGCGGCAGTTCACCGGGTTCGGAGTTTCGACGCTCTTGGCATTCACGACGTAGAGAGTGGAGCCGTCGGGGCTGACGCTGACCGAATTGGGGTACCAGCCAGTCGGGATCAATCCAGTGACAACGGGCTTCTTGCCAGTGAGGCTAATAACGGCCACAGAGTTGGTGCCGCCGTCGGTGACATACGCCGTTTTCTCGTCGGGCGAAAGGGTGACGCTGTTGGGGTTGCTGCCCTTGGGCACGGTTTTGCCGCTGCCCAGAACGCCGGCGGGAGCGCTGGCATTCACTTCGCTGAGCACCGTGTTCGACGCAGTGCTAATGATGATCAACTCGTCGGAGTTGGCCGCCACCACGAACAACTCGGTTTGCGCGGCATTGAGAATCATCCTCTCCGGGTTGCCGGAAACCGGAATCCGGTTGGTGAGGCTTAGAACGCCGGCGTTGAAATTCAATACATCGATCTCGCGGTCGCGCACGCTGGAGACGTACACGGTGTTGTTGCCCACGACGGCGACTCCGTAGGGAAATTCTCCGCCCGGGACGCCGGTTTGCGCGCGATTGATGAGACCGGGACGCAGATCGTATTCCTGGAGAACCGCGCCATGGACCAGGTCAACGGAGGTGATGGAGTCCGTTTCGTGATTCGCCACGAAGAGCGTATTGCCATCGGCGGTGATCCCGAGGATGGCAGCCGTCGGGCCGGTCTCGGTCTCTTCGCACATCAGATCGCAGTAGTGATTGAGGTTGATCGGGGCGCCGAATTCCGCCCACTGTCCACTTTGCAGGGTGAACGTGTGGATATCATCGTCGCCGCCGCCGCCCACGTAGAATGCGGAGCCATTCGGGGCCCACACGATTCCGTCGAAGGTTTCAGCGTAGTCCGACAGGAACACGACCTGCGTTTGCACGGGCGCGCTGGGGGTGGAGATGTCGTACACGAAAACAAATTCGCCGGAATCGGCACCGGAATAGTTGCCGCTGGCGTTTTCCATCAGGTTGTAGCCGCTGGTCAGGATCAACAGGGTATTGCCGTCCGGGCTGATGGCTGTGGTCTCGGCGCCATCCGGCGTGTAGGTCGGAAAGTCCGGCAAAGAAGTTGTCAAAGGCACAAACACCGAGCCAGGGGCCGCACTCGGCGTAATGGTCGCGCCCGTCGGTAGGATTACTTGCGCGGACGCGAAGCTCGTCACGGCCAGAAGCGCCGCCAAGCCTGCTCCGCGAAGGAAACTCGTGATCTTCATACGGTGATCCTCCAAATTCAGATCGTTGCGGTTGAGAGCTTTAATGGAACCAAGACGGCCAAACTACTAGCTAGCCTCGGAGGTGGGGATACCGAGAATGAATAAACGACGAATGTTAAGGCAGGGTTATGGATTCGTGAAAAATTGCCCACAGTGCGGGAGCGATAGGCGAAATCGGAGAGGAGTTCGTTATGGTTCTATTGCGCGTCGTGGCCGAATAACGCCAAGGACCAGAAATGTGTCGGTACGGCTGCGAAGGCCAGGCCGATAACAAACAGCGCCCATCGGTAGCGCAGCCAGGAATCGCGCAGGCTCGACATCTGGACAAAAACATCAGGCACGTAGGCGGCACAATACGCGACGTTCGCGAGTACGGCCAGTACGAACAAAAAAAGCACTGAGTTGAACTGCACAACCGTTCTTGAAAACGGCAGCCCCTTTACAAAGTGGAAGGCCACGATGGCAGCGAGCAGCAGGTTATACAGAATGCGCCTTGGTTCCCAGTAGCGAATCGCATTGCCGAGATAGTCACGCCATTGGATAGTTTCCATAGATCTCCTGCGTTAGATCTCCTGTGCGCTCTGGCTAGGCAGGGCGTTGGATTCCCGCGTCCTGTTTCTGCATAGTCCGAAGCGCCCACGCCATGCGCGGGGTGTTGTGGGCGATACCGAAGCGGCCCTGCGCATCGAGCAGGATGATTCCACCGTGGCCGTTAAGACGCTGCTTCAGATAGTTCATCGCTTCCTGCGCCACCCACTCGGGCAAACTGCCGGATTCGACGCGATCGGCTGCCCATTTCGCCAGCACCAGCTTCATGATGGGCTCGCCCCATCCGGTGGTGGAAGCAGCGGCGCTGAGATTATCGGCATAGCAGCCGCAGCCGATCAGCGAAGAATCGCCGAGGCGGCCGGGAGCTTTGTTGAGCGTGCCTCCGGTGGAGGTTGAAGCGGCAATATTGCCGTCGTGGTCGAGGGCGACGGCACCGACGGTATCGTGCGAAAGCAGGTCGTCCGAAATTTCGGGCGCGAACAGATCGTTGCCGTGAGTCGACTCCTGCGCCTGATATTCGCGCAGACGCTCGACCTCGCGCGGGATAACCAGATCTTCGTTGCGGCAGAGGGCGATGCCATGCTCGGCGGCAAAGCGCTCGGCGCCTTCGGCCACAAAATAGACGTGTGGGCTGTCGCTGAGAATCTTTCTCGCGGCGCGCACCGGGTTGCGCAGCCGCTCCACGCCGCCTACGCCGCCGCCACGGAGGGTCGCGCCATCCATGATGAATGCGTCGAGTTGCACTTTTCCGTCGCGGTTCAGGAAACTGCCGCGGCCGGCGTCGAAAGTTTCGTCGTCTTCGAGGACGACGACGGCTTCTTCAACCGCGTCGAGAGCGGAGCCGCCGCGCTCCAGGACGCGCCATCCGGCGGCGGCGGCGTTGTGGACTCCGTCGAGATGCGCCTCGACCATATCGTCGGGAATGGCCCAGGCTCCGCCGTGTACGACTAGAACGGGATTGGTTGGCAAGAGTTCTCCCCACAACCAGGATCGCAAAAACGTTAGGATATCAGGTCAAAGCACAGGGCTCACGGCGAGGAGTATGAACGCACAAGTTACAGGTTGCGTATCTCTCTGAACGTCTTTTTCCGAGACCACGAAATCCAAATTGTGGCCCACGTTGCAATTGTGCGCCACTCCGCATTTTCAGGCTTCTGCAACTGTGCCTTGTAGCACTTCGATCCTCTGTAGTACTCGAGAACACGGTATCTCCCAGACAGGAAGCCCGTAACGGCGTCTAAGTATTTCTCCACGCGATCGCGCTTTGTACATGGAAACCACTCTACCCAAAAATGGCCGATGTATAGATGCAGTTCGTCTTGATTCTGAAGCCCGAGCCCGACCTCGTATGAAAGTCCGGGCTGAACCGGAATCGTAATACTGATTTCCACATTTTTGTCGTCGTTCTCAACTAACTTCAAGGATGGAAATCGTTCTGCGATCTCAGCAAATACACTCCTGGCGATGGAATCGGGATCAGTTGCTTCGGAGGATTTCGGTTTCACGTTTGTCTATGCGGCCTTCGCGGGAGCATCCATTGCGGTGGTCCGCTGCCAGGTGTAAATGACGCGGTGAATCACGGTAATGGTCGAAAGCACGGCTACTACCCATAGCACGGGCGCCATCACGTTAAACAGCGCGCCGATGATGAGCAGCACCAGACGTTCGGGGCGTTCCATGAATCCGACGCGGCAGGTACCGATGAGCGACTCGGCGCGGGCGCGGGCATAACTCACCATGATCGCGCTGATCATGGCCAGCGCGGCCAGCACTACGTAGAAGAAGCGGTTGCCACGACCGTAAAAAACCAGCAATCCGAGGAAGAGCGAGGCGTCGCTATAACGGTCGACGATGGAATCGAAGAAGCCTCCGAAGCGGGTGACCTGGTTTGAGAGGCGAGCTACTCGGCCATCGACAAGGTCGAAGAAGCCCGATCCGATGATGACCAGGCCGGCGTAGAAAAACATCCGGCGCTGGTTGTCGCCGTTGGCATATCCGAACAGAAACGCGGAGTAGGTGTTGACCACCAGCCCCATCACGGTCAGAGCGTTGGGATTGATGCGCGAGAGCGCGAGCAGGCGCACGATGGCGTCGAGCAGGACTCCGCAGGCGCGTCCGACTCCGCTAGTCCAGCTCATGCGATGCCTTTCATAATGTCACTCATTCTGTCTCCCGTTCCGGCTCCGGCAGCGCATCCAGTTCCGCTTCGAGCTTGGCTTCAGCGAGATCGTGCATAGTGGAGAGCTTCAGGATTTCCATTTCACGGCTTCCGCCGGGAGTAACGACCATGGCCGTGTCGCCGACTCTCTTGTTCAGCAAAGCGCGCCCGATGGGCGAGGTGGTCGAGATTTTGCCGACGGACACGTCGGACTCTTCGCTCATCACGATCTTGTATTCCATCTCTTCATTCTTGGTGCTGTCGAAGATGGTCACGGTCGAGCCCAGGCCGACCTTGTCCTTGGGGATATTGTTCATGTTGATCAGCGAAAGTTCGGCCAGCCGCTTGCCCAGTTGGCGGACGCGCGCCTTCAGGTACTCCTGGCGCTGCTTGGCCATGTGGTACTCGGCGTTCTCGCTGAGGTCGCCCAGGGCGGCGGCCTTTTTGATCTCTTTGGGGATATCGAAGGCCAGCTCGTGTTCGAGCGTGTTCAGTTCATCCCGCAGTTTCTTCTTGATGTCTTCCGTCATTGCTTTGGGCATTATAACCCTGAGAGCGCGCGGACTGCTGCGTTGCCGCGGGCTTGACCTATGGCATCGGACCATTTGGCCGGACTCACCCAAAGCGACTTAGATTCTCCCAAACGATTGAAGGTACAGGCTTTGCCACCCTCATGCCGAAGAGAGTTCCAGCACTCCGCTTCTCGATTGCCTTCGCCGCTGGCGTCGGCTAGACTAAGAGAAGATCGCTTCCCTCGGGTGAGGGACCCTCCATGAGCGCAAATGGCGTTTTCCACATCGGTGACAAGGTCGTATACCCCAATCATGGCGTCGGCATTATCGAACAAATCAGCAGCCGGACCATGGGCGCTACGGTCGAGAAATTCTACCTGCTGAAAATCGCCGCCAGCAGCCTGAAGGTGATGGTGCCGTTCGGCAACGTCAACAGCGTGGGCATGCGTCCGGTGGTGCGGAATGGCGAGATCGATAAGATCGTGGATTACCTCTCGTCCGGCGAATGCATTAACGCCGCCGACTGGAAAGACCGGTTTAAGGAAAATTCCGACCGCATGCGCACCGGTTCGCTCACGGACGTGGCTGCGGTGCTGAAAAGCCTGCTGATCCTGGGACAGGGCAAGTCGCTTTCGTTCCGCGAAAAGAAGATGCTGGAGCGGGCACGCTATTTGCTGGTCAGCGAAATTGCCACCTCACGCAACTGTCCAGAGAGCGTGATCGAAGAGGCACTCACCAAGGCGCTGACCAAGTGCAATCTGCGCTTCCCCGAAATTTCAGAACTGGCCTCGTAAGCGCGCCCATAAGCGGGTTCACGTTCAAACGACCTCTGATGTGATTCTCAGCGGGCGGTGCGCGATTCCATCCAGGATTGAAGAATCAAAATTGCGGCCATCCGGTCGACCGCTTGTCCCCGTTTTTTAATCGACAGATCGGTTTCGCGCAACAGGCGATTGGCTTCGGTTGACGTCCAACGCTCGTCCCAGAGATGGACGGTCAAGCCGAAATGAGCGTGCAGATCGTCGGCGAAGCGGCGCATCTTCTCCGATTGCGTCCCTTCCGCGCCGCTCAGGCGCAGGGGCAAGCCGACTACAATCTCCCGGACATCGTATTTCGTCAGCACCGCTCCCAGGGCCTCGAAATCGCGCCGCTTGTTCTGGCGCTGGATCGTATCCAACCCTTGGGCGGTGATGCCGAGCGGGTCGGTGACGGCTACGCCGATTCGTTTCGAGCCAACGTCGAGGGCCATGACGCGGCCTTGGCCGGGCGTTCCGGGTGCATCCATTTGCTCATTGTAGATGGCGGGCGCGACCTTCGCTCGCCCCCAGACGACGGCGTCTGGAGCTGCGTGATTCTGGTGGTGCAATTCTCGCGGCGGTCAGGCAGAATTGTTGGCCAGTCATTGGCCCGTCATTGGGCAGTCTGGAGAAGGCTGAACAAACGCTATGGAGACCACGGACACACACAACAGGCATCACTGGTCGCTGACGCTGCTGGGCATGGCGCTGGTCGTCATGTTCGCGTATTACGGAGAATCGGTGCTGGCGGTGCTGTTCTTTGCCATTCTGTTGAGCTTTATGCTCTCTCCGGTGGTACAGGCGCTGGAGTATCTGCACCTTCCGCGAGCCATGGCGGCGCTGGTCAGCGTGGTCGCGCTGCTGGCGGTGCTCTACGGCGTCACGGCCGCGTCGTACAACCAGGCGCTCATTTTCGCGGACAACCTTCCGAAGTACTCGCAAAAGATCCGCTCCATGCTGCAGCCCTACCAGCAACAGGCGGAAAAGCTGGAGAAGACGGGCGAGGTGGTCGGCGAGCCGGATGCTCCGAATGTTGTGCCCGTCCGGCAGGTGCAGAGCTGGTCCGAGGTGCTGACCCACGGAGTTGGCACGGTGACCGACATTATGCTGGCGGCGTCGTTTGTCCCCTTTCTGGCGTACTTTCTGCTGACTTGGCACAGCCACGCGCGTTCGGCCACCGTGATGCTGTTTCCCTTGCATCACCGCAACACGGCCTTTGTGACCCTGGGACTGATTGGGAAAATGCTGCAGAGCTTTATTGTCGGGAACCTGCTGATCGGCCTTCTGATTTCAGCCGTCAGCGTGGCCATCTTCGGATTGCTGCACGTTCCGTTCTTTTACTTTGTCGGCTTTCTCAGCGGCTTTCTGAGCCTGGTTCCGTACCTGGGAATCGTGCTGGCCATGGGGCCGCCGATCCTGGTCGGATTGGGACAGCTTGAACCAGGGGACCTGGCGTTGGTGGCCGTGTGCGTGGTCGGAATGCACCTGCTGGCGCTGAATGTTCTCTATCCGAAGCTGCTGGGGAGCCGCCTGAAAATCAATCCTTTGGCGGTAACCATCGCGCTGCTGTTCTGGGGAGCGGTGTGGGGAGCCATCGGACTGGTGCTCGCGATTCCGATCACGGGCGCGATCAAGATCGTGTTCGATCACGTCGAGTCGATGAAGCCGTATGCGGATTGGCTGGGAGAGTAGAACCGCTTCACAGCCGAGACGCAGAGAGCGCCGAGACAACGCTTTGACCATTCGAAAAAGCCCTTTACACTAAATTCTTGCGCACCCTGATCACACTATTCTTGCTGGCCGCTCTTGCCCTTGGCGGCTGGGCGGCCTACCAGGTTTATGTCCCGGTCATCCCTCCGGCTAACACTTCTTTGCTGCTGCATTCCGGGTACTCGACGCGGCGTATTGCGGCGGAGCTGAAAAAGGCGGGAGTCATCCGCAACGAGCTCGCTTTTCGGGTCTGGCACGAGTTGCATCCTAAGCCGTCCCTGAAGGCGGGCGAATATCGTTTCGAGCGCGAGGCTACGCTTCCTCAGGTCTACGAGCGGATCGCGCGCGGTGACATTTACTTCCACGTGGTCACGATTCCCGAGGGCTACACGATGTTCGACATCGCCCAGGCGATGGAGGACGCGGGGCTGGGATCGGCGGCCGATTTTCTGCATATTGCCGAAACCCAGACGCAGCTGATCTCCGATATGGCGCCAAAGGCCACGTCGCTCGAAGGCTATCTGTTCCCCAACACCTACCAGTTCACACGCACCCAGAGCCTGGAGGAGATGGCCGGGGCGATGGTGCATCAATTCCGGCAGGTGGCGCAACAGATCGGGCTGAATTCCGACGCCGCCAGGGTTGTGACGATGGCCTCGATCGTTGAAAAAGAGACGGCGGCGCCGGAGGAGCGTCAGCGGGTGGCTAGCGTCTATTACAACCGGCTGGCGCAAAAGATGGCGCTCGATGCCGATCCCAGCGTGATTTACGCCGAGCAACTGATGGGAACGTACCAGGGGAGCCTCCATCACGCCGACCTGGCCGTGGACTCTCCCTATAACACGTATCGTTTCCCGGGGCTGCCGCCGGGGCCGATCGCGAATCCGGGTCGAAGCTCTCTCGAAGCTGCGTTGCATCCTGAGAGTACAAGGTTCCTTTACTTCGTCAGCGACGGCAACGGGCATCACCGCTTCGCCGGGAGTCTGGAGGAACACAATCGGAATGTGGCGGCCTATCGCCGCGCCGTCAGTTTGCACGGCAGCCAGCGCTGAGCACTGAACCTTTTGCTGCCTTATACTAATCAGATACTCATGCGACAGACGTTTTACTGGATATTGGCATAGGAATGTATCGTCCTCATCTCCGCGTGGTTTTGTTCTTATTTCTGGCGGCGGCTAGCTTTCCGCTGACCGGGTGTCTGTTCCGGACACGCCCCTTGAACCGCCAGCTTTCCGACCGGCCGCTGAAGACCGCGACCCAGGAAGAGTTGATCGAATACGTCAACGCCCAGGCCGCCAAGGTGCAGTCCATGCAGGCCACGGTGGATATCGACTCCTCGGCCGGAGACCCCAAGAACGGCCGAATCACCGACTACAAAGAGATTCGCGGCTATGTGCTGGCGCGCAAGCCGCTTATGCTGCGTCTGAAGGGCCTGATGCCGGTGGTGCGGAATACGGCCTTCGACATGGTCAGCGACGGACGGGAATTCAAGCTTTGGATTCCTCCCACGAATAAATTCGTCGTGGGCGCGAACGACGCTCCTTACCAGCCCGAAAAGCGGCTGGAGAACATGCGGCCGCAGTACATCTATGACGCGCTGCTGTTGCCGGAAATCGGCTCGGATGAAATCGCCGTGTTGGAAAACGGCTACGAAACCGTTCTCGATTCCAAGAAGCATCGCGTCGACCAGCCCAACTACGAACTGGCAGTCATCCGCAAAGGGCAGCAAGGCTGGTATTTATCGCGGCGGATCGAGTTCAGCCGGATCGACCTGCTGCCGTACCGGCAGAGGATCTACGACCAGCAAGGCAACGTCGCAACCGATGCACATTACCAGGACTACAAGGATTTTGCGGGGACTGCATTCCCGAGTACGATTGGGATCGAACGGCCGCGCGAGAACTACTTCCTCACCCTGAACATGGTGAAACTTGAAATCAACAAGGCGCTGACCGACGACCAGTTTGCCCTGGCACAGCCGTCCGGGGCGGAGGTGGTGCATCTCGGCCAACCCGACCCCAGCCCGGCGAAGACGGCGAACGGGCAAAGCAAGTAGTTTTCCGGAAAAAACATGATGAATCGCATGATCGTCGGGAACCTGGTGCATCGGCCGCTGCGCTCGATGATCAGCGTGGTCGCCGTGGCGCTCGAAGTCACGATGATCCTGCTGATCGTGGGCCTCTCCCTGGGGATGCTGCAGGATACCCGCACCCGGACCGCCGGCATCGGGGCCGACGTGCTGGTGCTACCTCCGGGGTCGTCGTTCATCACCGCTTTTTCGGGCGCGCCCATGCCGATCAAGGTCGGCGGTGTGCTGGCCAAACTGCCCCATGTGAAGAGTGTGGCTCCGGTGATCACGCAGGTCGCTTCCACGGGCACGCTCGAGATTATTGCGGGCATCGATTTGCCCAGCTACGAAAGCATGTCGGCGGGGTTCCACTACCTGGATGGCGGCCCCTTTCAAGCGCCTTACGACGTGCTGGTCGACGATCTTTTCGCCAAGTCCAAACATGCCAAGGTGGGCGACCCGATCGAAATCCTGAACAACAAGTTCCGCATCTGCGGCATTGTGGAGCGCGGCAAGGGCGCCCGTAAGTTCGTTCCGCTGAATACTTTGCAAGACCTGATCGGCGCGAGCGACAAGGCCACCGTCTTCTACCTGAAGCTCGACGACCCTGCCAACGCCGACGCGGTGGTCGCCGAGATCAAGAATGTGCCGGGCATGGAGCGTTATGTGGGGAACTCCATGGCTTCATACCTGGCCATGATGACCACCAGCAATTATCCCGGGCTCTCCACTTTCATCGATGTCGTGGTCGGAATTTCGGTGGTGATCGGGTTCATCGTCATTTTCCAGGCCATGTACACGGCGGTGATGGAGCGGACCCGCGAAATCGGCATTCTGAAATCGATGGGAGCGTCGAAGGTGTACATCGTGAATGTGGTGCTGCGGGAGACGGTGCTGCTGGCTCTCGGTGGCATCGTGCTGGGCGTGGTGGTGAGCGTGGCGGCCCGAACCGCGCTGACGCACCGGTTCCCGACGCTGCAACTGGTCGTCGACGGTGGCTGGGTCGTCCGCGCCACCCTGATTGCGGTCGCCGGCGCGATTGCCGGCGCATTGTATCCGGCGTTCAAGGCAGCGCAGAAAGATCCCATCGACGCGCTGGCCTACGAATAGACGTTTGCACGATTTCGCTTTTATTTCGCCGTGAAGCCGGGGAGTTTTCTCCGGCTTTTTATTTTCCGCATGATTTTCCTCGCAAATCGACGGCGAATGCACGATACTGCCCGGTGAAACTGTCCATGCTATAATCACGCGCCGTTACGGAAAAGCAGTGCAGTTTCGCGGCTAGAGGTCCTAATTCCAGGCCCCGCGCACATTATGTGCGGGTGACCTCAAATACTTAGGAGGAGATATGCGCTTCAATGATCCGACGCTGTACGGTCGGGACGATGAGACGGATGAATACAGCGACAGCGGCGCCTACGGCGAATCGCTGGAAGAGGATTTGGAAGAAGAGGAAGAAGAGGAAGAGGAGCCCGTTCTCGTAGTGGAAGAGGATGAGATTCCCCTGCCGGCGCCCGTGCCAGAACCCGTAGCGCCTTCGGGTGGCGGAAGCGGAGCGAGCGCGCCGCCGAAGAAGAAAGCACCGGCGAAAAAAGCTCCGGCCAAGAAAGCGCCCGCCAAGAAAAAGGCGGCCAAGAAGCCGGCGAAGAAAGCTGCAAAGAAACCGGCTCCGAAGAAAAAGGCTCCGGCCAAGAAGAAAGCTGCGAAGAAGCCAGCCAAGAAAGCGGCCAAGAAAAAAGTTGCTCGCAAGAAAGGCCGCCGCTAGCGGCTTACAGCGGAACCTGCAAGAATGGCGGAAGCCCGGCTCTCACCGGCTTCCGCCATTTATTGATTTCCAGTCAGCATTATTTCCCGTCGGCCCAGCCGGCCCCCGCCAGTTAAGATCGCCTCCGCTTCGATCTCCACCAGCATCTCAGGAGACACCAGGGCCGTGATGGCCAACATGCTCGTCGCGGGACGAATGTCGCGGAAAAATTCTCCGTGAGCCTTCCCCACTTTTTCCCAATCCGCAATGTTGGTCAGGAACACGCGCGTACGGACCACATCTTTCAAGGAAGCGCCTGCCCGGGCTAGCGCCTGTTCTATGTTCTTGAGAGTCTGCACCGCCTGCGTGTAGGCATCGCCCGCGACGATTTTTCCGTCGGCTCCAGTGGCGGTTGTGCCTGCCACGTGGACGTGCGCACCTACACGCACCGCACGAGAGTAACCGACGATCGGCTCCCACGGCGTTCCGCTTGCAATGTTGATTCGCTCCACTTCGCCTCCTTTTTTCCCGCATCCATGATTTAAACAGATTCGGTGAAACATCTTTTTCGATGCGCAGCTCGTAATTGGCAGCCGCATCCCTTGACTGCCAGCAGATTCCGTCAAACCCCGCGTCCCATGCGGACTTCTAACCACGTTCGTGGCTCAATGGTCACTTGCATTGGATCGCAATTCGCGGTATCTAATCCGCACTACCTTTTGTTCCGATAAGGACCAAGACGAGCACGTTCGTGGGGGGGACCATGGAGATGATTCCGGAGACGCATCCGCTGCAGCAGTTGTTTGTCGAACTGGTCGGCCGTCATTACGCGCAGGAGATCGGAATTCGCGATCCGCAATTGGTGAGCTACGTTGCGCATCTGCTGGCCGAGTTTTGCGATGCCGAGCAGTTGTTGAAAATCCGCAATGCGGCGGGGAAGCCGCTGAACGACGTGGGTGAAATGCTGATCGAGTCGGACCCCATCTACGGCCCGGCGCCGTCGTTCGACCGCGAGCGCCAGGTCCGGAAGCACATTGGCGACTACACGCTGTTTTACGCCGGCATGTTTCCGGAAAGCATCAACCACTATCGCCTGCGCCGCCAGCGGGTTGAGAATTTCGTGGATTGGATGAAGGCCGGAAAAGAAAGTTATTACATCGTTTCGAAATTCGAGCACTTCGAGTATGCGAAAGTGGCTCCACTGTTCGCGCAACTCTCCCAGCGATTTGAGCAGTGCGTGTACGGACTGAACCTCGTAAAGAATGAGCTCGAGGTAATGCAGCATCCGATCGCGCGAAGAACGAACGAACTCATTATGTAGGTCAGAGGTGAGAGGTCAGATTGCAGAGGTGAGAATCAAAAACTCAAGGCCTGGAGGTTTTTCACCTCTGCGATCTGACCTCTCACCTCTGATCTCTCACCATCCGCCTGCCGGCAATTTCAAATTTCCCTTCCAGCACAATCCTGATCGCTTCCGCGTAGGCGATGTGTTCCTGTTCCAGAATGCGCTCGGCCAGCGTGTGCTCGTCGTCTGTGTCCAGCACAGACACGGCTTTCTGCACAACGATGGCGCCGTGATCAAGTTCCTCGTCTACGAAGTGCACGGTACAGCCACTGACTTTCACGCCGTAGGCGAACGCCTGTTGCTGGGCTTCCAGTCCGGGGAACGCGGGCAACAAAGAAGGATGGATGTTGAGGATCTTCGCGGGAAATTGTTGCACGAACCAGGGCGAGAGCAATCGCATGTATCCGGCAAGGCAAATGAGATCGACTTTGTTGTCGAGGAGCGCGGCGACAACTTCGCGGTCGTGCTGCTCGCGTGCCTTGCCTTTCGAGGGAATGGCCAGCGCGTTGAGGCCACGCTGGCGGGCGGTTTCAAGTCCGGGAGCATCCGCCCGGTTCGAAATCACGAGGGCAATGCGGGCATCTGGGATCCTGCCCGCCGCAACGCTGTCGGCGATGGCCACGAAATTGGAGCCGCGTCCGGAAAGGAGAATGCCGAGGTTCTTCATACGACTTCATTATTCACCACGGAGGCACAGAGACACGGAGAAAATCGGAGGGGGAATTAGTTTCTTTCAAAAGGGGTCGCCAAGAGCTAGAAGCCAATAACCAACGGCTGCCCTAGCTGAACACTACCTTGCGGTCGCCTTTGACGATGCGGCCGACGCTGTAAAATTTTTCTCCGGCGCGTTCCAGCAGTGTCTGCGCTTTCTTGAATTTCTTGGCGGGAACCACGATCAGCATTCCGAGTCCCATATTGAAGGTGCGGAGCATTTCTTCCTCGGCAACGTTGCCGAGTTTCTGCAGATGCTCAAAGATGGGCAGAACCGGCCAGGTGCCGAGCTCAATCACCGCCGAGGTGCCTTTGGGCAGCACTCGGGGCAGGTTCTCGGTGATGCCGCCGCCGGTGATATGCGCCAGCGCCACCACGCACTCGCCCGCAATCATCTTGCGAATGATCGACCAGTAGCTGCGATGCGTGCGCATGAGTTCGTTGCCGACTTTGTTCTTGATCTCGCTGACAAAAGTTTCGGGAGAATAGCCCGCGATTTCAAAGAGCAGTTTGCGCGCCAAAGAGTATCCGTTGGTGTGCAGCCCATTGGAGGGCAAGCCGAGTACGCAATCGCCCACCTGCACGTCTTTGCCGCTGATGATGCGGTCGCGCTCGACCACGCCCACGATGAATCCGGCAAGATCGTACTCGCCATCGGGATAGAATCCCGGCATTTCGGCGGTCTCGCCGCCGATCAGGGCGCAGCCGTTATGCTTGCAGGCGTCGGCCAGGCCGCCCACGACTTTTTCCGCCACTTCCGGGTCCAGATTTCCGGTGGCCAGGTAATCCATGAAAAACAGCGGCGCCGCGCCCTGCACCGCGATGTCGTTCACGCAGTGATTCACCAGGTCGCCGCCAACGGTGTGGTGCATTTTCATTTCGAAGGCCACTTTTAACTTCGTGCCCACGCCATCGACACTCGAAACCAGCACCGGGTCGACATACTTCTTGTCGACTGAGAACAACCCGCCAAACCCGCCAATCTCGCTCAGCACGCCCTTGGTAAAGGTTTTGTGGGCCAGGTACTTGATGCGCTGCTTGGTGCGGTTGCCACGATCGATGCTGACACCGGCATCGGCGTAGGTGATGGAGCCGTTTTGGACGTTGGGATTCTGGGCCACTTTTCAATCCGTCATTGCGAAGGTGGAGAGATTCGCGCCACCGAGCCGGAGGAAAACTTTCGGACGCAACAAATTCTAGCACGTCTGGAGTTCTCTCCGGCTTTTCAGGCGCAAGCGGCAAGACGCTATAATGCAGGTCCTAATTCTTTTGTCCCGGAGACGAGCATGAAGATTCTGGCCGTTCTTCTTTTCGCCGTGTTGACGATTCCGTTTGCCGTGGCGCAGCAGGACCAATCCCAGGACACAACGTCCGAGAACGCAAAGCAGGCCGCTTCCAAAAAAGATAAAAAGCAAGCAGCGCCCGCCAACACCGCCACTCCCGATAAGTCCACGGAAAGCGGCAAACCCGCGGAGACGCCCAAGGCCGACGCCGGCGAAGCTACCGACAAGGAAGAACATTACGACGTGGCGGAAGTCCCGCCCGTTGTCACTCGTCACCAGATCACGCTGAACGGCAAGATTCTCCACTACACGGCGACGGCCGGCAGGCTTCCCATCAAGCGCGGCGACGGGAAGATAGAAGCCGAAATGTTTTTCGTTGCCTACACGCTCGACGGGCAGGATGCCACCAAGCGTCCTCTGACCTTCTCGTTCAACGGCGGCCCCGGCTCCGCTTCGGTGTGGCTGCACATGGGAGCACTTGGACCGAAACGCGTGGTGTTGCAGCAGAACGGATTCATGCCGGCGGCGCCCTATCGCCTGGAAGACAATCCCGACACGCTGCTCGATCACAGCGACATTGTCATGGTGGACGCCATGGCCACGGGCTATTCGCGGGCCGCGACCGCCGAGCTGACCAAGAAATTTCTGGGCGTCAAGGGTGACGTGCAAGCCTTCGGCGAATTCATCCGCCTCTATATCTCTCGTTATGATCGCTGGAGTTCTCCGCTGTTTCTGCTCGGAGAAAGCTACGGCACAACGCGCGCCGCCGGCATCGCCGGATATTTAGGCGATCATGGCATTGCATTCAACGGCGTGACCCTGCTTTCGATGGCCGTGGATTTCCAGACGCTGGAATGGAATAAGTCGAACGACCTGCCGTATCTGCTGCTCGTGCCCACCTTTAACATGATCGCGGGCTACCATCACAAGCTCGCCTCCGATCTGACCCAGGATGTGGTGAAGACGCGGGAAGAAGTCGTCCGCTGGGCGACCAATGATTACGCGCTCGCGCTGGGCAAAGGCGATGCCATGACGCCGGAGGAGCACCGAAAGATTGTTGAGCAACTGTCGCGCTACATCGGGCTAAAGCCGGAAGTGATCGAAGCGCATGACCTGCGCATCGACGTTCCCACCTTCACGCGCGAACTGCTGCTCGACCAGAAGCTGATTGCCGGACGCCTCGACGGCCGCTTCAGCAGCCCTAATCCCGGCGACGAGCGCTTCTATGACCCGACCAGCGCCGCCATTCTGCCGCCTTATAACTCGGCGTTCAACAACTACCTGCGCACTGAACTGAACTACAAGTCCGACATGCCCTACAGAGTATTCGCATACGACCAACCCGGCTTCCAGAGCTGGGAGTGGGGCAACGCCGTGGAAGGCTTTCCCAGCACGGCAGGCGGGTTGCGGTCGGCCATGATTAAGAATCCATATATGAAGATTCTGGTGATGGAAGGCTATTACGATCTGGCCACGCCATTCGCCGCTGCGAATTGGACCATGGATCACCTCGACCTTGGCTCGCAGTTTCGCCAGAATATTTCTTACGCCACCTATAACTCGGGACACATGGTGTACATCGATCGCGCCGAACACGACAAGATGAAAAAAGACCTGGTCGACTTCATGGAGAAGTGCCTGCCGAAATAACTCCTTTTCGCGATAAATACTGAACGTATAGCGAATGCGCGCCGCCGTCATCTTCGGGTTGGGAACTTCGCCGGCCGACTTAGCGCCGTTTCAAGGCGGCTCGCCCACCCAATGGCTGCAGGGACTGCCCGCGTCTTCGAGCGACGCCGACGCCATCCTGATCTTCGGCGGGGATGGCACCATTCACCGCCATCTCCCCGCGCTGGTGCGGCTGCAGCTTCCGGTGCTGGTCGTTCCGGCAGGGAGCGGCAACGACTTTGCTCGCGCACTGCGTTTGCGTTCGCTGCGCGACTCGTTGCAGGTGTGGCGTGATTTCGAATCAGGGAAGATTGAGGCTCGGGCGATCGATCTTGGCGTCATCGTCCCGTCCGCTGCACCGGAGCACACGCGCTATTTCTGCTGCATTGCGGGGTGCGGTCTGGATTCTGCCGCCACCCGGCGCGCCAATCAGATGCCACGCTGGCTGCGCGGTCATGGCGGCTATGCTTTGGCGTTGTTGCCGCTCCTGCTCAAGCTGCCGGCCTTCTCGATGCGGCTGACGCAGAGCAACGGCAACGAAAATGCTCACGAGAAGAATCGCCATGAAACAGAAAATCTCACCCTGCTCGCGGCCTTCGCCAACACGCAGTTCTATGGCGACGGGATGCGGATCGCTCCGGAAGCGGATTTCGCCGATGGCAAGCTCGATATCTGCCGGATCTCGACTCTGAATCCCTTCAAGCTGTTTTGCATGTTTCCCACCGTGTACTTCGGACGCCATCTGCTTTTGCCTGACGTTGAGTACTCGAAGGCAGAGCGAGTGATGGTGGAGACGGAGACTCCCCAGGAGATCTATGCTGATGGAGAATTCGTGTGCGAGACTCCCGCGAAGATATCAGTGGCTGCGGGCGCGTTGCGAGTAATCATGCCCGCGTGACGTTGATGCATTTTGGAGCGGCGATCGGCGATCCTAGTGCAGTCGCCCATATCTCGCATCAAGCGCGAGATTCAATTCGAGTACGTTCACACGCGGTTCGCCCAGGAATCCCCATTGCCGGTTCTTGGAATTGTCGGCTACCAGGCGCGCCACTTCCGCTTCCGAAACTTTGCGCTCCGCCGCCACGCGCCGAATCTGGAACTCGGCCGCCGCGGGCGTAATATCCGGATCGAGTCCTGAAGCCGATGTCGTCACCAGATCGACCGGGATGGGAACGCCGGGATTCTCGGCTTGCAACTTGGTAACGTCTCCGTTGACGCGCGTGATCAACTGCGCGTTGGTCGGACCCAGGTTCGATCCGCCGGAGGCGCTGGCATCGTAGCCCGCGGCGCCCGCCGCCGATGGCCGCGAGTGGAAGTAGCCCGGTCCTGAGAAGGGTTGCCCGATTAGCCGCGAACCCACGATCACCCCATCCTTGCCCTGAATGAGCTGGCCATTCGCCTGCTTGGGGAAGATGAGCTGCGCCAGCCCGGTCACTACCAGCGGATAGAAAATCCCCAGCAGGACCGTGGTTGCGATCGTCATGAGTACGGCCGTAATTAAATTTTTCTTCATAGTCTCTCTCGTTCTCTTTGCTGTACTTATGCCGGCGCTGCGCCAGCTCTAAATCAGCTTGACGCCGGTAATGAGCATGTCGATCAGCTTGATGCCGATGAATGGGACAACCAGTCCGCCGAATCCGTAAACCAGCAGGTTCTCGCGCAGCAGGGCTTCGGCGCTCATGGCCTTGTACTTGACCCCGCGCAGGGCCAGAGGGATCAGAGCAACGATGATCAACGCGTTAAAGATGACGGCGGAAAGTACCGCCGAATGAGGCGACTGCAGGCGCATGACATTCAGTGCATTGAGCACGGGGAACGTTCCCGCAAACATCGCCGGAATAATCGCGAAATATTTGGCCACGTCGTTCGCAATTGAAAACGTGGTCAGCGCGCCGCGCGTCATCAGCAACTGTTTGCCGATCGCCACCACCTCGATGAGCTTGGTGGGATTCGAATCGAGGTCGACCATGTTTCCGGCTTCTTTTGCCGCCTGCGTGCCGGTGTTCATGGCTACGCCTACATCGGCCTGCGCCAGCGCGGGCGCATCGTTGGTGCCATCTCCGGTCATGGCGACCAGCTTGCCATCGGCCTGCTCGCGGCGAATCAGGTCCATCTTGTCTTTCGGAGTCGCCTCCGCCAGAAAATCGTCCACGCCCGCCTCGCGCGCGATTGCCGCCGCCGTCAGCGGATTGTCGCCAGTGATCATGACGGTCTTGATGCCCATGGCGCGCAGATGATCGAAGCGGTCGCGCATCCCGCCCTTGACGATGTCTTTCAGGTAGATCACGCCGAGCGCCCGCTGATTTTCCGCGACCACCAGCGGAGTTCCTCCCGAGCGCGAGATCTGTTCCACGCTCGACTGCACTTCGCGCGGCAGCGATGTGCCGAACTGCTGCAGGTATTTGGTGATGGCGTCGACTGCTCCTTTGCGAATTTCGCGGCCATCCAGGTTCACTCCCGACATGCGGGTTTGCGCGGTGAAGGGGACGAACACGGCTTCATGCGAAGCCAGTTCGCGGCCGCGAAGCTGGTACTTCTCTTTCGCCAGCACAACAATCGAACGGCCTTCGGGCGTTTCGTCGGCAAGAGAAGAGAGTTGCGCGGCGTCGGCCATCTCGGCCTGGGTAATGCCCGGCGCGGGAATGAACTCCGCGGCCTGGCGGTTGCCGAGTGTAATCGTTCCCGTCTTATCGAGCAGCAGCGTGTTCACGTCGCCAGCCGCTTCCACGGCACGTCCGGACATGGCCAGTACGTTGTGCTGCACCAGGCGGTCCATGCCGGCGATGCCTATCGCGGATAGCAAGCCTCCGATGGTGGTTGGAATCAGGCAGACCAGCAACGAGACGAGCACGAAGACCGTCTGCGGCGATCCCGAATAAATCGCGAAGGGCTGCAGCGTAATCACCGCCAGCAGGAAGATGATGGTCAGGCCGGCCAGCAATATGTTGAGCGCGATCTCATTCGGAGTCTTCTGCCGCTCCGCACCTTCGACCAAGGCGATCATTCTGTCGAGGAAAGTTTCGCCGGGATTCGACGTAATGCGGACTTTGATGATGTCGGAGAGCACACGCGTGCCGCCGGTGACCGCCGACCGGTCGCCTCCGGCTTCGCGGATCACGGGTGCGGATTCTCCGGTAATCGCGGATTCGTCCACCGAGGCTACGCCTTCGATGACTTCGCCATCGCCCGGAACCAGTTCGCCCGCCGTCACCTGCACAACGTCACCCGAACGCAGTTTCGCGCTCGCCACCGTCTCGATCGTCCCATTCGGAAGCAAACGCTTGGCTTCGGTTTCAGACCGGGCTTTGCGCAGCGTGTCAGCTTGCGCTTTGCCGCGGCCTTCGGCCATGGCCTCCGCGAAATTCGCGAACAGCACCGTAAACCAGAGCCAGAGCGTGATTTGCAGATTGAAGGCAAAGCTCTGTTTCTCGCGGAAAAGGAGCAGGGTGGTCACCACGCTGCCCACCTCGACCACGAACATGACCGGATTCTTCATCATGGTGCGCGGATCGAGTTTGACCACGGCGTCAACCAGCGCGCGCCGGATGATTTTTGCGTCCCACAAACTCTTGCTTTTCTTTTCTGCCATGCTCGGCCTCAGAAAGTCTTTCCTGCCATCATCAGCAGGTGTTCAAGTACGGGTCCCAAGCTCAACGCCGGGAAAAACGTCAGCGCGCCCACGATCACAATCACCGACACCAGCAGAAGCGAAAACAGGGGCGTAGTCACCGGGAACGTGCCTGCCGAAGCGGGCACCACTTTCTTTTTCGCCAGATTGCCGGCGATGGCCAGCATGGGGATGATCATGAAGAATCGTCCCACCAGCATGGTTGCTGCGCCCGCGGTGTTGTACCAGAGGGTGTTGCCGTTGAGTCCGCCGAACGCAGAGCCGTTATTCCCCGCCATCGACGTGAAGGCGTAGAGAATTTGCGTCATCCCGTGCGGGCCCGGATTGCTGATGCTTGAGGTGCCAAATCCCTCAACCGTGGAGATGCCGGTGAGCACGAGAATGATCAGCGGGAAGACGAGCGTGACCAGCATCGCCATCTTCACGTCGTAGGCTTCAATCTTCTTGCCCAGATACTCCGGCGTGCGCCCGACCATGAGTCCGGCGATGAACACCGACAGCACCACGTAGATCAGGATGCCGTACAGGCCCGCGCCTACTCCGCCAAAAACGGTTTCGCTGAGCATGATATTGACCAGCGGCACCATGCCGCCCAGCGGCGTGAAGGAATCATGCCAGCCGTTGATCGCGCCACAACTCGCGTCGGTGGTGACGGTGGCGAACAGCGCGGAGTTGGCGATGCCAAAGCGCACGTCCTTGCCTTCCATGTTGCCGCCCGGTTGCAGCGCGGTGGCGTGCTGATCGACTCCATGCAACAGTGGGTTGCCCTTGGCCTCGGCCCAGTACGCCGTCGTAACGCCGCACAGGAACAAGACCGCCATCGCCGCCCAGACCGCCCAGCCGTGGCGCGGCGACCCCGTCATTCGTCCCAACGTGTAAGTGAGGCCCGCTGGAATCGCGAAGATCGAAAGCATCTGCAGCAAGTTACTTAGCGGCGTGGGATTCTCAAAGGGATGGGAACTGTTGGCATTGAAGAATCCGCCGCCGTTCGTGCCCAGCATCTTGATCGCTTCCTGAGAAGCGACCGGCCCTTGGGCGATGGTCTGATCGGTGACCGTGTCCATCACCGGCTTGCCATCCTGCCCCACCATCGGCTTGCCGTCGGTTCCGGTCTTTTGCACTTGTTGCGGTTCGACCAACTTCGCCGTGTCATACGGGCGGAGGTTCTGCACGGCCCCTTGCGATACCAGCAGCAGCGCATACACGATGCAGCCCGGCAGCAACACCCACAGGATGGAGCGGGTCATGTCGACCCAGAAATTGCCGATGGTTTCTTTTTCCTTGCGCGCGATGCCGCGAACGAATGCGATCGCGAGCGCTACCCCCACCGCCGCCGAGGCGAAGTTGTGATAGGCCAGTCCAGCCATCTGCGTGAGATAGCTCATGGTGGACTCGCCCGAGTAGTTCTGCCAATTCGTATTGGTCGTGAAAGACGCGGCGGTGTTGAAAGCCAGCGCTTGGCCAACCGCGCCGAACTTCTGCGGATTCCACGGCAGAAATTGCTGCACGCGCTGCAATAGATAAAGCAGCAGCATGGAGGCGCCGCTGAACAGCAGCATGGCGACGGCGTATTCCGTCCAACGCATCTCGTGCTCTTCATCGACGCCGGTCACGCGATAGAGCAAACGCTCTACCGGCCGCAAAACGGGATCGAGAAAAGTACGCTCGCGGCTGAATACCTTCGCCATGAACGCGCCGAGCGGTTTGGTGATCGCCAGAATCAGAGCCAGAAATACGCCGATCTGTATCCAGCCATTGGTTGTCATTTCAAAATTTCTCCGGTCTCAGCAAGGCATAGAGCAGGTAGACCATCAAGCCAGCGCTGATGATCAGCATGACGATCGATTCAGCATTCATAGTGATTGGACCTCAGGCGATTTTCCCCTTAGCGAATTCGATCGCAGAATTGCGCGTAACCAAGCGATAGCACGAAGAACGCTACTGTAACCACGACGAAGATCAGGTCTTGCACAGAACCCCCTCCGAATGCGGACTACCCGGCCAGCGGACGCGCGATTAGGCGGGTCATTTGGGCCGACATCGAGATTAGACAGGTTTCCCCATAAAAGTGAGCTAAGCGGTTCATAAAGAAGTCATAAGGAAACAAGTGCGCACGAACACATAAGCCGCCGGGTGGGCATTTTTACGAACAACTTATGAACCTATTATTCGAAATTTATGAGTTTGTATATCTAATCCGTTGTGGGGGAATGATATGACAAACACGCGCCGCAACTTCGGATGGCTCGCCACCTTAACTACAATTTCTCTGGCCTTGTTGGCCTGTACGGTGACGGTCCAGGCGGTCGCCCAGACTCCGACGAGCCTCAGCAAGAAGGAACTGAAAACATTATCGGCGTCGACTGCGCCCGCGGATCAAGAGCGGCTGGCAGCGTACTACCGGGACAAAGCGCAGCATCTGAAGGCGAAGGCGCAGGAATTCTCGGAGCAGGCGGACTATCTCGCGAAACAACCTGCTACGACTGAATCGAAGCAGGGCATCTCCTGCAACTGCACCAGCCACTACCGCTATTTCTCGAAGCGCTATGCTCAGGAAGCCCAGGATGCGGAGACGCTGGCGGCGAAACACGAACAGCTCGCGCAGGACTACCAATCCAGAGCGCCTCAACGGTAGCCAGTCAATCGCCAGGCTCGAAACGATAACCCACCCAGGGATCGGTCACAATGTAACGTGGAGAATTGGGCGAGGGCTCAAGCTTTTTGCGTAGCTGCGCCACGAACACGCGCAGGTATTCGACCTGTTCCGTGCTTTCGCCGCCCCAGACCGCGCCCAGCAAGGCGCGGTGGGTTACCACTTTGCCGGCATGGCGAACCAGGTATAGAAGCAAATCAAATTCTTTGGGCGTGAGATGGACGGCGCGGTCCTTCACAAAAATGCTGCGGGCTCCGGGATCGATCTTGAAATCGCCTGCTTCTATCGGCTCCAGTTCCGACGCTTCCGCTGGCGCCCGGCGAAGATTGGCGCGGACCCGAGCCAGGAGTTCCTCGATGCCGAACGGTTTGGTCACATAATCGTCCGCGCCCGCGTCCAGAGCCTTGACCTTGGTTCGCTCCTCGCCCCGCACCGAGAGCACAATGATCGGAATCTGCGTTTTTGTTCGCAGCTGCCGGCATAACTCCAGGCCATCCATGTTGGGCATTGCCAGGTCGGTGATGACCAGATCGGGCGCCCAGTCTTTCATGATCTCGAGCGCAGTCTCACCGTCATTGGCCACGCGAATGTCATAGCCGTGGCTGGATAACGAAGTCCGTAGCACGCGCGTGATCTGGGACTCGTCATCCACGACCAGAATGTGTTTGTGCTCCGCCATAACGATTACCCCGGTTCCTGCGTCACGATGTGGACGTCCACCGCCGGAGCGTCGCGCAAGAACTGATGGATCGCCGAAAGATAGAAATACCGCTTCCAGCCCCGCGTTGCGGAGCGTCCAAAAACAACCTGCGTGATGTGCTTCTCGTTGACGAATTCGGCGACGGCCTGGGCCACGCTCTTCCCTTTCAGCCGCACAATGGATGCACCAACGTTTTCCGCGAAGCGCACATTTGCGGCCAGTGTCCGCTGATTCGCTTCGCTGGTGTCTTGCCCCAGATCGGTGTACACCACAAAGAGCTCGGCGTTCATGCCCTGTGCCATGCGCGCCCCGCGCGCCACCAGATACTGCGCCGCCGGGTTCGAGCTGATACACACTGCAATCCGTTCGCGAATGGCAACTGGCGCCCGATCCTTCTCTTCGTCTCCGCGATGCTGTTCCAGGCTCAGATCCACCTGTTGCGCCACCTGGCGCAAGGCCAGTTCGCGCAAGGCGATCAGGTTGGTCTCGCGGAAAAAATTCTCCAGCGCCCGCCCCACGCGTTCCTGCGGATACACATCGCCGCGCCGCATGCGGTTCTGCAGCGCCTCCGGCGTCAGATCGATCATCACTACTTCGTTGACTCTTTGCAGCACCCAGTCCGGAACCGTCTCCCGCACCACGATTCCGGTGACACCCTGCACTGTGGGGGTCACACTCTCCAGATGCTGGATGTTCATGGTGGAAAGAACGTCGATCCCCGCATCCAGCAGTTCGAACACATCTTCGTAGCGCTTACGGTGCTTGCTGCCCTCGATGTTGGTGTGCGCCAGTTCGTCGATCAGCGCGACCCGGGGCTTGCGCGCCAGGATGGCGTCCACGTCCATCTCCTCGAACGTCGCGCCCTTGTACTCGATCGCCTTGCGCGGCACAACCTCTAAACTCGTAACCAGCTCTCCCACCGTTTTCCGTCCGTGGGTTTCGACCACCCCGATCACCACATCCTCACCGCGGGCATGGCGGCGGATCGCCTCGGTCAGCATGGTGTGGGTTTTGCCCACGCCGGGAGCATAGCCCAAGAAGAGCTTGAACCGGCCGCCCTTGTCGGTCGGCGAAACGTTCTCCAGCCATTGCTCGGGCGTCTTGGGCATCGCGAATATTGTCGTTGAGACCTGCGACTTTGTCGATGTGGGAAAAACAGGTTTCAGAGTTTCGGGGTTTCAGAGTTTCAAAGGTTGCGCAGCATCTGCGACATTTCACCACTTTCTTTGTCTTTAAAACCTTGAAACTTTGAAGCCTTGGAACCTGGCCTTTCGACTACAATCGGCTCGTGACCGCTGCCGCCAGATCCGGAGCCGGATACCTGACCGCGGCCCTGTCTGTCGCCGGAATCACCCTCGTCGGCTATCACTGGTTCCACCTGAATCCAACGACGATTGCGCTCGCTTACTTGCTCGGCGTCCTTGGCATCTCCGCTTCCTGGGGCTTGCAGCAATCCGTTTTCATGTCAGTGATCGCGACCCTCGCCTTCAATTATTTTTTCCTGCCTCCGATCGGAACCTTTACCATTGCCGACCCGCAGAACTGGATCGCGCTCTTCGCCTTCCTCGTCACTGCGGTTACCGCCAGCCAGCTTTCGGAGCGCGCCCGGCGTGGCACCAGTTCTGCCATCGAACGCCGGCTGGAACTCGAACGCCTCTACGCCTTCAGCCAGTTGCTGCTCTCGAGCGACAGTCCAGCCGAATTGCTCAACCTGATTCCACGCTATATCGTGGAGTCCTTCGGCATTCGTTCGGCGGCGATTTCGCTCTCCAGCCGCACCGACGTCTATCGCTCCGGACCCACCATCGACGGATTGGAATCGCGTGACCTGCAGTTGATCTGCCTGCGCGGTGAACCGCGAATCGACGCCGTCCATCAACTGGCCTTTATGCCGCTGCGCATGGGCGCGCGCGTAGTCGGCTGCCTGGGCGTTGCCGGTTCCGTGCTCTCGCGGCAAACTCTGGAGGCCATTGGGAGCCTGGTGGCCATCTCCATCGAACGCGCCGGCGCCGTGGAAAAACTCAGCCGCGCGGAGGCCTCCCGCGAAAGCGAACAGTTGCGCTCGGTGCTGCTCGACTCCGTCACGCATGAATTCCGCAGCCCGTTGACTGCCATCAAGGCGTCGGTGACTTCGCTGCTCGGCAGCCCCAATCGTCCGCCGAATCACTCGCCGGAAGAACAACAGGAACTGCTGACCATCATCAATGAAGAGAGCGACCGGCTGAACCGCCTGATCGGAGAAGCCGCCGAAATGGCCCAGTTGGATGCCAACAAAGTGGAATTTCATCTTGATTCCGCGCCCATCGGCGGCGTGGTAGGGGAAGCAATCGACGAACTGAAGCAGCTATTGGTGCAACACCCGGTCGAGGTCAGAATCCCCGCCGGCCTTCCCAACGCGCGCATGGATTCCGCTCACATCAAGGAAGTCCTCGTGCACCTGATCGAAAATGCCGCCAAGTACTCCCCCGCCAACGCTCCCATCCGCATCACCGCCGAGACTCAGAATAACGGCCAGATGCTCACCATCAACATCGCCGACCGCGGCCCCGGCATCGACGATTTCGAGCAGTCGCTCGTGTTTGAGAAGTTCTATCGGGGAAGAAACCAGCGCGTGCAGGTCCACGGCACCGGCATGGGACTAGCCATCTGCAAAGCCATCGTGGAAGCCCACGGCGGCCATCTCGGAGTTACCAGCCAACTGGGGCATGGATCGGTTTTCTACTTCAGTTTGCCGGTGGGGTGAGGGCGGGGATACTTAACGGTCGGCGGCCTCATCGTTCCAAAATGTCCTTGTATGCATTCAAAACCACCTTCTTTGGTTGGCTCGGCAGCACGAAATCGGCGGTGCGGGTAGAATTGCCCGCGATTCCGAGCTGGCCGAGACGAACCATGCCATTGCCGAAATCGCCAAACACCGGGACCAGCATGGCAAAATGCTCGTCGACCTCGCTCTGGACGATGATCATGTGCAACTTCACTTTGCCGCCGTCCGCCGGAGCGAGTTGGTACTCGAAGTGGTATCGTGGCACCTCGGTGCCGTAGACCCACTCGTTAAAAAACCAGTCCAGCCGGCCATTTCTTTCGATATCCATCGATTTGGACATGTGTTTCTCTGCAATGGCCTTGAAGGACTCAGTGGTTGCTGGCCGCTCGCGGTGGCTTTCGACAAAGTCATGCATCATCGCAATGAACGCCTTGTCCGGGTCGTCCGGGTTGTACATCAGCGAACGCAGCATTTGCAGAATGTAGGCGCCCTTGGGATAGGTCACATTCTGATAGGCATTTTCGCTGCGCGGAGAAATCAAGCGCGTTCCCATCCAGAGGGGGCCGGCGTCGTTAGGAGCTATGCCCCAATTATTTTTCTCCAGAATGCGCTGCCGCAGGCGATCCCAAAACTCGATGTAATCCTTCCGCCAATCTTTCCCCATGGCCTGCTGCAGAAACAGCCCGGCGGAGAATTCCGCAAATCCTTCCGACAGCCACTCGTCGTGGTAGGAAGCCCAGCCGACGGTATGGCCCCACCATTGGTGGGCGACTTCGTGAGGTGTCACCTCTTGCACGAAGCCGGTGAATTTGTTGTCGATGCGCCCGAACAGCATCCACCTCTGCGTCGAATCCATATACGCGGAAATGGGAAGGTAGACCAGGTTCGGCCAGGATTGTCCAAAGTTGAAATTGGGCTGCTCCGTGATCGAGATGTCATCATAGGGACTTTTGCCGAAGAAAAATGTGCACACCTGTAACTGAGCCCGCGTCTGCTCCAGGGCGTATTTCGTCATGCCACCGGGTGCCATCGATTGCAGCACGCTATAGCGTCTCAGCGAGTCAGGTAACTCGGACAAGTAATAGCCCGAGATCTTGTAGCCAGTCTTCTCGTCGGGCAGGTCGATCTTCTTATAGTCTCCATAGTTGAAACCGGCGACAGCCACCGGGATGGGAGTAATCCAGTGTGTGACGGCGAAGTCTTGCTCAACCGATTCCCCCTGCAACTTTCCGACGCTGATGACCTTGTATTTGTGAGGGACCTTGAAAGTAAGATCGTAGAGCGCGCGTTCCCCAAACCCATTCAGGTTCGGATACCAGGAAGTTCGGGCGCTGACATAGAAACTTCCTTCTCCGGCTTGCTCCAGAACCTTGTCGCCTGTGTACTCGACTGTAATTGAGTATTCCTTTCCGGGTTCGGGCGCTTTGGGGAGTATGGCGTAAAATGAGCCGTCCTCTTTCCGGCTTTCCTGAATCCAAAAGAGAGCCTGCCCTTGATCATCAGTAACTCGCGTGACCCGCAGATTGGGCAGTAACCCAAATTTCAGAACTCTCTCCCCGGCCAGCAGTGGCTCGAAGGTGATGGTGGCGATGCTGAACAAATGCTCGTTCTTGGAGATTACGGTTTCGATTTTGTAACGGCGGGTGGCAAACAGTCGGCGGTCTTCACTGGATCGCGCCGTGTGGTTCGAGTATTCAGACCTCAAGTGGGCCAGATACCAAACGCCATCATCCATTGCTTCGGGATCGTAGTTGATGAGCGTTACCTCCTCCGGTGAATCGAGCTGCGGGAGAGCCCCCACTCGATTCCTCACGAAAAAACGGAGATCCTTATGCTTCTTGCCGCGGAGGTAGGCATTAAAGAATGCCGGATGCGACGGATTATAGACGGCTGCCATAAGATCGGCGTCCACGTTGTCCATGGTTTCGCCCTCTAATAGGGACTGGGTAAAACCCAGAGCACGCTCCCGCCGCTGCCGCACCCTCTCCCTCCAGTGGCCGAGGACAACGCCTGCCTCCGCCGGGGTTCCTATCTGTTCCCCGACTCCCGGAAGAAACTGCGGCCATGCATCCCTGGTAAATCGGAGAACAACTTCAGTAAAGTCCTCGTTGGCCTCCGCAGCCCCAGTACGTCGGCTGAGTTCGTGCGCATCGAACGGAAGCACAGGTTTTAAGTTGAAATGCCCTTCACCAATAAAGATCGCGCCGGTTGTAACTCCCTCCACCGGGTCTAATAGAGTCAGGGTTCCTTTCTGAAATTGGAAAGTCGCGGTGTCACAACTCAAGGTGAAATTGTCGAAGCGGAAAGTTTGGCCCAGTCCAATCCCGCGGAGCTGCCGGTAGACCGGGTCGGAATTGGCAAACGCCATATTCTTCCCGGGAACCGAGATGGTCACCTGCTGCTCGGCAATGGCAAGAATGAGTTGCAGTTGGACTGCTCCCTGCAAGTTCACAGTCTTTACCAGAGGTTCGAAGCCATCCCGTATCGCCCGCACCGAATACGTACCAGGTTTCAGATCAGGGGACGAGAATTTGCCTAATCCGTCCGAGATAAGCACGACGGGCTGCGCCAAGTCTCCGCCGGTGATCTCGATGCGAGCCCCAGCGACGACAGCGCCCGACGGATCCTGGACGGTTCCGGAAATCGTCTCTGCACACAGCTCTGCTGGTCCCATCAGGCAGAGAAGAAATAACGCTACTTTCAGAAAGGAACAAGATTGCCATCGACGTTCGACGGCAAGGCGGGGCACGATTCCGCAAAAAGTGAAGTGCAACATTCGAGTCCTCTTCCACACTCTCTAACGCGCTGGTAGTTCCGGAGCAATGAGACCCATGGCGTGCCGGGTACCATGAAAATGTGCCGGCACTCACGACGACCGTCCGGGAATTGGTTGCCAGCCATGCTCGCGCCGAGCTAGCTATAACTCGCGTGAGGGAAGAGCACTGCGGGGAACGCCAGAGATTATAAATGCGATGCTGTAGTTGCGCGGTAGAACATGAAGGTAGTGCCCCGAGATCGACCTCCGGCAAGAAACACGGTGGCGACCTGAGTTTTGGTGGGCCCACCTGGATTCGAACCAGGAACCAACAGATTATGAGTCTGCTGCTCTAACCGTTGAGCTATGGGCCCGGTTCTCCATCGTGTCTCTATTGCGCGGCGGGCGGCGCCGGTGGCACGGGAGGCGTGGCCGGAGCGACTTCCACCGTTGGGCTGTTATTCACCAGGTCCTTCAATTCCTTGCTGGGCTTGAAGAACGGGATCTTCTTTGCCGGAACTTCCACCCGGTCGCCCGTCTTCGGATTGCGACCGACGCGCGGCTTGCGCTGACGCGTGCGGAAGCTGCCAAAGCCGCGGATCTCGATCTTGTCGCCCACCCGCAGCGAGCGCACCACGCTGTCAAAGATCGTGTCCACAATCACTTCGCTGTCTTTGCGGGTGAGTTCCGCCAACCGGGAAACTTCTTCGATCAGGTCAGCCTTCGTCATAAGCCTCTATGCTCCATTTCGGGACGGTTCCCTCGCAGGATTCTGTCCGCCCTGGGGTTCCTGTGCCCGGCGCTACCCGGCGCCTGCCTATAACCTTCTCAAATTTAAGGGGTTCTGTGCAAGTACAGTTCCCGGTTCTCAGTTCTCGGCTCCAGTTCAGACAACCGGCGGCCCTTTCCAGAACTGGGAGCTCCGAACTCGCTACTTCCAGAGATAGTAGAAGCCGACCTGCTGTTCCATCAGCTTCTCCCGCGTAGGCAGGTAGTCGGATACATCGCCAAACAGCAGATCGAGGCCCGAGCGCTTCTCCTTCGGCGGCCAGACCAGCGTCGGCTCGCCGGTGATATTCACCGCCTGGGCCGTATCCTTCACTGCGCCTTCGAAATCCGCAATTTGGTCTACCAGCTTCAGATCGAGCGCCTGCGTGCCGGTCCAGACTCTTCCATCGGCGATGGCTCGAATGTCGGCTTCTTTCGCATGTCTCCCGTCGGCTACCGCCTGGATGAATTGCGTGCACATGTTGTCGATCAAGCCCTGCATGTATTCGCGTTCCGCGGGCGTCATTTCGCGCGTCGGACTGCCTGTGTCCTTGAATTCTCCCGTCTTCATGGTGATCGCGGCCATCTTCGCCCATTTCAGCAGCTCGCCGTAGTTGACCCACTCGGCAATCACGCCGATCGACCCCACCACGCTGCCCTTGTCGGCATAGATCTTGTTGGTGGCCGAGGCCACGTAATAGGCTCCGCTCGCGCCCACGGTCTCAATCGAAGCCACGATGCGTTTTTTCTTTTCGTCGCGGATGCGCTTCACTTCGCGGTAGATTTCCTCCGATGCAGCCACGCCGCCGCCGGGGGAATTCACGTGAATAATGATGGCTTTGACGGAATCGTCATCCGCAAACTTCTTGAGCTGGGGTACTACCTGCTTGGGAGAGAAGATGACACCGTCCAGCTCAACCACGGCGATCTTGGAGCCGAAGCCGGTAAAAGACGATTCTTCATCCCGATCGCCAAAGCTCAGGTACACCAGCGTGAAAACGGCCACTCCGAACAGCGCGAACAGCCCGCCGCCCACCAACACCCAAATCCAGATCCGCGAACGCCCTTCCGCCATAATTAGAAGAGTTTAGCACCGAGACGATTTGGTAATTGTGTAATCTGTAAATTGGTAATTTCAATGCCGAAGATAAGTGCCGCACAATAGTTCGGTTCACAGATTGCCAATTTACAAAATTATCAAATTACAAAATCTATGCGTGATCCTGTCGAACTCGAGGTCTTCAAGAACCTCTACCACTCCATCGCAGAAGAGATGGGAGCCGCCCTCCGCCGCACTTCCTTTTCGCCCAATATCAAGGAGCGGCGCGACTACTCCTGCGCTGTCTTCGATTCCGCGGAACAGGTCATCGCCATGGGCGACCACATGCCGGTGCATTTGGGCTCGATGCCGATGTCGGTCGCCGCGGCAGTGGAGCAATGTGAGCTCGAACCGGGCGACGTCGTCATGCTGAACGACCCGTTTCGTGGCGGTACGCACTTGCCGGATATCACGCTGGTCATGCCGGTGTACTTTAGCAAGACTAAGACGAAGAGCGGCGGGCGAGGGC
>CAVZUP010000039.1:0-34568 GCA_963778255.1 uncultured Acidobacteriaceae bacterium
GATCTGCAGAGAGTAGAAATACATGCCGATCGCCAGCGTGACGACCGTGCCGACAAATCCAAAGACGCGTCCCATAGTTCGCTCCGCTGGTGCCATTGTACCGCGAATCTTGGCGGCCGGCAAGTGACGGGAGTGCTGGCGCTGGAGGTGCTCGGGAGTGGCCGTTGGCGGGATTGGCTTGCGGGGAGGATATCAGGCCACCCGGCGACGAGTTTGGGACACCGGGCGGATACCTCCTAGACCGCTCGATTTCTTTCCGCGTCTGTACTCGAGCAGGCCGAACAGTCCGCCTACCACTGAAAGCGCGATTAGAACGAAAAACACATCCCAGTAGTACCGTGCGAAAAAACTCACGATGTGCCGCCCGTAGTGCGCCCCGAGGTAGCCAAGGATGGTGAAGCGAATACCCCGCCCCACGGCTAAAGCGGTCAGAAACTTCCTGGTGGGATACTGCATGGCGCCTGCGGCTAAGAGCATGGGCACGATGGGAAACGGCGGCGGCAGCAGAGCAGGGATCGCAACCGCCGCGAAGCCCCAACGTTCAAAAATCGTGTATAGCCTGTTCGTCGTCTTCTTGGAGAACCTTTTTTCCAGAGTTTCTTTACCGCCTTTGCGAGCCATGCGGTAGGTGAGATAACCCCCGAGAACGGCACCCGCCATTGCCATGACCGCATAGTAGATCCACATGTCGCTATGATGGGCAGCCAATAGGATGGTGACGACATCGGTGCTACCCGGCAGAGGGATGAGCGAATTGTCGGCGAGACCCAGCAGAATGAGGCTTGGGCCGCCGAGATGGATCAGCCATCGCAGGGCGCTCTTTCTTGAAACGAGCAAGACGATCGCAAGCAAGTGCACCTCTCTTACCTGTTAGGCCAAGGTTGCGGCTGCCGAGTTGCAATGTTAAACCCATCCGATTTTCCGAAGTGATCCATTCTGCACAGTTTTCCAAAAGAGATTGAGCGAAGCTGGGTAAGGTTTAAGAGGCCCATATGGCAAAGACAGCGGTTGGTTTATTTGAGAATCCAGGTTCGGCCGACGGTGTTGTACGCGAGCTTGAGGCTAGCGGTTTTCCTCGGAATGACGTGCGGGTTTTAACCGAGCCGCGGGAGATGGCGGGCAGTGGGGTCATGAGCACTCCGCACACCGATTTTGAAGTGGATCTGATTCGTGATCTCAGGGCGTTTGGGGCCGCTGAAGCGGATGCGGAAGCTTATGTCCGGGGAGTACGGCGTGGAGGAGTCATGGTCTTCGCGACGGGTTCGGGTGCCATGGCGGACACGGCCGCGGCCATCATGAATCAACATTGCGCGGTGGAGATCGAAGAACTCAGCTCCGTGGTGGCGTACCTTCCGGGTGCGGGCAACGGTTCGGACAACAGCGAGATTGCTCCCGATCGCGATGTCTCTTCCCAGGCTGGGAGGGTCCGTACTTCGGGCTCTGGCGCTCGCCTATTCGTTTGGTAGCTTTTCACGAAACACGGATTGCTCGGACTTATAGCCGAGCAATGAAGGTGCAGAGGAGATTTGAGAACATGAACACTTTCGGACTTGCTGTCGGGTTTTCAAGGCCTCGGTGGGCGACGCGGAGTTTTGTGTCCCTGTTGTCGATCGCTTTGTTGTGCACGGGGGGAGCTCAGAAACTTTCGGCCACTCAGGACGCGCCCGCCGCAGCTCAGGCGGCCCAGGCACCGCCATACGCGCAACAGACTCCCGAGCAGTTGCAGCGGTTGGTAGCGCCGATTGCGCTCTATCCGGATTCGTTGGTCGCACAGATTCTGGCGGCATCCACGTTTCCCGAACAAGTGGTCGAAGCGGACCGATGGGTGCAAGCGAATCCCGATTTGAAGGGCGACGCTTTGGGTCAAGCTGTGGATCAGCAACCCTGGGACCCAAGCGTCAAAGCACTTGCCGCATTTCCGTCCGTTCTTGGAAATATGGACAAGAACCTCTCGTGGGCGTCATCGCTTGGCGATGCCTACTTCAATCAGCAGGCGGATGTGATGGATGCCGTGCAGGTGATGCGCCGGCGAGCGCAAGCGGCAGGCGATCTAAAGACCACGGCGCAGCAGACCGTATCCACGCAAGGCTCGACGATCGAGGTTGAGCCTGCCAACCCGGAGATGGTCTATGTTCCCGCCTATGATCCGTGGCTGGTTTACGGAGATCCCATCATGGCGTGGCCGGGATGGTATCCGTACCCAGGAATCTGGTTTGGAGGTCCATACCTTAATTTTGGAATGGGCTTTGGAATCGGCTGGTACGGCGGTTATGGATGGGGCTGGGGTCATTGGGGATTCAATTGGGGCGGCCGATACGCGATGTATGGCGGCGGCAGGTACTACTCCCGCAGCAACACGTTTTATAACCGGGGCAATTTCTACCGGGCAGGAAGCGCGCGCGGAGCGTATGGCAACCGCGGCGAAGGCAACCGCGGCAACGCGGGCAACAGGTCTGCTGCCGGACGCGGCGAAGCGAACAACCGTTCCGGAGCAACCGCCAGGGCTTTCAATGGAAATACCAAAGCGGCCCGAGGATACGCTGAACCCCGCGGCCAGACCGGCACACGCACGGGCGCCTTCAGCGGCTACGGGAAAGGCGGACAGGCGAAAAGCGCTTCGTCGCGCGGAGCCGCCAGCATGGGCGGCGGATCTCGTGGTGGAGGTGGATCTCGCGGTGGTGGAGGCGGGTCCCATGGCGGCGGTGGCGGACGTCACTAATCGAAGTGTCGGCGTATTCCTATAACTTGCAAGACTTCCAAATGGAGAGAAGACATATGCGGCGAGCAAACATGAATTCCGACAAATCCCCTTGGGCAATTCTTCCCAGACTGGCTGTGGCCGCTATTCTTTTGACGGTGTGCCTTTCCATCCGTTCCGTGGCGCAGCAACCGGGCCAGAAAACGTTCTCATCGCCGGAAGACGCGACCAGTGCGCTGGTGACGGCCGCACAGAGTAACGACGAAAAAGCGATGGTCGAGATCCTCGGACCAGACGGGAAGCAAATCGTCTCGTCGGGAGACGACGCCGAGGACGCGAGCAGCCGTGCCAATTTTGTGCAGAGATATGAGCAAATGCACCGTTTGGCGACGGAACCGGATGGAACGGTCACCTTATATATCGGTGCGGAAAACTGGCCGACGCCCATTCCACTTTTGCACCAGGGCAATGCTTGGTATTTCGATACCGATGCGGGCAAGAAAGAGATTTTGTACAGGCGAATCGGCCACAATGAAACGTCGGCGATTGCTGTTTGTCAGGAGATGGTTGCGGCGCAAAAGGAATACCACGCCACACACAATAACGAATATGCCCAGAAGTTCTTCAGCGATGAAGGGCAGCACAACGGTCTTTATTGGAAAGCCGCGGATGGCGACCAGAGCCCCATCGGTCCACTGGTAGCATCTGCCGTTACCGACGGCACCTCCAATAACCAAGCCAGCGCTCCGACTCCTTACCGCGGTTATTACTTCCGCATCCTGACACGGCAAAAGAAAACTACGTCGAGCGGCGCGAAAAGTTATGTCATCAATGGCAAGATGACCGAGGGTTTCGCATTCGTGGCCTATCCCGCGGAATACAGATCGTCCGGCGTGATGACATTCATCGTCAACCAGGATGGGGTGGTGTATGAAAAAGATCTCGGCAGGAAAACCGACGTTCTCGCCAAGGCCATGAAGGAATACAACCCCAATCCCGGTTGGCACGAGACTGACGATCAACGTGAAGAAACTATAGACGCGCAGGTAACTAAATAAGAGACATGCCGCGGCTGTAACTAGCTTTAGCGAATGCACGGCTTCATCGGCCTCCGACACCACCTTGGCGGACTGATTATGGACAACTCTTTGCGTTTTCAATCTCTTGCGGCTTTTACGCTATGCGTGATGCTGGTGAGCGCTGTGTCCGCGCAGAACGCGCCCCAGAAGAAAACGCTGATCGTAAACGGGCGCGCCGCTGAGGGAGCGGTGGTGCAGATTGATGGCCACTCCTACTTGGATTTGGACACTTTCGCGCGGACCATGAACGCCGCCGTAAGCTTCGAACCCGGCCGCGTAATAATGACGATCCCGGCTGTCGAAGCCGGCGCCAAACCGGAACGTGCCACGCCAGGATTGTCAAAAGACTTTGCCAGGGCCGGTATTTCACAATTGGCGGAGATGTGGGAGTGGAAGGGCGCGATTGCATCGGCAATTCGGTCTGGGGTTGCGGCAGGCAGTTTCCTCGGTCCCGCGCTACAGGAGCACCGGGTCAAGGCGGAGGAAAGCCTAAGTAAATCGTCATTAGCGGCGAAGACGGAATCCGATCAAAAGGCTCTGCAACTGCTCAAGAACCAGATCGCGAGCTTGCGGGAGTGGGACAGTAATACTCAAGCAGCAATTCAGTCACTGCATGGCGAGCAGGCCGTCGATCCGACTGCAGCGCAGAACGATCCGCTTTTGACGAAAATCACGGAGTGCGGCAGGTTCCTGAATGCGATGCTGGTAGACGGTCAGTTCGCGGACAGCTCCAGTTGCCATTGAACCCGACAGGCTTCTCGTTGCGCTCTGGAGGGCCCTCAGACTGACTGGTCAAGGAACGATGGCGCGTGACCACGCCATCAACACTGAGCAATAGCGAACAGTATTCCAGCTCGTTCGCTGCCACAGTTCCAGTTGGGACTTATTCAACGTTCCAAGAATGAAGGCAAGTTCCCGAGGAGAACATAATGTCCATAGAAAATTCAGTGGTTGCGATCTATCGCCAGCATAGCGACGCCGATCTGGCGGTCAAGGAGCTGCAGCGTGGCGGAGTCGACATGCACAAATTGTCAATCGTTGGGAAAGGCTACCACACCGACGAGCAGGTGGTGGGCTACTACAATACCGGCGACCGAATGAAGTACTGGGGCAAAGTTGGTGCCTTCTGGGGAGGCTTCTGGGGACTTCTATTCGGGTCTGCGATTTTCGTCATTCCGGGTCTCGGGCCAATCTTAGCGGCGGGTCCCGTAGTGGCATGGATCGTGGCTGGGCTGGAAGGCGCGGTGGAGGTAGGAGCGTTGAGTGCTTTGGGAGCTGGTCTCTACAGCATTGGAATTCCTAAGGACAGCATTGTGAAATACGAAGCAGCGCTCAAGACGGATCAATTCCTGGTAATCGTCCATGGGACCGAGGCGGAAGTGGCCACGGCAAAGAAAATCATCGAAAATACGCATCCTTTGTACTGCACGCTGCACACGGCCGTAGCAGTGGCAGCATAACGCGGAAATCCTGCGCACATTATTGAAAGATTGCGTCTAACTAGTTTTGCCCGGCGGCAAAAGCTCTGAGATTATTAAGAATTCGGAGCTTTGCCGACCCGGTTGACTGCACGCTTAGCCCAGAACATGGGGTAACGCATCTAAATTACTGGAGTGGCAATTATGCGCGCGAACAATCACGACCATGATCACGAACTCGGACCAAATTCGGCCGGACAATCGGGCGACCTTCAGGGAATATCGGACGTAGCAGATGCGGACTCCGAGAGCGTGAAGGAATTAGTAGAGCAGGGAAACGCGTTCGAAGCCGACGCCGTAGAGGGTGTGGAGAATGCCAAGGATCCAGACGTGGCGGAGGTAACGACGCGCGAGGTACCCGAGGACGACGTCCCGGAAGAGTATCGGAACGCCAGCTAGCTTTGCTAGGCAGAGTCGCGTAAGACCGAATCGCGCCCTGAGCGCAGCCGTCGTCATGCTGCCGTCATCACATCAGCAGGAGGAAGCCATGCCACAAAGCCCGCACAATCGACTCGCAGAGTTGCACAACCTTGCGGCCCACGCCCACGCCGCCGCTGCTGTCGCGCACGGTAAAGGAGATCCCATGGCCGCGCACGAACTTACCAGACAAGCGCACGAGCAATCCATGAACGTCCACAAGCTCGCCGAAGATCTGGCCACGAAGGGCGCAAAGCCGAGCAAAGCCTAGAACGCACGAGGCCTGGTGCAATCTCCGCAGCCCCGCGGAACCACTGCGTCGAGCAGAAAGCAGCGATCTCATGAATGACGGAGTTTCTAACGATCACCAAGCGATTACCCTGGTCGGAGCCGGGATTGCCTCGCTCGCAGCCGCTGCCTTCCTGATTCGAGACGGAGACGTCCCGGGCCAGAACATCACGATTCTCGAGGAATCGGCGGCGATCGGTGGCAGTCTGGACGCCGCCGGCAACGCCAAGGATGGGTACTTCATGCGCGGCGGTCGAATGCTCGAGAGCAAGTATCTCTGCACCTACGACCTCTTCTCCTCGATCCCCTGTCTCGATGAGAGCAAAACGGTTACGCAGGAGATCTTCAATTGGAATGAAACGATGAAAACCGCGTCCAAATCGCGGCTCTTTCGCGATGGGCACCGGATCGACGCTCCCAAATTCGGGCTGAGTGAAAAGCACATTCTCACCATCGAACGTCTGGAGCTTGAGCCGGAAGGATTACTTGGACGAACCAGCATTTCGGACCAGTTCGATGCAGCGTTCTTTGAGACCGACTTCTGGTTTATGTGGTGCACGACCTTTGCCTTTCAGCCGTGGCACAGCGCTGTCAAGTTCAAGCGCTACCTGGTGCGCTTCACTCATATGGTTTCCGGCTTCAATACGCTGAGTGGAATTATGCGCACTGTCTACAACCAGTACGACTCGATGGTGCGTCCGCTCCAGAAATGGCTGGAAGAGCGTGGCGTGAAGTTTCAGCTCAATACCCGCGTCACCGATCTCGTTCTTCGCCATGATTCAGACGGCTACGCGGTGGAGCGCGTTCTCTGTGAACATGACGGCCACGTGGATGAAGTAAAGATCGGCAAGAGGGACAAAGTCCTCGTCACCCTGGGGTCCATGACCGAGGCTTCGAGTTTCGGCACGATGGATTCGGCGCCGGTCCTGAAGGGCAAGCCCAACAGCGGTTCCTGGGCTCTATGGGAGAAGCTTGCCGCTGGCCAGCCGCAGTTCGGTCGTCCAGAGAACTTCACCGGACATATCGATGAATCGAAGTGGATGTCCTTCACTACGACTCTTCATGATCCGGCTTTCTTCCGACTCATCAGGGATCTCACGGGCAACGTTCCGGGAGAAGGTGGACTCATCACGTTCCCGGAGTCCAACTGGTTAGCGTCGATTGTGTTACCCCACCAGCCGCATTTCATCGGGCAGCCCGAGGACGTCAATGTCTTCTGGGGCTATGGACTGTTCGTCGATAAAATGGGCGACTTCGTAAAGAAGCCAATGTCGGCATGTACCGGGCGGGAGATTATGACGGAGATCATGGGCCATCTGCGGATCGAGGCCGACGCCAATAAGATACTTGAAACCAGCACCTGCATTCCGTGCATGATGCCCTTCATCACCAGCCAGTTTCTGCGTCGCGCCAAGGGCGATCGTCCTCAGGTTGTGCCAGAAGGTTCGAAGAATCTCGCCTTCGTCGGGCAATTCTGCGAAATCCCGGACGATGTCGTATTCACAGTGGAATATTCGATCAGAGCCGCGCAAATTGCGGTGTATTCGCTGCTCGGGCTGAACCGGACACCACCGCCGGTATACAAAGGGGTCCACGACCCGCGCGTGCTGCTGAGGGCCTTCCTCACGTTGCACGAAATACCCGCTCTCACTTAGAAACTCTCAGGCGATCCCGAGGCGGTTGAATACCGGGACTTTGAGAATATCCACGATGAAGGCGAAGGCGGCGGCCCCCAAGAGCGTTCCCGCCATCACGAACAATGGCATCGGCGCCATAGCGATGCCGCGCTTCGCCAGCATGGAGGCGATCAACAGATCAGCCACCGACGAAAGCACCAGCCATCTGCTTGGGCAAGTCGACCACAGGCGCTGACGAGTTCGATTCGTATACATCGTTGCTTGATTGCCAAACACGATGACTAGGAAGGCAAGAGTTCTGAGCGACTCAATTCCAAGACCCAGGCGGAATTTGCCGATGGCCAGGACGGCCGTGCAAAACAGAAGTTCCGTGATACCCATAAAAACGCCCGCGATGGTCAAGTTGCCCACTCGCCATGCATTTGGTCTTGGAGAAGGTCGCACGTTGTCGGTCGTTAACGACATGCCGAGGAAATCGCCGGTGATCATAATAATGACCATCAACATCGGGGTCAGGATCGCGTGTCCGGTGATCATAAGTCCCACTGCCAAGAACAGTACCTGCACAATCTTCTTCGTGACGGAATTCAAGGTATAGGTCAGGATGCGCTGGAAGGTTACGCGGCCTTCTTTGACTGCGGCCACGACACCCTCGAGGCCAGGCTTGGTGAGCACGATTCCGGCCGCCGATTTGGCGACATCCGTGGCCGTCGAAACCGCAATTCCCATTTGCGCCTGGCGCAGCGCGGGCGCATCATTGGCTCCATCGCCGCACATGCCGACGGTGTGGCCGCTTTTCTGGAACGCCTTTACGAGGCGATACTTATCTTCTGGAAGTACTCCGGCAAATACGGCGAAGTTTTCTGGACGCACGTTCTCCGGAATTGGGCCGGGCGGACAGACCGCTCCATCGAGTCCCACTTCTCGTGCAATGATCTCGGCGGTGGCCGGTGCATCGCCGGTCACCATCACCATGCGCAAGCCCAGAGCATGCAGCTCCGTGATCAGCTCGGCCGCATCCGTGCGGGGTGGGTCGCTCAGCGCGATGATTCCCGCAAGACGCATCGTTGTCGATGTGCCCACAGCAACGGCCAGAACCCGAAAGCCCTTCTCTTCGAGTTCGTGCTCCGTCGCGGCCGCCGTTGGCGTTGCTTCGCTCAGTTTGATTACCGTCGCAAACGCCCCCTTCACAACTCGCAGCGTGGCGCCTTTCGCATCCACCGCCGCCGCATCGGATATTTTTGTTGCTGGATCGAACGGAACGAAATGCGTCAACTTGAAATTCAGTTCCGGCAGGTTGGCGGTCTTGGTTTTCGCTGCCGCCGCGCGGATGGCCGTATCCACGGGATCTTGCCCGCCATCGGAACTCGCCAGAGCCGCCAGCGCCAGCAAGTGCGCTTCCTCAAAGCCCGGCTCAGGGTGGACGACAGTTAAAGTCAGTTCGTTGCGGGTCAATGTCCCCGTCTTGTCCGAGCAAAGAACGTCCAGCGTTGCGGCTTCGTCTACCGCGGACAATCGCGTTGGAAGAACACCCAAGCGTGCCAGGGCCTTTGCACCCAGCGCCGCTGCCAGCGTAAACGTAGCCGGCAGCGCTACCGGGATGGATGCCAGAATCGCCGTGAGAACGAGGGGGACGATCTCGCCAATTGGCATCTTCCGGGCATGGGCGTACGCGACCAGTAAGATGATGATTGCGCCGTTGAAGATGGCAAGATTGCGCACCACGCGCACGACGGTTTTTTGCTGCGTGCTCTCGACATGCGCGGTGCGGATGAGTTCCGCGGTATGGCCAAACTTCGTGCGCGCCCCGGTCGCGGTGACGATTGCCGTGGCTTCTCCCCGCCGCACCAGCGCCCCGGCAAAAGTCTGCAAACCCGGTCCAGCCTCGATTGGGACGGATTCACCGGTGAGCATGGACTGATCGAGGAGAATCGATCCCGCAACCAACTTCACGTCGGCGGCAACCACGCCACCTAGCGACAGCTTTAACGCGTCGCCTGGCACCAGTTCAGCAGCAGGCATATTCTTCCACGCGCCGTCGCGCAGCACCGAAGCCGTAAGCGCAAGCCGCGATTTCAACGCGGCAAGAGTAGCTTGTGCGCGTCCCTCCTGGAAAAACCCTAGCGCCGCGTTGAATACCAGAAGCCCCGCAATGACGGCTGCTTCGACGTAGTCGTGAAGGGCAGCCTGAAGAATAATCGCGGCTTCGAGCATCCATGGAACCGGCGCCCAAAATTTGCTCAGCGCCATACGCCATGCCGATATCGCGGTGTCAGGCATTGCGTTGGGGCCGTACTTCACGAATCGAGCGCGCGCTTCCTCGCTCGTCAGGCCGCGCGATAGATTATCTGCGACTCTAGATTGTGCTGTTGTCGCCAGAGTAGTCGAGTTGACAGCGACTGCGGGCATCGTTTCTCCACGGCTTTCGAACCGAGTTATCCGTGCGGTTGTTTTCGCCAGTAGCGCTAGCCACTACTGTGGTTTCGGGGTTGCGTTCGCCGAAGCCTGCACCGGTTGGTCCGGGGTAGTTGTGGATAAGCTACCGACTTGCGTCTGCTTATTCGGTGGTATCTCGGTTCCGGCTGGATAGATGAAGATCTGGACCGTGCCCCAGCCGGCAGCCGATTTCGCATCCGTCTGCTTGCCCATCCCCAGAGTCTTGAGCTGACTGTCGTCGAATCCGAAATTCTCGACCAAATACTCACGCACAACCATGGCCCGGGCCTCGGTTAGAACCAAGTCCTTCTGGGTATCGCCTTCCATACCAGCGGACACCACGATCACGGCGAATCCGAACTGGTTGTTAGCCAGGAACTCACCGCCGGCGTTCAGCGATTTCTGATTCTTCAGCTTGGCGGAATCTTGCTTATCGAAAAGCTGCTTTGCTGCGTATGTGAACTCCTTGATCGCCGTGCCCTGCGGCAAACGATCGATTGCATTTTTCGCCAGCTCGGCGGAATCTTCGTAGCCGCGGGTCTTGAAATACCCGCGTAAGAAGAAGTTGTGCTTCAGGGCTTCCATATTCTCCTGGAAGTCGGTAACGCCCGTCTGTGCCTGGAGCATCGTGTCATGCATGGTGCTCGTCGTCTGTTCGAGGTTGTTATAGAGCTGTTTGTCGTTGACCAACGCTCCCACGGTTCCATGACCCGCATCGATCTTGGCGCTGATCGAGTCTAAATTGGCCGTCGCCCGAGTGGCGTTCTGGATGGCTTGCTGGCTGCTATCCAAGATGCCGCTTGTCTTTTGAAGCAGATCTGACATTTCGAGTGGTGGTTCGCTCGCGATGGTATCGCCATCGCGCACGTCGGCTTTCCCGGACGATCCAAACGAGATCGCCAGATATTGGTTACCCAACAAGCCTTCCGTTTCGATGGTGGCAACAGAGTCCTGTTTGATGATTTCGTGCGTCGACTTGCCAAGATCCATAACCACGGTGACCTTTTCGCCAGGCTTGTGGGGCAACACAATGCTGGTCACGGTTCCACTGTGAACACCGCCCACCCGCACATCGGCTCCGGCATCCAGGCCTACGACATTGTCGAATTGCGCCTTCAATTGGTATGTGGAGCTGAACAGATACTGCTTGCTCCCGATGATGAAAATGCCGGCCACCAGAATTGCCAGCGTCACAACGATGAACGCTCCCAGCCGCGCCGCTCTCGACATATGCCCTCCTACGAATGCCCTAGAAACTCACGAACAAATTTGATGTCACTTCTTTGCAGTTCTTCAAAGCTGCCTTCGATCACCACGCTTCCCTCATTGAGCAGGGCCAGACGATCCGCAATTGTCTTTGCGCTGTGCAGATCGTGAGTTACTACGATGGATGCCATGTGGTGTTCCGCTTGAAGTTTGAGAACCAAATCATCGATCTCCCCGGAACTGATGGGGTCAAGGCCAGCGGTGGGCTCGTCGAGCAGCAGAATGTCCGGTTCCAAAGCCAGAGCACGAGCCAACCCTACCCGCTTCTGCATGCCACCCGAGATGTCAGAGGGCATCTTCTCCAGGTGGCCTTCCATGCCCACTTCCGCCAGCAGCTGCCGAACCCGATCATGCTGCTCAGATTTCGACATCTCCTTCTTATGGTGCTGCAGGGGAAAGGCCACGTTCTGCTCGACGGTCAGCGAATCGTAAAGCGCGGCGTGCTGAAACAGAAAACCCATCTTCATTCGTATTTCGCCGAGTTGGTCGAGGCTGAGGCCGGTGATGTCTTGGCCGTGGATGCGAACTGATCCCGAGTCAGGCTCTTCCAAGCCGATGATGAGCCTCAGCAAAACACTCTTACCCGTACCACTGCGCCCCAGCACGGCCAGGGTTTCGCCACGGTTCACGGTCAGGCTAATCCCGTTCAAAACCTTTTGACTTCCAAAGGACTTATGCAGGTCTTCGACAGCAATAGCTGGTGCACTGCCCTCTTTGTCGGGTTCTTCTAGCTTCACTGCGGGTTGAATCGAAATTTGATCGATTGTGTCCATACTTGTTTCGCTAGCTGGTTAATCATTTAGCCAATGATCACGGGAAAAAGATGATGATGAGTTTCACTAGCACGACATCGGCCAGGATCACGAATAGCGAAGACAAGACGACCGAACTGGTGGCGGCACGGCCCACGCCCGCCGCGCCTCCCCGTGTTCGCATTCCCTGAAAACATGCGATCAGTCCAATGATCAGACCAAACGCCATGGTCTTGAACGTGGGTGGCAGAAAATCGTTGAAGTCGGCGCCCTTGAAACCGGCATTGATGAACTGGTGCAACGAAAGCGGCTCAACCAAGGCCTGCGCAACCCAGCCCATCAGCAAGCCGCACGCGTCCGCAGCGAGAGTCAGAAGAGGCAGCACGAGGATACAAGCCAGGATTCGGGGCGCCGCCAGCAGCCTATAGGGGCTAACGGCAGATGCTTCGATGGCATCGATCTGCTCGGTAACTTTCATCGACGCCAACTCCGCGCCAATACCAGCGCCGACTCGGCCACTTACTACCAGGCCAGTGATGATCGGGCCGGTTTCGTGGATCACGGAAAACACGATAGCGGCGGGAAGCAGCGACTTGGCTCCAAAGCGAGTCAAGCTGTAGCGGGCTTCCATGGAAAGCACAACTCCGGTCGCGGCGCCGGCCAGAGCAACTAACGGCAGAGACATGGATCCGATCTCGTCGAGTTGCCGAAACAGTTCGCGGAACTCAAAGGGCGGAGTCACGGCAGCGCGCACAGCTCGCCAGAAAAAGATCCCCAGATCGCCGAACCACTCGAAGAACTTGTTGATCAGACCAAGGAAGGAATTCAGCATTGGTGGCACAAGTGATGTCCGGGGTCCCTGAAGTGAAGGGTCCGCACCTGCGACCGTGCTGAATTTCCGGTCGATCATGGATTTGAACCCGAAGCGGGCGCCCCGTGCGAATCGTTGAGGTGCATGCGAGAAAGCAATGAGTGTGGTCCGCGATAGAGAAATTCAAGAGAGATGTTGGCGCCCACATATGCCAGCAGGCTATAGCTGCCCATTCGGAATGCATCCTTGTAATCGTAGCGCCCGGGATACCAGCCATATACGGCCGTCATGGTGCCGGCATAGGGAGCAACCAGATCAGGAAAAGAAAACACGCGATGGCCATCGACGCCGCGGCGTGCTGTGAAGGTAGAAGTCACGGCGTGTTTCAGCCGTGGGAACACGCCTTTGCACTCGCAGCGATAATATAAAGTGTCTTCTCGCAAGGCCTCCGAAAGCGCATAACGCGTGGTCGTGGTCACAGCAACGATTCCGTAATTGGACCCAAAGCGTTTGCTGTAACCCTCCGCGCCTTGCTTCCACTCCGGCGGCGCATTATTGAACTGGTTAATGCCGGCCGCGATTCCGGCCCCGGCGATGGGATACGGGCCGAACGCGTCGAAGAAGTAGTTGCGGAGCTTCGTTGTCTCAGGCGGGCGTATATACGTCAGATCCGGTGGCGGATTGGCCGTACTGACTGACAAGTTGGCAGCACTGCTGGATGAGTCGTCCGTATCGACCAGCGCTTGCGCCCTTGCCAGCGCGGGCAAAGCTGCCAGGTCCGCAGCCAGCAACAACACAATCATGATTCGACGCATTCTCATAGCGGAAGCCTCCGTGCTCATTTCTTAGTCACTCTATTTCTTAGGCACTCTGAGGGCTGGCCGGCACACTTACGGTCCGCTGTTCGGGTACAGCCATGCGTTGGCAGAGCCAAGTGCCGCGGCGCTACCGTCATTTCACTGCTTCGGTCAAAGGCATATTCACCAAGTGCTCGCTCAGAAACCATGTCTGCAGCTCGTTGGTGCGCAGCACCTGGCTGACCAGCAGGTCGTTCGTGCCGTCGTCGCCGAGTTCCGACGCGCGCCGGGCGACAACCCTTACGAGGGAAATAATTGTCTGGTGGGCGTCGACCAGGCGCGAGAGTTGTACTGGCACTTCTTCCCGGCCACGAGGCGCGCGCTCGATACGGGTTGTCTCCGCCACGTCTGGAGCCATAGCGATGCTGACTCCGCCCAGGAGCTGGATGCGTTCTGCAATCGCGTCGACCAACTCTGCTTGTTCGCCAAAATGTTTATCGAAGAGAAGGTGAAGCTGATAGAAGGTCGGACCCGACACCTGCCAGTGCGATTTCTTGTACAGATCACGCAGGGTCATCGTGTCGGCCACGACTTGATTGAGTTGCTCGGTCATTTCGAGCCTCACCGGCTCCAACAGATCAAGTGGCAGCATTGGGGTTACAGTGCCATAGGGCTGAATCTCATCGGCTCGCTGATGCAGGCGCGGCTGAGCCGAAATCCGTCCATTCTTGCCTTCTGCGATGTTTGTTGTCGTTGCCATGATGGTGCTCCTTTGCGATCTATTACGATTTGAGGTCAGATTTATATGCAGTCACTTGTCTCAATGCGATGATCGTTCAAAGCACACGAAGATAGCTGGTCTAAATTGCTCACTACAGTTTTGTTGCCGGAGCGGCCGGAACTTTCTTGAGCCACGGCTGGTGCATTCTGATGCGGCCGTCATCGTCCCATTTGACGAGCGCGTCATCCTCGTTTGTCCGCTCGACGGTACCGAATTCTCCGGTAGGCTTACCGAAGTCGCCCAACCCTTCAACGCGATCGCCGGGATTCAACTGCTGGCCGGTGTCGATAGGCTCGGCAAGCGGCGGCTTCCTGGCTCGGTCCGAGTCAGGAGTCGCGCCAGCGTGTGCAAGAGGGGGTTTGGCAGCGTTACGCAGTTTCCGTATCTGGCGATTGGTAATATCGGGCATACTTCGACTGATCCTTCCCACAGGCCTGTAATCGGCTTTCGATCCAGCGCATTTATCTTCTCGATAGATACATCGTAGGTTCGGCAACAATGGCGCGACTAGTCTACACTGCACAGTTTTGAAATTAATTGTCACGATATGGAACGTCCGCGCCATTGCGGGAATCAGGTGCGCGCTTCAGTTCGGCGGGATGAAGCTAGTCGTGAAGAACGATATTCAGCAGTGAACTGTGGACTTGCAGCCCATCTTCGCCATAGTCGACGAAGCCCAATTTTCTAAACCGGTTCATGAAAAAGCTGACCCGGGAACGGGTTGTGCCGATCATATCGGCGAGCGTCTCCTGACTAATCTTGGGGATCACCGTCTCGGGCACGCCTTCCTTGCCGAAATGTGCCAGCAACAGCAGTATCCGAGCCAGTCTTTTTTCACTGGAATTGAAAAGCTGGTCAACTAAGTCTTCTTCATAGCGGATGTTACGTGCCAGCAGATAAGCCACGAACATGTCGGAAAATTCATGTTTTCGATGCAACGCTTCGATCATGGCCTTCTTGTCGATACGCAGAAGTTCGCAGTCCGTCATGGCGGTTGCGGACCCCATCCGCAAGGGCTGTCCCGCCAGGCTGCCTTCTCCGAAGAACTCTCCCTCGCTCAGAATGCCCAGGGTTGCTTCCTTGCCAATCTTGGATACGACCGTGAGTCGGATCTTGCCTTCGTGGATGTAGAAGATGGAATCCGCCGCATCTCCCTGGGTAAAGACGGTTTGCTTCTTTGGAAAAGCCACATCCTGCTTGCCTACGCCGATCGTGGCGAGGAAGCTCTCCGGATCGAGTTCGCGCCTTTTCTTGACTAATGCAATTGGAGATATCATCAACGATCTCTCTCGGAGGGGAACTACACTCCCCGCTAGCTTGCCACAGTCGCAACTGGGAAAGATGGTCACTTTTGCTCACAATTTGCCGAGTCGAAAAATCTCGCAATCACTCAAGTGCGTCTTCATGAGGTATAAACCTGCCGCTTCAAGAGGAAGAGAGAAGTGAGCAATATTGAGCATCTTCTGGTTGCCGAGCGATGCATCATGCGAGATGTGAAGGCCAAAGATCTCACTACGAAGCAAATATTGGCTGTGCCTTGCACCACCTGTGGCGCCGCTATCGGAGAAGTTTGTGAGCTGAATACGGGGGACCGGCGCACCGAGCCCCACCGGGACCGGAAACTTTCCGCAGCCGACGCCGTGGAAGCGAAGCTGGCAAACGATAATAGGCCGTGAAACTGCCCGGTAAGGTCTGAAACCTGTGCTCAAGCCCGGTGAAATGTGCCGGGTGCAAGGGCGGTGCTTTTGGTAACGGTCACGAGTTCGATCCGAAAGGACGGCATACATTTATGGATGTACAGCACATGAGCAAAGACCAGTTGATCGATTTGGCTAAGGAATCGGGGAAAGACCTGGAGGACGGCAAGAGTAAAATCACAGCACTCGAAGCGGATCAGCGGAAGCTCGTTTCTCTCCTCTTGAATTTGACGAAGATAACCGGAAGCCTGCGGAATCGGCTATTTGAACTCTCGATGGATAACAAGGCCTTAACGGCCTCTCTTGAAAAGCGTGCTCCCGATGTCCATGCGCTATTTTCCGATTTGCGCAGCAACTCCAAAGAAAACCCGTCTTTGACCGATTTTCCGAGCGTTCAAGAGTTGGAAGAATCGATTGAAGCCATTCTTGGACCGATTCACTAGCAGTTTCGAACTGGCGAACCAAGAGTCCCTGCAAAGTAAGCACCAGGACACCGCAAAGATACAACCTGCCCCGGAGGGCAACAACCATGTTAGTGAACTCCGCACATCTGAAGGGTCTTGTGATCCAAGCCACCGACGGCACGATTGGAACCGTAGATCAGTTCTATTTCGACGACGAGACTTGGACTATCCGCTATCTCACGGTCGGAACCGACGGCTGGCTTGGTGAGCGGCAAGTACTGATCACGCCGTTCTCCATCATCCATACCGACTGGCAGGCCAAGCGCCTGGATGTGGCGCTAACGAAAAAGCAGGTGGAGAACAGCCCCAACATTGACACCTACAAACCTGTCTCACGGCAGCACGAAGCCGTGTACATGGGGTATTACGGCTACCCCTACTATTGGGGCGGTCCACGCATGTGGGGCCCAGCGTCCTACCCGTCGGGCTTGCCTGTTCCAGCCCTTGTTTTTAACGAAGCGCGCGCAGACAGGATCCAGAAAGAGTCGATGGATTCGCATCTGCGCAGTAACGAGGCTGTAACCGGCTATCACATTGAGGCGACAGATGGTGAAATCGGCCACGTCGAAGGCTTCATTATGGACGATAGAGCCTGGTCGATCCGTTACATGGAAGTGGGAACGCGGAACTGGTGGCCGGGCAAGAAGGTATTGGTTTCGCCCGCGTGGATACAAAGCGTAAGTTGGGAGAAATCCAAAGTCTATGTAGGCCTGTCGCGGGAAACGATCAAGAGCGGGCCGGAGTTCGTCGAGTCCGCGCCGATCACGCGTGAATACGAAGCCCGGCTCTACCACTACTATGGGCAGGCGCCCTATTGGCTGCACGAAGTCGAGGAGGAGGATCCCGTCTCGATGGTTGGTGTTTGAGTCCCGATCTTTGACTCGTGGGCGTCCGCAAAGACGGATGCCCACGGTTGTCACTGGCGCCGCGCTGCCGATTCCACCTTTTACTGGAGACGAACCTTGAACAACACCGAGCACCTGCATCCCATGGGTGAAGGCCATCATCATGGCAACACTCCTCCTTACTGGAGACGCGCGCATCGTGATTGGCGTTTCTGGGTCGGCCTCGTTCTGATGCTCACGGCAATGGCCGTCTATGTCGGGAGTAACGACCTGGCGTTTGTGCCTTGGGGTCGGACCAGGGCGGCAGCGCACAGGGCCCCATAGGTATACCTTCGTCAGTCTAAGTGTGCGGGACCACTGGTCACCGCCGGCGATGGCACAACGGATTTCAATTGATCCAGCGCGGCCAGAACGCGTTGCCAGCGGACCGGATCCTGCTTCGTCTCGTCCGGCGCCGAAGGGTCGGAATAAAACTGGAGGAGGATATTGCGCAGCTCTGGCGATGTCCGATCGAACTTCTTATCGGCCAACCGCGCCAGCAACTTTGCGTAGGTGTCGTCCGCGAGCGAGTATTCCGCTGCCCTGGTCACCTCGCCACTATCAAGATCGAAGTTGACCAGGACTAATTTGTCAGCGCGCACCTCTTCCAGGAAAGCTCGGTAGTGATCGTGGTGTCGATGCTCTTGATATAGAGATCTTCTGTTTGTGGAGTCGGATTCTTGAACGCCAACCCTTTGAAGGGACCGATTTTCGGCATATACCGCAATAGCGTTGACAGAATCCGGGTACCGACACCAGGTTTCACGTAGTCCTTGCCCCACTCTTTTTCGTAGTCGGAACGGGAAAGCCGGTACTAGAACTCCCGTTTCGCGAAATCGTGCCTCTCGTGCATCGGATCCTTCTTGTGCGTTTGCAGGGCGACTCGGGTCATTTGCGGAATCAGCCGGCTGACAGCGAACCGATACGAACCCACCGCCAGATCTTCATGGGTGAGCACATCTTTCAACTCCACGCCGTACACTACGGGGAAGACCCGCTCCAGCAGGGGTTTGGACACTTGAAATCCGATGAAGTCGTGGTACTGCTGCGAGGCATAACGGTTCTTCGCAACCTGCAGCGCGTCGAAGCCGAACTCCGTCTTCAAATGGGCCGTCTTGTCCTGGGCATATCGAACGGACTTGCCAAACTTCGCTTGCAGCTTTGGATACTCGATCGCGACGGATTGGTTCACCGCCGGGTGACCCGCGCTATCCGCCGCATAATGTGACAGCGCTCCCAGGGCGAACGCGTACTCGTTGACATCCTGGCTTTCGGCGATCAACTCGCGAACAAAGTCCCCGCTGCGGACGTAGTGCACCAGGTTGCTGAAGTCTTTGCTGCCGAAGGGGTAGTAACCGAGGTCTTGGATAACCGCCCCTCCGTAGGCGTAGGCGTGCGCCTCCCTGATCTGGTCGTCCGAAAGTCCGGGATATCGATGGAGCAGGAGGGGCCGGATCTCATCGGTCCACACCAAGTCCACGATTTCCTCATGCGTAAGTACGGAGTACGCGGACGAACCGACGCTGCACGCTATCGCGACGAGCAGGAGCGCCAATGCGCGAACAAAAAACAGGCGCCGAACCTTGCGGATGGCGCCTGGCGACATTGGCTGGTGGCGCATGGTCAAATCCGGCCGAGAACCAGGAGAATGACAACGATGCAGAGGATAAGTCCCACTCCTCCGGACGGAGCATAACCCCAGTTTCGACTATGTGGCCAACTTGGCAATACCCCGAGAAGCGCTAGCACCAAAATCACGATCAATACAGTTCCGATCATATTTCACTCCTTTTTCCGTCAGCAGTGAAGCGACGTTAGTGATGGAAGACCCACTTTGTTTATAGGCGTTCCGCTGCATTCTTTACTGGTCAAAACTGCTCAAGGGAAGCAAAACGCGAAAGTGCTGAATTCGCGCTCTGGCGAGGTTGCGACGATGACAAAAAAGTGGCGCGAGCCCAGGGGAGTGGGCCCGCGCCATTTCGACGACGACTTTCCGGCCGCGAGCGGTCCGGCGCAGTTACATTGCAGTCAGTCCACTAACGGCGAGGTTCTTCTTTACCTCCAGGCTCTTTTTTCTCCGGACGAGGAGCCGGTTCGGCGCGGGGTGCAGCCTTAGGGGCAGGCTGTGCACGAGCGGCAGTTGCCGGACGAGGAGCGCTCTCCTTGGGAGCCGCAGGCCGAGGTGCGCTCTGTTGACGGGCTGCCTGCTGAGAGTGAGCCGCCTTATTCTCGTTCGAGCGAGTGGCTGCGGCCTTGTTCTCAGCTGCCTTGTTCTCATTCGAGCGCGTAGCTGCGGCCTTGTTCTCAGCTGCCTTATTCTCATTCGAGCGCGTAGCTGCGGCCTTGTTCTCAGCTGCCTTGTTCTCATTCGAACGCGTGGCTGCGGCCTTATTCTCGGCCGCCTTGTTCTCATTCGAACGCGTGGCTGCGGCCTTGTTCTCAGCCGCCTTGTTTTCATTTGCCTTAGCTTCGGCTGCTTTGTTCTCTGCCGCTTTGCCTTCGGCGGCCTTGTTCTCGGTCGCTGCGCCCTTGGCTGCGATCACGCCCTTACCGGTAAATTCCCCGGGCTTGGAGGTTGCAGCGATTGGCGGCTTGCCATGATTCACGGACGCCAATAGTTCATGGTTCTTACTCGCGGCCTGTTGATGACCCGTTTGTGCGGACGTTGCTGGAGTATGACGCTCATGGGCAGCAGTCTCTTCTGCGGCGGTCGGTCGAGCGCTGATTCCACCGTTTCCGCCGTTATAGCTGACATGATTTTCCGTTCTCTCGTTGATTACGGTTTTTTCGTAAGTGTTGTGAATATTGGTCACATCTACGTTATTGACCGTGCGGTTGTAGCTGAAGGCTCCGTTATTCCAATAGCCGCCCTCATAGCCGACACCGCCGTAGCCGAAGCCGTAGTTGACTCCGCCGTAGAAGCCGATCGTGGGACCCCAGTAGCCTTCATTCCAGGCGAATGCGTTGCCGCCCCAGCCCCAGTAACCGGGAGTCCATAGCAGGCCAACGGCGGGCGGCTCTGCCCATGTGCCGGGCACCCAGAAATAGCCTTCTTCACCGTAAGCCCAGTAGCCGGGTGTCCACAAATAGCCGTCCTGCGGACAAATCGGTTGCGAGTACGCTACCAGTTCGGGTGGGGCGATCGTGATCGACATGCCGAACTGCGCGAACAAGGTGGCCGGAGTGGCCAGTATCAGAAGAGCGAGAAATAGCAAACGGATTTTGCGCATTTTGAACCACCTTGCCAGATCATCCTTCGATTGCCCGGTTGTACGTTTCTGCTGCGGGTTGCGCGGATGGAACGGCGGCGTGTCGAAGCTAGGATTCCATGGAGGCACTACCAAGTCTGTGCACAACTGCTCACTTTTAGTGAATGTTCCCATTTCATCCGGCTTGCGATTGCCAGGGCCGCCTTGTTGCCGCCGGCAAAAAAGTGGCGCGAGCCCAAGAGGATGGACCCGCGCCGATAGTAGCCAAAGCTGGTTGCGCTCTCTCGCGCCACCCAACGAGTTGTCTATAGGGTGAAGCTAAGTACCAGATTTACGCCAGGGAACGATGCATTGCACAGGTAATACACGCCGTCAATTTCGATGACATAGACGTTTTGCGTGTAGAGCCAGTTGCTGGGCCACGGGTCGACGAATCCGAAGGAATAGCCGCCGTATTGGAAGCGGTGATTGTTGTAGTCACCTTGGCTTACGCGAAACGTGTGTTGCTGTCCAAAATTGGCCTTGAATTTGTCGGCTGGAATCCGGCCCCCACGGTTACCGGCGGTGCGCTGCTGCTCGTTCTTCGCGGCCGGCTTGCTGTTTTGCTCTTGCTTTGCGTTTCTTTCTTCCGGCTTGGCGTTCTTCTCCTGCTGTGCCGCGGGTTTTTCCTCATGCTGAGCGGATTTCTCCGGTTGCGCTTTCTTCTCTTCCTGCGCAGGTTTGGCTTTCTGTTCTTCCTGTTCGTGTTGCTCCTGTGCAAACGCAGGAGCTGCGACTCCGAGGACTAAAGACAGAACTGCGGTGCTGATCACTCCAACTAGTTTCATAGGTGTTGCCTCCAAGATCGATTCGTTGCGTAGCTTGTGTGCGGTCTTACTGCAAGCTTCCTGTGGTCGCGTTGACCGGGCTGCCGATGGCATCGCCGGACACGAGAAGTTCAACTCTCCGGTTCTGCTGCCGGCCGGAGGCGTCGTCGTTAGAGGCCACCGGCAAGGTATTGCCGAAACCTTTGGCTGAAACCGAATTCGTCGCAACGCCCTCTTGCACCAGGTAATCGCGAACGGATCCGGCGCGGTTCTCGGACAATGTTTGATTCATTGCATCGCCGCCCACATTATCCGTGTAGCCGCCGACGGCAATGTCGAGTCCGGGATAGGCAAGCAGAATGCCGGCGACTTTCGCCAACTTTTCTCGCGCACCCGACTTCAACGAGTACTTTCCGGTGTCAAACAAGACATCGGACATGCTGACGATCAGCCCGCGTGCGCTATCGCGCGTCTCAAGGATGGAATTCAATTGTTCCGACAATCGCGTGCGCATGGCCGCTTTGTCGGTTTCCGCTTGCTGTGTAGCCGACTGTGCTTGCTGTGCCGCCAAACGAGACTGTGCTGCGTCGGCCTGGGCAGCGGATACGGCACTGGCTGAAGCAGCCTTGCTGTTCGCCATATCGGACTGAGCCTGCGCGGTCGCAGTTTGCGCTTCGGCAGCGTCGGCGCGGGCTTTTGCCGCATCCGATTCGGCCTGAGTTTTGGCCGCTAGAGCGAGCGCCGCATCGGACTCCGCTTGGTTTTTCTGCCGAGTCGCATTGTCGGCTTGCGCCTGCGATTGGGCCTGGGCGTCGCTCGAAGCCTGACGTTCGTTGGCCAGGCGTATCTCATCCAGTTTTTTCACTGCGATGGCGCGCGCATCTTCGGCCGTCTGCACCGCGTCGCGGGAGACTGCGATCAGCGGCTTGTTCTCCGTGTGTTTTCTGGTGGCAAATTCATCGGCATTGTTCATCAACTGAACCGCGTGCTGATAGGTGTCGCTGGCATACTGCTCGGCTCCCTCGGATTGAGCGATGCGCAGGGCATTGCGCGCTTCGAAGAACTCCAACGGCAACCTGGCATTCAGAACCACCGGGTCGAACTTGTAGCCGGTGGGAATGTAGCCATCCCGCGCCATCAGTTCGTACTTAACATTTACCGTTTCGGTCGTGCCCTTGGTGCTCTCGCGAGCCACATTTTCAAGCACCACCACGTTGCTCGGCTGTCGCACCGCGTAGTAAGGTTCTGCCGTAACGACCAACGCGAACGTCTGAAGATCCGTGGTCACGTGGAGCTTGCTGCGCTGGCTATCGCCCACTAAGATTTCGCCGAGGTTTACAGCCCGGCCTTCCGGCGAAATCGACCACAAGACATAGGTCAGATATTCATTGCCGAAAGTCGTTGGCGCCTGCAGATCGCGAAATTCCGCTTCGATCTCAACCGATCCCGCTTTGCTGTTTACCTTCGCCTCGCCATTCGCTGAGGGCATTAGATCCGTACCTGCGAAATCCAACTTACTGGATCCGCTACGGTACCTGTAATTGACGGCCTGCACGCTGCGGCTGACCACATTCACCTGGAATACAAATGCCGGGCCCGTGGGCTCGACGACGATGGTTGCTGCGCGGTTGGTTTGAGCAAACGCGCTTAACCCTACAGTGATTCCTACGGCTAACAAAATCTTGGTTTTCAAAGTATCTCCTTGAGGCAGAAATCTGCCACAGTGTGTTCTATCGATTTCGCGTTGGTGCGTTCAGCCTTCGTGGCTGGCTTCCTACGCATCGTCTAGGTGCCAATGTGGATTCGGGAAAGCGAATTGAAGAGTCCGAATACATTCAGCAGCCACAGAACGACGGCGATGACCACGACGCCGTTCAAAATTGACTTAATCTGTCCTTGCATGGGAATGAAGCGATTCACCAGCCACAGAAGAACGCCTACCACGACCAGAACTTCCAGCAGTTGAATTAGAGGCATGATCTTTGACCTTCCTTTATTTTTCGGGCTAACACCTCTCATTCGCCTGGAGGTGTTGTCTTAATTTCGATGTCCGAGACTTGTTAGGGTCGAATCGTGTCCCGCCGCAAGGTTTTGCGGCGCACTCACGAATGAAAAATGCCGATTGGCTGGATGTGGTCGCTTTGCCGTCACTTGATCCGGACCTGATTGGCAGCGACCTGAGAATCGAAGCTACGAATCAGCGTTCGCGGCTCCGTCTACACACTCAACAGACTAGAGAGTGACACGTAGGACATTTCGCGTCTGAGCAAGATAGCTCACATGCAGAGATTAAGATTGCGGCACCAGCGTCTATTCGATCATCTTACCGGCGCCTCGTTATGGGGTAAGGTCGTCCATGGGCACATGCCGGCGATTGGCGGCGCGAGACGATACAGCGTGCATCAGCGCCCACGAATACTCAAATTCCTCTCCACAATTCAAGCAAACCTGGTACGTCCGTTCCTTGATAGTGAACACGCCACTGCGGCGGCGGTGATGGCACCCAAAAGCAAACTGGAGCATCGAAACCAGCGGTTTCATAAATCCTCAGTTCGCTGCCGGGGTACGCAACTTCCATGGGCATCCAGCCAATCCAGTAGCGCGCGAGTGCTGGCCCGAGCCAGTGCAATTGCGCAGTCAGCAGCACCGTAGTAAATATTGATCGTGTCGCCATCGGGGTTGATCGTGTATCCGCACGGGAACACGACATCGTCAACGTCGCCATGCCGCTCGTACTCCGCTTCCGGCCCAAAGACCCACGAATCGCCTCGCAGCAGACATCTTTCCGGATTTTCAAGCTCGAAGAGGGCCAAACCCAACCGATAGAGACAGCCCGAAGGCGTGTGCCGCACTCCGTGGTAGAGCACGAGCCATCCCCGGGGAGTTTCGATGGGCGGCGGCGACAGACCGATTTTGTTGGCGTCCCACCAGGCGCCGCGGCGCGCTTCCAGCATGAGTCGGTGCCTGCCCCAATAGCGTAGGTCGGGAGAGTAGGAAATCCACATGTGGGCCCCGAGCGTTGTCATGGGGCGGTGAATCAGCGCCCAGTATCCGCCGATTCTCCGAGGCAGAAGCGCACTATCTTTGTCGTCCGGTGGCATGATGACGCCGTAGCGCTCGAAGCTGTGAAAATCCTTGGTCAGAGCCAGAGACACTCCGGGGCCACCGCGCGAATAGGACGTGTACGTGACCACGTATTGCTCCAGTTCAGGCACAAAAGTAATGCGCGGATCCTCAACGCCCCAGATCTCTTCCGGATACTCCTGCGGTTTGGGCATCAACGTCGGTTCCCGATCAATCTGCCAGCCATCGACGCCGTTCTTGGACCGCGCCGCGCAAAGATGCGACAAGCCGCGGCGGTCTTCGACGCGGCACAGGAGCAGTGTAGTTCCATCCGGCAACAGCGTTGCGCCGGCATTGAACACGCTGTTGATGGAGTAGGGCCAATCCTTGCCCGTAAGGATCGGGTTCCCAGGGTAACGAAGAAGCAATGGAGGATAGTGCGTGCTTTCGACAGTCAGAACTGTTGTTGCAGGAGAAGTCATAATAGATTTTCCGGCCTTTCGAGGTTTTGCAGGGACCGCATTTCCAGCAGCGTCATCAGAAACGAGAGAGTCGATTCCGCTCCCTGATTCTGATTGGCGCGTTCGGGATGCAAGCCGTCCCGGCAGCCGCCCGTGACAGAATCATAAAGTGGAAGCTGCAGATCGTTGTCGCCAAGAAACCAGTTAAAGGCCGACCAGGCTTCGCGGTGCCAGCGGCTGTCGTTAGTTACCCGGTAAGCTTCGAGACACGCAGATACCGCGCCAGCAGCTTCGATTGGCTGTTGATCGAAGCGCGCTTTTTCACCATCCTGGCGATAAAAACCTTGCGACCCAATGGGCACAAAGTGGTGGTTGGTTTCGCAGTGCTGCGTTTGCATGAGCCAATCCAGTGCTTCGAGGCCATCGGCGACCATGCGATCGTCCGAGCAAGCTGAGCCCACGACGAGCAGTGCCTGGGGTAATCTCGCGTTGCCGTACGCGGCTACGTTCTCGAACCACTTCCAATCCGGCCTGCGGATGGACTCATACATTTCGAGCAAGCGCCGGCTGAGCACGGATCTTACTTTTTGCGCATCGCGATCCCCGGGATACGACTTGAGATATTCCTGAATTCCGAGAAGTGTATAAGCCGAGGCACGGGGACTATAGATACCCACCGCTACAGGCAGTGCAAACTCGAACAGGCGTCCGGCAGCGCTCCTCAATCCTTGATTCTTGGATCGCCCGAGGACGGTGCCAAGGCTCCACAACGCGCGGCCATGGCAATCCTCAGAGCCTACAGGTTCGTTCCATCGGCGATCGTAGCTGAGAAAGTTCCGGAACCGGCCGTTCGCTGGATCAAACGCATGTTCGAGGAACGACAAATAGCGGGCAGAAAAATCCGCAGTGAGTGACTTTGCCTTCTCTCGCTCGTCTTTATCGTTAGCTTCACCCAACTGTTCCAGAGCTTCGCCCAACTGTTCCAGCATCACCGTGAAAATCAGGGCGCGCGCGTTGTCGTCGGTGGTATGACCTTCGCCTCGATTGGGGATGGTGAAGATCGCGTGCTGCAGCATTCCTGTGTCATCGGTCAGCGCGTTGACATGGTCCAGTTTTAATACCGGCAGCTGATCAAGCGCTTTGGGGATGGCACGAGCCGAGAACTGCACTCGGGGACTCTCCAGTCGGTCGCTGCGAACCCGGGCGAAACTTTCGATGTAGCCTTGCGCGACTCGTTTCCAGACCATGTCTCGCGCAAAAAGATAAGCGCGTTTTCGCATGGCATGACGGATCGCGGGAGTATTCAACAGCTCGATCGTTTTGTTCGCAATCGCTTCCGGATTGTGAAACGGCACCAGCGCCCCACGCCGGTCGTCTAATAATTCAATCGCGTGCCAATAGGGAGTCGAAATGATCGCCTTGCCCGCACCGAGCGCATAAGCCAATGTTCCGGAAACAACTTGCTCCTCGTAACGATAAGGAGTGATGTAGATATCGGCGGCGCCAATCACCTCGGCCATTTCTTCCGGGCTGACGAAGCGGTCGTGAAAGATTACCTGCTCTTCCACACCGACTTGCTTGGCCAATGCGTGCAAGCTTTCTCGATACCGGTCGCCCTCTCGACGGAGAACATGAGGATGAGTTGCGCCGGCGACAATATAAACGACATTGGAGTGCTTGGCCAAAATCTGCGGCAGCGCCTGGATCACGTTTTCGATGCCCTTGTTCGGCGAAAGCAGGCCGAACGTCAGCAGCACAGCTTTTCCTTCCACGCCAAAGCGATCTTTATAAAAATTGGGATCGAGAAAGGGAAAGTCCGGAACGCCGTGGGGCACCATGTCGATCTTGCTGCCCGGCACCTTAAATATCTCCTGCAAGAACTGGGACGAGAGCTGACTCATGACAATCAGCCGATCCGAAAGCTCCGCGAGTTCTTCCATGACCATGAGTTGGTCAGGGTTCGGCTCGCGTAGAACGGTGTGCAGCGTGGTCACCACCGGCATTTTCAAGCCACGCAGCAGATGCAGAATGTGGCGTCCGGCCGGGCCGCCGAAGATCCCATATTCGTGCTGCAAGCAAACCATGTCGATATTGTTGAAGTTCAGAAATTCTGCCGCGTCTTGATACGATTTGACGTCGTCCTGAGCGAGAGTCCATCGCACTCGTTCGGGATAGTCATAATCTTGTCCGGTGTCGTTCACTGGCAGTGCCAACAACCGAACCGCTCCATACTCGGCGGATAAAGCCGTGCACAGGTCGGTGGTGAATGTGGCAATTCCACATTGTCGCGGAAGATAATTCCCGACCACCGCAATACGACTGGGGAGCGATGGTTTCGATTGCAATCGTGGGCGAGCTGCTGAAACCGTCTGCACCGCGGAAAGCAAGGAGGCGACTTCCGGTGATTCATTCGGTGACACGGTGATGGGTAGCGCCACTCGTTCCTCACTTTCTTGAGCAGACGTATCGGCAGAGGCTGTTTTGACAGACCAGTCGGGCCGGACTTCAGTCCAGCTGTTTCGTCCAGAGTTGAGATTCGCTCGTCGTGAGTATCAAGGTCAGTATCGAACGAGAGGGGATTTGGGGACTGGTCAAAATTGACCAAGTGTAGAGAACCGCGCCTGCTCCGGTTCGTGCAGTGAGCAGTTTTGCACAGACTCGCGGAAAGCCTGCCTATATACAAGGCGCATGGCTAAGAATAGCACTCTATTGTGCATCCATCGAGATCCAACTCAATTGAATCTGTTGACGGAGCACGGTTACGAACTGGCAACCGCAACCACCGGTTCCGATGGCTTGCGGCTTTTTATGTCGAAATCCTTTGATGCCGTCATTCTCGAATACTACCTGGGACTTATTAATGGCGCGGCCGTTGCCGATGCGATCAAGTTCGTCCGCCCGGACGTACCTGTCGTCATGCTTGCCGAGGATGTGGAGTTGCCGTCCGATGCCCTAAAGTCGGTCGACGCGCTCGTGGCCAGGTCTGACGGGCCTCATTTTCTGTTGGCAACTGTCCACTTCGTCCTGAATGTGCAGCCGGCCCAGCGTCAGGAAAACAGGCTAAGGGCTGAGAATCCGGCACAGCAGCGGCGTCCGGGGCAAGCCAACACGCCTCAATCCGCGACTGACGGAAGGGACACTCCGTTTTCGCGAGAACTCTGGCGAAGTATTCGGTCTGGCAATATACAATTCTGACCAGACATTGACAATCGCCGAGCCTCGGCGCTATCCAGGTAGCAGCTCTGTTGGAGATGACGCGGATGCGCCGAAACGATGGCATACGGCAGGCCCAGAAAATGCTTAGTAACGATTCCGGTTACTTCGAGGCCGTTGTAGTGTTGCTGGTGCACTTTGTCTAGAATTCGCTTTACCGCGTGCTCAATTTTCTTCGTCGCGGGCACGCCAAGAAACATCGCCTTCACTTCCGACGCGATGAAAAAGAAGTTCCATCCCGTGGCACGAATCTTGCGATCGAGTGCGCCAGCATCGAGGCCCTTGAGCACGATCCACTGTCCCGAGTAGGGCTCACTCTCCATCCCAAAGAGTTGCGGCCATTCCGACATCAGGATCGTTCCGACCTGGACTTCTTGTGGCATAAAAGACCCCTCGCCCGAGCTCGTCTTATCGGTGGCGAAAACGGGGCGGAGGAGGAAATGCAGGCCGCCTGGTTTGACAGGCCTGCCTCCGCCGATGACTCAACACTCCCCCATTTTTTTGCAAAATACTGAGCAGAATCGCTCACTTTCATAACCCCGGACAGAAGGAATTTGGCGGCACGTCATCGCAACTATTTATGGGAACATCGCTGCCTAATGGGACTAAAATTGTCGCTGATGGGTGCCCTTGCCCTGGTAAACAAGAAGAGCCGCGAGTTCGATCCCAACACCTTCCTCGCAACCATTGGCGAAGGCAGGAAGCAGCTGACTTTCGCCAAAAAGCAAGGCATCTTCACGCAGGGGGACCCGGCGGACTCTGTCTTCTATATCCAAGAAGGCAAAGTGAAGCTCACCGTCGTCTCCAAGACCGGCAGGGAAGCTACTATTGGTATGTTAACGAGCGGGAACTTCTTTGGCGAAGGCGCGCTGGCAGGCCAAGCCCTCCGCATGGGATCCGCGTCGGCCATGACTGCTTGTGAAATTCTACGGATCGACAAGAAAGCGATGATGGATGCGTTGCACCGCGAACACACCTTTTCCGATCTGTTCGTGGCGTATTTGCTGGCGCGGAACGTCCGCTACGAAGAGGATCTGGTCGACCAGTTGTTTAACTCCAGCGAGAAACGACTCGCTCGGGTCCTTCTTCTGCTGGCTCATTTTGGCAAGGAGGGCGTGCCCGAAGCGGTGGTCCCCAAGATCAGCCAGGAGAGTTTAGCCGAGATGGTCGGAACCACGCGTTCGCGGGTGAGCTTCTTCATGAACCGGTTCCGGAAGCTCGGTTTTGTCGAGTACTCCGGCGGTCCCGAAGGCGGTTTGCAGGTCCACAGCTCGCTGCTTAACGTTGTTCTCCACGACTAGCGTTTCACAGCAATCTCGATTGTGAGGATTGGATATGAAAGTGTTGCTGTATGCAGGACTGGTCCTGGTTGTGCTTGGCATTGCATCCCTGATCGTGCCCATCCCCCACACCGAAACCGAGGGCATCAAGGTCGGGAGTGCGAACTTCGGTGTTCAAACCAGTCACAGCGAGCGTGTCTCGCCCGTTATCAGCGTCGTGTTGATCGCGGGTGGGATCGCCTTGAGCATCGCCGGTGCTCGGTCGCGAAGCTGACGCCACCGAACACCCGACTCAATGCCGCATGACGACTTCCTTAGACCACCGCGCCGCGGCCGCTGAACAAGTTAATGACCAGCACCACCAGCGCGACCACCAGCAACAGGTGAATCAGACCGCCTGCTACGTGGAGGCTAAAACCAAGAAGCCACAGAATCAGTAGCACAACAAAAATAGTCCAAAGCATGTTGATCTCCTTCTTTCATTTGAGCGTTTCCGAAGATTGCGCCCCGGGCAACTCATTTACCTTGTCGCTGGAGCAAGCGATTTCCCGCACTCCAGGCAAGACGTCTGCGCCCGCGGCGTGATTAACCCGCAAAATGGGCACATCCTTTGCGCTGCGAAACCGCGAGGCGCCGGCGTAACCGAAGCGAACACTTTCGAAACGGATGCAGCGAGCGCCGCAAGCCGTCTGCGACAACGATCGCGCAGTCGTCGAAGAGCGCGTTCCATGAGCAACCCACCTTCCTGCTGACTTGACAATGACACGCCCAGGCTCGTTATTCTGTGCAAGATTGCTCATCCCTGCATAAAAGACGAGCCGGATCATTTTCGGAGCCGGACAAGTTTCTTTGACAACCGGGCGAAAGTGAGCAATGTAGACCAGCTATCTGCCGGTCCGTTAAGCGATCATGACGGTGGAGAGAGTACTTCTTCTTTCTCTTTCAGGTTATCTGAGCTAAGGCAGCCCATCTGAAGTCTTCTCCTCTTAGTTCCGTAACCCACAAAGGAACCATTCATGAAAAAAGCAATGTCACTGCTGTTGATGAGTTTGATCGGTCTGGTTGGAACCTTCGCCTGGGCGGGTTCGTCCCGCGAAGATTCGGTCGACCGCCTGCAGTCGTCCGTCAATGTTCTGCACAGCATCATGGCGACTCCAGACAAAGGCATCCCGGAAGAAGTACTGAACGGCGCGAAGTGCATGGTTGTAGTGCCCAACCTGGTCAAGGGCGGCTTCATCTTTGGCGCCAAGCACGGACGTGGCGTGGCGACATGCCGCACGGCTGCTGGCTGGAGCGCTCCCGCATTTATCACGATCGGCGGTGGAAGTTGGGGATTGCAGATCGGCATCGAAGACGTGGACCTGGTCATGCTGGTCATGAACGACCGCGGCTTGCAACACTTACTCTCCAGCAAGTTCGAACTTAGCGGTGACGGATCGGTTGCGGCAGGCCCTGTGGGCCGTCAAGCGACCGCTGGAACCGATTGGAAGTTGAACACGGAAGTCCTGAGCTACTCGCGCTCGAAGGGCGTGTTTGGCGGCTTGACGCTGGAAGGTGCGGTAGTTGAGCAGGATAACGACTCGACGCGCGCGATTTACGGCAGGCACATGAGCTTCCGCAACATTCTTTCGGGCAGAGCGTCAACTCCCGCAAGTGCCGATGCCTTCTTGCAGGCTGTAGCCGACGCCGGCCACCAGGCCCATATCGCAGAAGCCAAATAAGACTAGATGAGCGAATAAGCTCTGCGAGCAAGAAATACCTTCTGCTGACCGAACCCGTGTACCGGGTTCGGTCAGCTTTTTCTAACTCGTGAGCCTGAGTGAGACATAGTAGATTTTTATGCTTTCAAATGAATGGCGACCCCGGAGGGAGTCGAACCCCCTTGCCGCACCGGCACTGATTCTACGCAACTTATTGAAAACTACCGAAGCTCAAAACGATCAAAACCCCGAATACCCGGATGTTTGGTACACCACAGGTACGCGGCATTTCCATCACTTCATCGAGTTGCAACGGATGCAGCGGTTTCAACTCACCCTCGCTGATCCGATCATTGCCCTTGCTGCCGACAGCCTTGCTTTGGGGAACGTTGTGAGTAGCGTAGAATCGTCTTGAGGTTGTCTTGGTGAGAGCGGAAACAACAGACCTTGCAGTTCGTTCGTTGCCGTGGTGGCGCTTGGTGCTCGTCGGCGCTGTCATGTTGTCTCTGGTGTTGATGCTGTCGACCCGAACTTTCCACGATACAGCTTCCGGCTCCACAACGGTTCAGTCCAGTTCGCCGCAGGCCATGCGGCAGCACTTGGATCGCGATGCGGTTCGTTGGGCTGCTCCATTAGCCACGATTGTGGGGGCACAGGCTCCTACGTTGTACTCCCGTGTGGCGCCGATCGCGCGACCTCTTCCAACTTTCCTTATCGAAGAGAATCTCTACAATCGGCCCCCTCCCGCCTGCTGATTTGTTCCTCCGTTGGCAAAGCCAACTACTCCAACTGAATTTTGACGCGGTCGCGGATTGAGGCGACTCGATTCGCTGCTTTCACGGGGGCGGGTTTTTCCGTTCGTGGTCGCGCAGACTTGGACCAAAAAATGACGCTGCAACGCAGGCAAATAGTAATGGGAGCAGTTGTACTCGTTGGCGCGGTGATCGCGGCCACCGTGCTCATGCATTCACTTGGAGACGCGAGCGCTATAAAGAGGGATGAACCGGCGCAACGGGTCGCTCCGGTCGTGCTCGTCACCCGTAGTCCACTCGAAAACACGATTGCGCTTACCGGTGAGTTCCGCCCATTCCAGCAAGTGGATGTTCACGCCAAGGTGGCGGGCTACATCCGCCAAATTTTTGTGGATGTCGGGGACAAGGTCAGGGCGGGGCAGGTGCTCGCTATTTTAGAGGTCCCCGAACTGAACGCGCAGGTCATGGGCGCGAAGGCGGACATCCGGCGCAGTGAAGATGCGATTCGCCGTGCCCAAAGTGAGATCGAACGAGCGGAGTCTACGCACCAGGCCTATCACGCAGCTTATACGCGGCTCAAGCAGGCATCGGAGGAGCGTCCGGGGTTGATCGCCGAGCAGGAGCTCGACGATTCGCTGGCGAAAGATCAGGAGACCGACGCGCAGACCCGCAGCGCTCGCGCCGCGCTGTCTGAATCGCAGAACCAACTCGGGATGGCACGGGCCACTCTGGATCGTCTGTCCGCTCTGGAGGCCTACTCGCACATCACAGCTCCCTTCGCGGGTGTAATCACCAAGCGGTACGTCGATACCGGTGCCCTGATCTCAGCCGGAACCTCGTCCGAGATTCAATCCCAGCCGGTGGTGCAACTGGCGGAGTGGTCGCTGCTGAGGCTGGTGATTCCGGTTCCCGCATCCGCCGTGCCGATGTTGCGTTTGGGCAGCGTAGTGCAAGTACATGTTCTCAATTTGAATCGAGAGTTCGAGGGTCGTGTGGCCCGCTTCGCCGATGCACTCAATGATGAGACCCGGACCATGCACACCGAAATTGACGTGGAGAATCCGCAAAACACTTTGACGGAGGGTATGTACGCCGAAGTGAAGCTGGTGTTGCAGGGAAACAAGGACGCGCTCACGGTCCCAGTCCAGGCCATCGTCCAGGAAGGCAGCCAGCATTATGTGCTGGTTCTGGACGACGAGAATCGCGTGCAGAAACGCGACGTTGAATTAGGGGAACAAACCTCCACAACCGTAGAGATTGTTCACGGTCTTTCGGAGAAGGAGCGAGTGATCAGCGCCGGCCAGTCCGGCTATGCGATCGGCGAAGTGGTGCAGCCGAAGTTGGAGCCAGGTTCCAGCGTAAGTCCAAGTCAGACGGGAGAGCGAAAGTAATGCCGCGATTTGCGCTGAAATACCCATTTTTCGTGATCATGATCTGTCTGGTAATTGCCGTAGTTGGCGTGACGACCGTGGTTCGTATGCCGGTGGATCTGTTCCCGCAGATCAAGATTCCCGTGGTGGTTGTGGCAACTTTCTACGCCGGGATGCCGCCAGAGCAAGTCGAGGCCGACATTACCGACACGTTCGAGCGTTTCTTTACCCTGGGCAGCAATATCGACCACATCGAAAGCCGTTCTCTCACGGGCGTGAGCCTGATCAAGATTTACTTCAAGCCCGGCAGCGATGCCAACGCTGCTCTCAGTAACATCGCAAACCTCGCCATGGCGGACCTTCGGCGTCTGCCTCCAGGCACCTTGCCACCGGTGGTGCTCAAGTTCGATGCATCGAGCCTTCCCGTCTGTCTGGTAACGCTGAAAGGGGAAGGCCTGGATGAGACCCGGCTCAAGGATCTGGCGCAATTTCAGGTTCGCAACCAGATCGCAAACGTATCCGGCGCGTCAGTGCCGCAGCCCTTTGGCGGACGCTATCGCCAGATCATGGTTTACGTCGATCCGCTCAAACTGGAAGCGCACCAACTCAGCCTGATGGACGTGGTTCACGCGGTGAACGACTCCAACCTGATTCTCCCCGCCGGAGATGTTCGCATCGGCCCCAGAGACTACAACATTTATGCCAACGCGCAGTTGCCGGACGTGGAGGAAATCAACCGCATACCGCTGAAGACTGTGGGCAATGCCTCGGTGATGGTTGCCGACGTGGGCGAAGCCAAGGACTCCGGCGCGATCCAAACCAATATCGTTCGTATCGACGGACAACAGTCCGTCTACATCCCGGTACTGAAGCAAGGCGGCGACAGCAATACCATCACGATTGTCGAAGGAATCAAGGCCGCGATCAAAGATCTGCTGGACATTCCAAAGTCGCTGAAGACGGCGGTGGTCTTTGATCAGTCCATCTTTGTAAAGAGCGCCATCAAGAACGTAATGAAGGAAGGTGGGATCGGACTGCTCCTAACCGGAATCATGATTCTGGTTTTTCTGGGCAGCCCACGCGCCACTCTTGCCGTACTACTGTCCATTCCGCTTTCCGCTCTCGTGTGTTTCCTGCTCATGAATGCCCTGGGCGGATCGATCAACGTAATGCTTCTGAGCGGTTTGGCGCTGGCTTTTTCGCGCTTGATTGACGATTCGGTCGTGGTG
>CAVZUP010000040.1:0-3211 GCA_963778255.1 uncultured Acidobacteriaceae bacterium
TAATTAGCCCCGGCCCACCGTGGCCAGGCCCCGCCAGGTAAACGACATTCAGGTCGTAATTCTTGATCAGCCGGTTGAAATGGGCGTAGATAAAGTTCAGACCAGGCGTCGTTCCAAAGTGTCCCAGCAGTCGCGGCTTGATGTGCTCGAGCGTCAGCGGCTCACGCAGCAGCGGATTGGCGTACAGATAAATCTGGCCGACGGAAAGATAGTTGGCAGCCCGCCAGTAGGCGTCGATCTTCCGCAGCTCTTCGGGCGTAAGGGGCTGGATGGAATCGTGATGCTGCGCGGGCGTCAAAGAAGCTACGGGAGTCATTGAAATTATGCCTTTCACTTGAGTATGTGTGCATTCTAATTTCCGGGAGATACTTCTGCCAGCACCGAATGGCCATGATCGGCGAGAAACATTGATGGCGAGATTCACCTAACAAAAATCCAAGGAAGTGCCGATTAAGCTCCTGAAGTTCTAATGGGCCCGCTGCGTACCTTGTGACGATGCGTTTCTTGCCCACGCTGAATCGGATTTTTCCGAGGCCAATGGTGTGTTTGCAATCACCAAGCAATGTACGTCCAATCACTGATATTTGTTGCTTACAGCCTAGTCTTACGATGCTGAACATGCACGTGCAAACCACCCTACCGGACCTACGTCAGCTTGCGGGTCGCATCGATCCCCTTGTGATCTTTATCACAGTCAACTGTACCGGCTATCATGGCTTCAGATCTTGCGGGCCTTGAGACTGTAGCTGAATCCAGGTCCGCGTTTAGAACGGGAGGACGTCATGATGATGTTATATCGGCTCGTTCGCTTGATCGAGACCCATTCCCAGTCCCTGGCCGGTTGCCTTCTCGATCGCGTCCAGGGTTCCGAGTTGACCCCAAACTTCCAGTCCAAGGTTCCTCCCGAGGAATTGAAGGAACGGGTCTACGAAATTTACCGCCATCTGGGCGAGTGGCTCATGCGCAAGGAGGAATTCCAGCTGGAGCAGCGCTACTTGCAGATTGGCGCGCGACGTGCCCACCAACAGGTACCTCTGAGCGAGGTGATTTGGGTCATCGTCTTGACCAAGGAGAACCTGTGGGAGTTCATCAAGAAGGAGTCAGTGCTGGAACGCCCGGTTGAAGTGTTCGGCGAACTGGAAATGCTGCAACTGCTGGAGCAATTTTTCGACCGCGCCGTTTACTATGCCGCCGTCGGTTACGAACTGGAAGTCGCGGGAGCCGCTGTCGGCGAAAACCGCGCACCCTCCAAAAGTGCATAAAAGAGTGCACAACAACAAGAGTGCATAAGAGGATCGCAAGCGATGTCCTGGGAAATTGAGTACGCAAGCAAAGTGCAATCGGCGGACGACGCCTTGCGCCGCGTGGAGTCGGGGATGCGCGTCTATATCCAGCCCGGCTGCGCGGAGCCGGAAACTCTAGTCGAAGCCCTGATGCGGCGCGGCCCGTTCGTCCGCAATGTGGAAATCGTCCACATGATGACCATGGGATGCGCTCCCTATGTGGCGCCGGAGATGGAAGGCCACTTCCGGCACAATGCGGTCTTCATCGGTGCTAACGTTCGGGAAGCCATCAACCAGGGACGGGCCGATTACACTCCGGTCTACCTCAGCGAGATCGAAGGACTGTTCGAAAGCGGCGCTATGCCGATCGATGTCGCGCTCATCGAGGTATCTCCCCCCGACTCGCACGGCTTTTGCAGCTTTGGCGTTGGCGTGGATACCACGCTGACCGCCGCCAGATGCGCCCGTTACGTGGTGGCGCAGGTGAACAGCTACATGCCGCGAACCTATGGCGACAGTTTTATCCACGTCAACGACATTGATGTCGTCGTGGAATCGTCACGGCCCCTCTGCGCGCTCAAGAAGCCCGAGGTCACCGATTTGCAGGTCGCCATCGCCCGCAACGTAGCAGGGCTGATCGAGGACGGAGCGGTACTGCAGACCGGGATCGGCGGCATTCCCGACGCCGTGCTCCGCTTTCTCGACGACCGCAAGGATCTCGGCGTGCACAGCGAACTGGTTTCCGATGGCGTGATTCCGCTGATTGAAGCAGGGGTGATCACCGGTGCGCGCAAGAACATCCGGCCGCGCAAAATCATCCTCGGGTTCGCACTGGGATCGAAGAAGCTCTTCGACTTTGTGGATAATAACCCGATTTTCGAATTTCATCCCACCGCCTATACCAACGATCCCGGCCTCATCGCCCGCAACGACAACATGGTGGCCATCAACTCCGCCCTGCAGATCGACTTGACCGGCCAGGTTTGCTCGGATTCGGTCGGAACCCAGTTCTATAGCGGAATTGGCGGGCAGGTCGACTTCCTTCGCGGAGCTTCGCGCTCGCGCGGCGGCAAACCGATCATTGCGATTTCGTCCACCGCCAAGAATGGGAGGATTTCACGAATCGTCCCCATGCTCAGCCCCGGCGCGGGAGTAGTAACCTCGCGTGGCCTGGTGCGCTACGTCGTAACCGAATACGGCGTGGCTTTCTTGCATGGAAAAACCATCCGCGAACGGGCACAAGCGTTGATCGAGATCGCGCATCCCAGTTTTCGCGAAGAACTCTACGAATACTGCGAAAAAACGAAATGGCTGTACCGCGACCCAGCCGCAGCTCACAAGAAGGTGGACGTTCCCCAGTAAGCACCAGTTTGGCGCGCAAGGGAGGTTGTGGGGCCGGCATTCCCGTTCGTTGTTCTTGAATTTGATCTTGATCCGACGGTTGCCGGACGCCCCGGCTGCTGCTAGAGTTTTCTCCGGACATCGAAGGCACTTCCGCCGCTCGGTCAAATACCGATCAACCGCTGGAGCCGGCAACGCTTACGGAAATGTTTGGCATCGGAAACAATCTGAGAGACTGGATCGCCCGCAATCGGCAATCGGCGCTGCTGCAATACGCAGGCGCTGCGCTCGCCGTGTGGGTGGCGCTCAGCTTTTGGACTTTTTCCGCCATGCTGCACCGCCATCTCTTCGTACTTTTGCTGGCGGCCGTGCTCTTCACGGCGCGTTTCCTGGGCTTTGGCCCTGCGGTATTCTGCACGCTTCTCTCCACCGCTTGCCTGGATTTTTTTGCCGTTCCACCGTACTTCAGTTTCAGCATCCACCGCGGGGCTGATGTGGAGCGGTTGACGGTTTTCCTGGCCATCTCGGTGTTCGCCGGGAGCATGGCCCGGCAAAAAACTCTGGCTGAATCCCGCGCCGATCGCACG
>CAVZUP010000041.1:0-6950 GCA_963778255.1 uncultured Acidobacteriaceae bacterium
AGCCTTCACAAACAGATCGTGGTGCATTTTCGTCTTGGGTGCAATTGCCACCACGCTCCCGGCATCCTTCGGATCGGGAGCAAAAGCCCAAGGTCCTTCAAACAGAATGAATACTTTTTCAGCGCTGGGTGCCTGAGTAACAGTTGCCGGTGCGGAGGTTGCTTGCTGTTGAGACGGTTGACATGCAATCGCGAACAACATAGCCAGGACGGTGACAACCAGCGTAACCGTCGTGCTATTGAAATAGCGGCGAGCGTTCATTGGTTTCTCCTGTTTTGTGGGTTAGGGTCGTCCGTACGCTGCAAATGCCGACCAGTAGTAAGGATGCGATGTCCCCGGATTGGCCAGCATTTTGAGTGAGGTCAGGCGGACAGCATCCGAAACCGTCTGGCCCAGAAGTGCATTGCGATAAAAATCCTGCACAAATCCCCGAGTCTGAGCGGAGTCCACCGCCCACCGGCTCGCAATCACGTGCGGCACACCGGCATGAAGCAGAGCGTCGGTGACGCTGTCGAATCCGCTGGATCCGCCGCTGCCCGATGCTGTGCTGCAGGCCGAGAGCACTGCCAACTGCAAGCTCTGCAGGCGAAGCTGCCGCACCGTGTCCGCGTCCATCAAGTTGGGAGTATTCGCCTGTCCATCTTCATTCTTGCCTCCCAGCATCAAACCCGTCCTGCCCAGAGTAGCGAGGGAATGCCCGGCGAAGTGGAAAACCGCGGCCCCGGGCAACTCGCTCCGCACCGCGCCGAGCGTGGCATCTCCGCCCTTAAGCACGCGCGCGGAATGAAAATCGCTGGCCACCGCATCCGCCTCCGCAGCCACATCGGGGAGGGGAATGAGACCGTCCGCCCGCGATGAAGCCGCGCTGCCCACCACCAGTGCTGGCAAGTCGGACGAAATCGCCTTGGCGTTGCGCAACCGCGCCTGCGAAACCTGTCCCAAAGAATGAACCATGGGCTCGCGCTCCACCAGATAGTGACCGTCCGCATCCAGCAGCGCTTCAAAGGGCACACGGGCGAGCCAGCCATCCGCTTCAATCACCAGCGTGCGTCCGGGCGCAAGGTGTTGTTCCACCGGAGCGATGAGCCGCTCGTACAGACTGCGAGCATCCCTTTGCAGCGCGCTCAGCTCCGACTTCGGATCCGCGGACAGATCGTGAAACCTCGACGCCAGCTCCTGCAAGTCTTCCGTCGGTTTCTGTATCCATTCTGGATTCACGCCGCGGTTGTCATAGACCCAAATCGCCAGTCCATCCGGCAGCGCGGCATAGGCCAGGACCGTCTCCTTCGTAAGGAGCGGAAGGCGAGACGCCAACTGTGGCACATCTGGCATCGGTGGGTTCGTCAGAGTTCGATCAGCGGACCGCTGCGGGTGCAAATCCGCCGCCTCCCGCTGGGGCGCTCCCAGGTACCACTCGTAGGTCTCGAGCGCTTCCTGCGGACGACCCCGCGCCAACTCCGCTTCCACCAATGCGAGATATGCCGGAGCCGCGTTTTTACTCCATGCGGTCCGCTCCGGATCGGATTTGAGGGTCGCAAGGTTCTGCTCCGCCAGTCCCAGCGCCGGCCGCAGCGCCTGCTCCGCCTCCACTTCGCGGTGCCGGCCCAGCTGTAACTCCCCCAAAGTCGAATAGAACATCTGCACGAGATAGTTGTTCGAAAGCGGGCGAACTTGGCCTTGTATCGCCGTCAAGCGCGCAATGGCATCGTCGAATCGGCCCTGATTCGCTTCCAGTTGGGCGCTTCGGATCTCAGTCTCCAGAGCGTAATTGCGGCTGGCCGCGGTGCGCGGCGCGGCCGCAAAAAGCTGCGCAGCCTCGCCGTATTCTCGTTCCGCAACTTGCGGCAGACGGGCGGCCGTCGCCGCCTCGGCCAAAGCGTTGTGAGCCCACGCCCGCACCAACAGACTCTCATCGGAATCAATCAGTGCGGCAGCCTCGCGCAAAGCCGCCATCTGCAAATTCGGTTCGCCGGCAGTTTCGGCGTTGAGAGCGAGTTCCGTGTACAGGTTGTATCCGCGCCGCAGCGGAAGCTGCTCTGACCAGTAGCCTTCCAAACCCGCGTCGGTCAGTTTCCAACTACCCGATTGGTCGCCCGTGAGGTGATCGTAACCTGCCGCAAACCCGGTCGCGCGCAGGTAAAGGGCTCCGTACCCGTTCTTCAATGCACGGTCCATGGCGTCAACTGCCGCCTCTTTACCCGCGCCAATGTCGCCCATCAGGCCGGAACAAACGCTCTTTTCCAATTCCAGCTGAATCTGCACCCAGGGGTAGGAATAGCTCTCTGAGTTCACCAGCGCGCCCACCGCTTCTCGCCAGCATTCTTCACTGTGCCGCTCCATCTGCGCCGCGAAAGTCTGCTCGAACTGCGCCCGCAGCACGCCCGCCACGTTGCCCGAACCACGAAAGAATCGCTCGGCCAGACGGCCTTCTTCGCGGGAAGCGTCATACTCGCCGGCGTCATTCGCCTTAACCGCCCGGGCGAGTGCATTCACTGCTTGCGCAAAATGTGGAGTCGAGGAACCGCGCAGAACATCGGAAAGCCAGCGATCGCCATGGCGCTGGTCAGTCAGCTCAGCCAAAAAAAAAAGGGCCCGCGAAACCTGCGGATCGAGGCCTTCCTTGGCCGTCCCCGCCTTGGCTTCGGGAAAAGCCTGCGGCAACCACGAACCGATGGCCTCGTGCAAGTATTCCTCAATCCGCGAGTCGACCATACGCTGATCGGGTCCGGAAGCGGCCCCGGCTCCGCTGGCCATCGCCGCAACTTGCGTGGGAGACAACAGCGGCACCACCTGGCTGCCATGCTCTTTCAATTTTTCTCGCACCGCGTTGGCATGGGCGCGCGCCTCTTCCGCCCACTGTGAACCCGCATCCAATCGCAGGTAATGCTCCCAGTCGTCGAGCGCCTGCCGGTAGAGAAACTGGTGTTCCGAGACAATGGCGCGATTAAAGAGCGCAACCCCGTCGTCGGGACGCAGTTTCAGCGCTTGGCTCAGCGATTCGAAAGCGGCGCCGAGATCTTCCTTGCGGTCTTCCTGCTGCGCGCGCTGAAAGTAAGCGGTCGCCAGATCGATCAGGAGCGGCGGCGAATGCGGCTCCAATTCCAACGCCCGGCGCAAAGCTTCGACCGCCGCGTCGTACTTGCCCTCCAGCACATCCGCCTGCGCTTGCGCCTGCAGCCATGCGGGATCGGAGGCATGGGAGCCGAGTTGGCTGGCAATCAGCGCTTCCGCTTCCAATAGTTCCTTGGGACGGCTGGTAAAGGACTCTGTCGGCCCGCGCGAGACACGCACCGGCGCGTAGTCGGCCCCGGCAATCCTAAGTTCCAGCGTGCGTTCCTCGGTATAAGCCCGCGCAATTAGCTGGTCGACGGCAGCGGATTGGTTCGCCTGATTCCGATAAAAGCCGCTCTGATGCAGAATGACCCACAATCCCACCCCGGCCACCGCCAGTAGGAACGCTCCCGCCAGCGGCAACCGCGGAACCCTCAGCCACTTCCGCCATCCCAATGAAAATTCTGCATCCGGCACCGGACGCGGTATCCCGGCGATGCGCTGGGCCAGTCGCTCTTGCCACTCCGCGCGCGCGCTGTCGAGTGACGCGATATATTTCCGCTCCTCGTCCGTCAGCTCCTCATTCGGACCGGCATATTCCGACACCGCCTCGTGCAGCAGCGGACCGCAATGATCGCACCGGCTGGCGTGCTCGACGTGGACCAGCGTCTCGTCGGGTGCGGTCAGGCCACAGGCAATCTCGCACCATACCCCCGCGTCGGGACAATCGCTCTGCAGCTCCGCTGACGGCCCCGGCCGCACATTCTTCAGTTGTACCTCCACCAGCGCCAACCCCTCAAATTGTTCCCGGCAGGCCCCGCAAGAGGCCAGGTGCGGGTGCATATCGGCAGCGTCCCGCGCGCTTTCCGCGCCTAGGCGAAACTCCTCCAGCAATCTCGCCAGCTCCTTGGTCCCGAGATGTTCGCTGCTAGTACCTTCCAAAACTAACTCCCCAACCTATTAGAACGATTTTGCTTCCTGAGAACCTTCACTTCCCGGTGCGGGGTTTCACTGAGGATTTGGCCGCGAATCAGGATCGCCAGCCGCATCAGCACGCTTTCCACCCCTTCCGTCGTCAGTCCGATCGACGGGATGGCCGCAATCTCACTCGCCGTAAATCCCTGCCGGTGACGAAGCCAGAAAATGATCCGCTTTCTTTCCTGGTCCTTGCCCGCGGTAACCCGTATCAGGATCTTTTCCACCCGCTCCAGGCGCAGGCGCTGGTTCAACGTTTCGAAGCTGTCGACGCGCGCGATCTGCGGGTCGGCGTGCACGGCTTCCACGATCGTCTCGGTTTGCCCCGCGCCCCGCTTCGCCGCCCGCGCCGACTTGAAACTGTCGCGCACCACATTGGCCGTAACCACCTTCAGAAATCCAAAAACGGAGTCTTCATGCCGCGGCTGGAACGACCTCAGCAAACGGCAGTCGTTCTCGCACAGCTTGAGGTAGGTGTCCTGGATCAGGTCATCCAGTTGGTGATGGGATGGTTCGCCCCACTTCCGCGCGGTCCTGAGCGCCGCCGCGGCGATCACCACCCGAAAGCGCCGGATGAACTCCGTCCACGCCCTCTCGTCTTTCGAGCCAGCGCAAGCTCTTACCAATTCTGCCGACGAGAGCTCCGAATAGCGCGCCAAAGGGTCCACTCCAGGTGGGGCGGATTTTACAACACTCTTGCCAGTCTTATTGTGAAAAGATTGACAGGTCGGCCGGTTTGCCGTAAGCCTCTAAATCAAACAACTTGCACGCGAATCCCTGCCCTAGAAGCGGACTGAGTCGCTGGCGGAATCGGCGTCTCCCTAGCCTGCCGTAAGCCCAATCGAAGGGTCCGGCCGGGCGGGGCGCCCGGTTCTCCACCCGCAAGCTGAATCACGACACGGTCGCTGGACTACGCCAGCAGCTTCGCCGCTTCCTTGGCGTAGTAAGTCAGAATCATGCTCGCCCCGGCGCGCCGGATCGAGATCAGCGATTCCATCATCACCCGCTCCCGGTCGATCCACTGGTTCCGCGCCGCCGCCTCGATCATCGCGTACTCACCCGACACCTGATACGCCGCCAGCGGCAGGTCGAAGCGCTCGCGCGCCGCGGCAATCACGTCCAGATACGGCATGGCCGGTTTCACCATGATCATGTCCGCGCCTTCTTCGATATCCAACTCAATCTCCCGCATCGCCTCGCGCACATTCGCCGGGTCCATCTGGTAAGACCGCCGATCCCCAAACTGCGGTGCCGAATCCGCCGCCTCGCGAAACGGCCCATAAAATCCGGAAGAGAATTTCGCCGCGTAAGCGAGAATCGGCGTATTTTCAAAACCCGCCCCGTCGAGCCCCGCGCGAATCGCCGCGACCCGGCCATCCATCATGTCCGAAGGCGCGATCAGATCCACGCCCGCCCGCGCCTGCGAAACCGAGGTCCGCGCCAGCAACTCCAGGCTCGCGTCATTCACAATCTCGTATTCGTCCGCCGTTTTTTTCACGATGCCGCAATGCCCATGCGACATGTATTCGCACAAGCAAACGTCGCCCATCACCACCACGTCGCGCACTTCGCTCTTGATGGCGCGCGCCGCCCGCTGCACGATCCCGTCCTCGGCCCATGCGCCCGTGGCCACTTCGTCCTTTTTCTCGGGCAGTCCAAACAGAATGACCGACAACACTCCCAGCGCGCGCGTCTCCCGCACTTCCTTCACCGCCTCGTCAACCGAGAGGTTGAAGACGCCGGGCATGGAACCAACTTCCTTCCGGATTCCCGTCCCGGGACAGATAAACAGTGGATAGATAAAGGCTTCCGGCGTCAGCCGGGTCTCGCGGACCAGGGAACGCAGGGTTTCAGTGCGCCGCAACCGGCGCAGGCGGTTAGCTGGGAATGCCATAAGAAGGAATTTTAGCAGTTGCCAAGGCAACCGCGACCGGCTCGATCACCGTTCTCGGTGACCCAGATCACACCGCGGGACCCTGCATTCGTAGCGACGGACGCATTCGTCCGTCGCAACCCAAGCGTCTACAATCTCCCTATGCGATTCAGGGCTGCCCCTGTCGTTCTTATACTCATCGTCAGCCTGCACGCAGCCGTCTCCGCGCAAAACCCATCCCCACCTTCGCTTCCGTCCGCCACCATCCCCATGGCGCTCGACCAGGACCGCATTGTCATCGACGTGGACCTCCCACTCCCCAACGGCTCGACCGAGCGCATCCGCGGCTGGGTCGACAACGGCAATCCCGATCTCTGGATGAACCGCCGCGTCGCCAATTTACTGGGACTCGGTGTCACCTGCGCCGGCCAAATCTGCTCCGGCACGCCGAAAGCGCAAAGTGCTGCGCTCGAAGTTCTTATCGGTGGAGTGAGAATTTCCTTATCCCAGGCGAGAGAAAAAGTCGGCGAAATAAAAATCCCGGCCAACACCCCCGAGCTTGCCCCCGGCATGAGCGCGGAGATTAACATCCCCTCGTCCGCCCTGCGCAACTACGACGTGCTCATCAGCTTCCCCGACCGAGAGTTCGCCATCGGCTTGCCCGGCCGCCTGAAATTCAGCGGCGTGAAGGCCAAGATGATCGTCAACTCCAACAACGGTCTCATCCAGATGTCCAGCAGGATCGAAAACAAGAACTACGATCTAGGCCTCGACCTGGGCTCGTCCATCAACTTTTTTTCGGAGGAATTATTCGGCAAGCTCTCGAAAGCCCACCCCGACTGGCCACACATGACCGGAGCCATCGGTCCCTTCAACACGGGGGAACCGGTCGATGAACCAAAGTGGAAGCTGATGCGCGTGGACCGCGTGCAGTACGGTCCGCTCTTTCTCACCGATGTGGCTGTCGCCAATGCTCCAGCCAGCCTTTTCCAGAATCGGACGAGCACCTTCGCACAGCGTCCGGGCTTTATCACTTCGGGCGTGCTCAGCT
>CAVZUP010000042.1:0-32854 GCA_963778255.1 uncultured Acidobacteriaceae bacterium
GCGACAGGATCGGGCCCGTTGTTTGCGGCCTGCGCTCCTCCCCATGTCTGAGTCCAAGCGCCACCGCCATTACTGCCCATGGCACCAGCAATGCTGATCTCAGCATTTCCGCTGGAGTCATAACCGAGCCCCGTCACGAGCCCAGTGTCCGCATTGGCGTTCACCCTAGATCCCCTGCCATAAGATCCCTCGATCCAATACCCGCCATTACTGCCGCATTCCCCCACACCCGAGCTGTCATCTATCGACTCAACCCCGTCCCCGGCGTCGTCGAGGTATGCGCAGTACAACCCCAGCGGGTCGGTGTTCGACAGCGGGTTGTTGAGCACGTAGGCATAGCGGTTCCAGGACTGTGGATTCGTCGGGTCCACGGCGCTCAACCCCGACGGGTCCGGTGAAATCCACCGCCCCTGCACCGGATTATATTCCCGATAGAGAAAATCATACGTCCCCGAGATCGTATCCTGATCTTGGCCAGTGAAGGAGAGGTCCACAGTATCCTTGTTCGCGTACGTCTCCCCAAAAGGCGCATACGCCATATCCCCGTAGATCTGCTCGCTCATGTTGGATTCAAACCGCGCACTCCCCAGCCAATCATAATGCCGGAAGCGGATCGTGTTGTTGGTATAGGTTGCCTGCTCGCCCCCCGGCAGCGGCAAAAAGACGTTATTTGTGTTTTGTCCCCCCATCAATGCCAGTTTGCCAATCGGGCTGTACAGGATTTCCTTGTACGTCCTTGCATTGTCTTCTTCCACCACACGGTCGAACGCATCGTAGGTGATGGTGATCTGAGCGGGAGCCGTACCGGTGATTGGGACATTGCTGCCGGGGTTGATGCCTACGCTGTTGGCATCCGAATCCCATGCGTAGGTATTGAACGTATCGGCCGTCAGGTTGCCATCGCCGTCGTAGCTCGCGCCCGAAACGGTGTACTGATTGTTGGTATTGTAGCCGGGTTGCCACGCGATGCCAGTCATCGAGACCGGCACGGTTTTAGTGATGTTGCCGAAAGGGTCATAGGAGAACGCTTGGTCCCAAGTTGTCCCATTCGGGCTTGTGGGGCCACAGCTCACAGTCTGCAGCCGAGCAAGATCATCGGCGGAATACCCGCAAGTCTGTGTATCAAGGCTGTCAAAGGCATCAGCGATGACGAGCGAGCCGAGACTCCCGTTCTGATTCCAGCCCAGGGTGCCCGTCACATACTTCGGCGTCGAACCGATGTTGAACTCGTAGGTCTTCATGCGGCCGGTCGTCGCGTAATATGTATAGGTGTCGCTGTCGCCAGAGCCTAGGGTCACGGTGGTCTGCGGATACGTTGGGTAATATGTGGCTGAGGTCACCAGATTGGTTGTAGTGCCATCGACCGCTGAGTTCAACCTCCCTTCGCCATCCACTCCGAACGTCCAGGCATTGCGCGTGGGGACACCGCTCAGAACATTCAATGCTCCGTTTGCCCAGTAGCTCGCCGTCGTGTGGTAATAGCCATTGGAATCGCGTGTGGACTCATAAACGTCCGTCAGGTCGCCGCGCTGGGAATAGCCGAAAGCTTCATCCGTGACGACGGGCGGAAGCGTGGTCTTTGAGCACGCACTCGTAGTGGTATAGGCCTCTGCCAACCGGCCGGTTGGATAATTGACAGTATTCCCGTCGATAGCAGCCTCATACACGAAGCATTTGTTTGGCGTACTCGCCGCGTAGGCGCCACTCGGGTAGGTCACGGCGGTCTTACGATGAATTCCGTCATAGGCAAAGCAGGTGACGTTGCCCATGTTGTCCACTCGCTTGACCAAGTCGCCCGCAGAACTCCCGCAGGTAGCATCGGAATCATACGTATACGACGTGGTACCGGTCTCCGGATTAGATTCAGACGTAAGCCTTCCCAGCCCATCGTAACCGTAAGCGCGAGCCTGTTGGGATGTTCCCTGAGCGTTCTGGGTGACGCCTGTCAGGGTACTGACGTTCCCCAGTCCACTATATGCGTAGGACGTAAGGTAGCCAGTTTGGGAAGTGGTTTGCCCGCACGCTCCACCCGGCCAGCTCATAGTTCCAGCGGTTACTTCACAAACTGAAGCCAGACGCCCCAACCCGTCATACTGCATTTGCCGAGACTTGAGATTATCTCCATTGCTGGGAGCGGGAGCGGGCCCAGTAGTCTGTAGCGTGTCGTTGGATGAGTAAGTGTAGCTAACATATCCGCCACCGCCGTCGGTAACCGTCAGCGGGCGATTCAGACCGTCATAGCTGGTTGTCGTTGCACTTGAAGAACAGGGGGTCGAGGCCGCAGATTGGCAGGGGAGGCCAACACTCACCGCTCTACCGCTTGCGTCGTAACCGGTGACCACCGTATCAAACGTCGTCGATCCAGGCGCGGTTCTTGTCTGGCTAAGGATTGGACGCATAAGGCCGTCATACGTTGTGAGGGAGTCTACGGCTGAGGTCGAACTGTTGGCAAGCACACTCTCCACGGTCACCGGAATCGTGCCTCCGGGCGAATACGTCGTCCACGTCGTATTGCTCAGTGGGTCAATTGACTGGAGCAATCGCCATAGCGGGTCAGCGTTGTTGTTCTGGTCCACATACTTATATTGCGTTGTTGCTCCCGAAATGTCGGTGCTCGATGTCAGGACCCCACCATTGCAGTTCCACTGCTGCGAGGAAATCAGGCCCCCTGAAGGCAACAACGTTCCCGTAACGGTAACAGAAGTAGGGAGCATGGGGAGCAAAGGGCTGCTGCAACCGCCCGTTCCGTTGTAGGCATAAGTAGACAAGGCCCCGTTCACGTCCGTCGTAGTTGCCACCGTTCCGTTGGAATTATAGGTGGCGTACGATGTCAGCCAATTCGAACCGCTCACCCAAGTCTTCGTCTGTGTCGGATGACCGGCGGTGTAGGTATAACTCACCTGGCTAGCCGTATTCCCCGAACGCAGCGTGACAATCGTGCACGGCAAATTGCGGGTGTAGGTCGACACAGTACCGCACGTACTTCCCGTATTGTATGTCGTCTGCACCTCCGACAACGGCGTACCAGACGGAGGGAACGTCGCCCCGTAGTCGTAGTTCTTGAGATCGGTCACGTTTCCGTAGGCGTCAAAGACAGTTTCTACCAATGACGATGAACCACCATTCAATGAGGTGTACACATCTGTCTGGGTCATTGGGAGCTGCGGAATCGTGGCGGGAGCAATACAAGCTGCTGCGCTGCTGTAATTCTTGTTGTAACAGGTGATCGTCGTCTGAAGCAGTGTGCCGCCCCCGTTGCATCCTGCAATGCCCGTGGGGCACCCGCCCTGATACACCATCGCCTCAGTCTGATACTCGCCCGAAAAGGTGTAAACAGTCTGGTTCTGGGCGGGGTCGGTTTTGGTTACGGTAAAATTGGAAAACTCGGTGCCAGGGCCGCCAGAGCCCGTTGTGCTGAGAGAATTCACATATGTATAAAGGCCGCTGTTTCCATTGTTATCATTGACGGTGACCTGAAGCTCAGGAACATTGCCTTGGTAGCAGTTGATACCCTGGTTGCCCCCGGAATAGACGTACTTGATCCATCCGCCGGATGGCAAGCTCAGCTGAGCAATCCTTCCAGTATAGTAACTGCTCTTGTTATATGTCGGCTCGTAGGCAATTGTATACTCCCCTGTCGGCGTGGTGATACTGGTAAGCATCGTCATCGGGTTATCTGCGTAATTGTAATCAGCAGGCTGCTGTCTACCGTTAACGATGCAGTCGAAGTTGGTTGCTATGTTCAGGAGCGTAGTATTGAAAGTGAAGCTTTGGGTATTGTTGTTGATGTCCAGGTAAGAAAGCGGCGTGGACAGAAGAATGTTGTGTGGGTTCGGAATACTGGTAAACACTTCAGCATTCAACGAGTCCGTTTGGAGGGAGACAGTCGCACCATCGGGATCGGTGAATCCGCTGGAAACCGTGCAATATGTTGTAGGTGGGTCCCCCCAAGTACACGATCCGGCCCAGTGGTTTCCACTTTTGTCATAAATGACCAGAATCCCGTTGGTGACAGTATAAGAATATCCGGAACCGTCGGAAGCCAAACCGCCTCCGGTACCTGAACTACCACAACTCGACCCTGCGGGACCGCTACCAAGTACAAAGTCTGAAACACTCAGCGTGTGTGAAGCTCCGGTTTGGTCAATTAGACTAGCAGTGAGATTCGAGTGCTCAGTATTATATTGGGTTGTACCGATATAGCATGGCTGCGAGAGGCGTACGCCGAGGCTAAACTGCTGCTGGGCAGCTGTAGCCGGGGCTTCGAGGACGAATCCGGGATAGACCAACATCGGGTTCCATGTTGGTGTGTTCAGAACGTCCATGCCGCTAGTGGCCGCTATATGGCTCCAAAATGGAATCTTTCCAGGCTTGCTTCGGAACTGAATATTGTCGATGTTGATATTGCCTGTTGCCAAGTCCACGCCATTTTCATTGGTAGAAAACATCTGGATGCCTGGCCCGCTTTGTGCGAAAGTCTGCAGCAGACTAAAGCACGACAGAACAAATGAGCCGACGAGAACGAGCAGAATTGAACGGAGAGAGTAGCAGCGGATGCGAATAATCATTGAATCTTCCCCTGTCTTAATCACGACGGTATGGTGGACGCCCAATACGTCACTCTGGCCTCGGCGAACGACCGTACAACACGGTCCTTCTGGGCGCAGCACGGGCAAACACCACTTAAGGGGAAGAGTCCCGTCAAGAAAGTCTCGAGGCCCGCTTGAGACCAAAATTCTTCTCTCTAGGATTGGAGAACAATCTAAGAGTGTTACAACAGGGTGTCAAGAAGAAAAGCTGAGATCACATTGATGCGTGACGAACTTCACTTGGCGTCCGCATATTCGCCTACACTGTAGTGCGCCCGACAGTATCATTCATATAGACCTGCAACGGAATTGTCACGCTGCTTCAGTGACGGCGGAGGATCGTCCGGAGTAACTTCTGTGCTCCTATGCTCCCGTACCTAGGGCTCGATTTCATGGAGTTCCCGCAGGACCGAATAGTTTTCCACGTGGGCTCCGGCCTTCACAAAGTACGACAGCCAGTATTCCCGCAGTCGGCCCCAATAATCGATGGACTTGCCCGCATTATCCACTCCCAAAACGTCAACCTCGACGTTCGGCAAACTCGCTATCGATCCTTTCTTTTCCGCTCTGGCGAGAGCGGCTTTGGCGTCGAGATTCTCCGGAGTTTCCAGATTGAGGTCGGCGGTATCCTGGCGCATGTCAGAAAAGATAACCAACTTGTTTCTCCAACCGCTCAGCCTTTCGTGGAACAGTTGGTTTGCAAGAAGCAGAGCGCCGAGAATATCCGTGTGCCGGAATCCAACCTGTAAATGGTCGATTCGTCTCTGCCAAGTGCGTACCAATTGCTGTCTCGCGCTTGTGAGCTTTTCCTTGAAGTACCGGTGGGAGCGTGGCTGCTAGGCCAATCCTACGCGGGGCATTCCATCGAGAAGCCACCAAGTCACCGGTGGCTTTTCTCATGTCTCATTCGCGGAGTCGCGAGAAACATGTCCGCAACCATCTGGTCGCAGCGAAGCCGTCCCAGACCTTTCTGCTTCTTGATCCAGCCCCACACCTTGTCCCAGCCGTTGTTCTCGGTGTCTACTTGCGGGACGGAGAATGGAATGATCTTGACGTTGGACCTTCAAAGGACGGCGCTATGGAGGCTTCCATCACGGCGTTGTACTTGCGTATTCATCTGGGCGAGACGATGAGATATATGCGGTAACCGATTACCGCATGCTTCCGAGAAAATATATGCGGCGAACGTTCGCCGGATATATTTCAGCGTCTCGCTTTGACCTCCCACAATCTCGCGGTATGATCTCTGACGATGGCGAACCGAGGCTACATCAACCGGCGCGGGAAGGCGCTCTACCTCCGCATTCACATTGGGAAGAAGCAGCGCGAGTTCCGCATCGGCTCCGTGGACGAGCTGCCCAGTAAGAAGTCTCGCGAGGACGCTGCGGACAATATCCGGCTCCGGCTCGGTATCGCTGGGACCGGCGCGAGGACTACGCTGGAACGGTTCGCGGAGTTCTGGTTCCTTCCGGTCGCTGATGGCCGGTTGCGTCAGAGCACGGCTCGCGACTACCGGTGGCGCTTTGGGAAGTATTTCAAAGGTCGCCAAGAGGCTCGCTTGCCTCTGTGGGAGTACCGCACTCGCGACTGCCAGAACTTGCTGGACTCGATTGCGTACGACTTTCCGCACTTGTCGAAGGCTTCGATGCAGCGTAACAAGGCACTGCTCAGTGCGATCATGAGGCATTCCGTTGTCGCTGGATTCCGCGAAGGTAATCCGGTACGCGACGTGCTGCTGCGCGCTCAATTGCGCCGTCCCATCTCCGAGGAAGTGCAACCGGGCGAAGCACCCGCACCCAAGCAACTTGAGCCAGCCGTCTACGACTTGGACACCATCCGAAAGGTCATCAGCCACTTGCGAGCAGTGCCAGCGCTACAGTGCTCGGTGGCTGTAGCAGCGTTCGCCGGACTCCGATTGGCGGAGCTACAAGGCTTGAGCTGGGAGGACATCGAGCCGGATTCAATCACAGTGCGCCGGTCCGTGTGGCACGGATACGAGAACGAGCCGAAGTCCAAGGCATCGAAGGCGAGTGTGCCGGTGGTGCCGGAACTCCGCACCCATCTTGACCGTTATCGCAAGTCACAAGCCAACGGCTCCGGTCCACTGTTCGCCAGTGACTTGAAAGCCTTGGGCCGCTACCACTTGCCCGTAGCGTTCAAGGCGTCCGGCAGCGAGTTCCGAGGCTGGCATGGACTTCGCCGGATGCTCGCCAGTACACTATTCAGCGAAGGCACCAGCGACTTGGTTGTACAGCGAGTCCTGCGCCACAGCCGGGTGATTGTGACTCGTGAATCGTACATCCGGCGCTTTGATCCTCTCGTGTTGGAAGCGATGAACAAGTTGGGCAAGCAAGGTAAGCCGAAGGTAAGCAAGAAGTCAGCTGTGCGCTCGCACACTGATTAACACAGCATGGGCCCGTAGCTCAAGTGGATAGAGCATCGGATTTCTAATCCGAGGGTTGCAGGTTCGATTCCTGCCGGGCCTACCAGAAAGTCCTATACGAATCCCCCTTTCGTGCCATTCCCGGTTTTGCCATTAGAACGTACATTCATGGTGAGCAGACTTCGGGGGAGGGCTGTTCGACGGGCGCCCGGCGACTCTAATTGAGTCCGGGCGCTTTCGTTTTTGCGGCGGATTGGAAACCGTCCGGCAAGCCGGTGTCAGTTTTCCGCTTGCGCCCGTCTTCGGGGTTCTTGTCATTCTCCGACCTTCATTCCCTGGACGTCCTTGGTTTTGGCTTCATCATCTCCCACTCTTTTTCGGTGAGTTCGCGTCCCAAGGCTGTGAACTCACCGGCTCCTTGCAGCCATTCACCACCATCCATGGTCACGACTTCGCCGTTGATGTAGCCTGCGCCATCGCTGACTAGGAACGCGGCCAGATTGGCAAATTCCTCGGTTGTTCCAAACCGACCCAAAGGATTTCGCTTCTTCGCCGCCACCTCCAAATCCGGGCGCGGCAGCAGGCGCGAGAATGCGCCCTCGGTCGGGATCGGCCCGGGCGCGATGGCGTTCATCCGAATCCCGCGATCTCCCCACTCGACGGCTAGACTTCGCGTGAGCGCCTGCATGCCCGCTTTCGCTACCGCCGAGGGCACCACATAGGCCGATCCCGTCGTGGTGTAGGTAGTGGTGACGTTCAGCACCACGCCTTTGAGTCCCGCCGCCAGCCAGCGCCGACCGCAGGCCATCGTCGCGTGCAGCGTGCCCATGAGGACAATGCCGAGTACCGACTGAAACGCTCCCAACGAAAGTTCTTCGGTGCGCGCCAGAAAATTTCCCGCCGCGTTGTTCATGAGCACATCGAGCGGACCTTCGGCCCAGATGATTCCAATCATCTCTTCGACGGCGGCGGGGTCGCGAACGTCGCAGGGACGGGAGTGGATTTTGCCGCCGGTGCGCTCGCGCAACTCCTGCTCGGTCGCGGCCAGAACTTCCTGCCGCCGTCCGCAGATGTAAACTTCAGCGCCCAACTCCAGAAACCTCTGTGCAGTAGCCTTGCCCAAACCGGTGCCGCCGCCGGTGATCAGAATGCGCTTGCCCTGAAGCAGATCTTTCTGGAACATTGATTTCCTCCTGCGCAGCCCCTAAGGCGCATCTATGTCAGGTAACTATTGGCATCGCCCGAACCGATGCCGTGATACGAATCAAGATCCTCTGGCGGCGCTAAAGGGTCTTGCTGGGTATTGGCCGCTGGGTACTGCTTTTTTGAAGTGCCGCGAGCGCCCAGCGCGCGTGTTCGGCGACGACCACCTCTGCATCCTCGCAGAGTTTCATAAGCGTTGGGACAAATTTTCGGTCGCCGCTGTTGCCCATGGCAATCACCGCATTCCTGCGCAGGCCGGATAGCTTTGCGCGCTTCAGCGGCGATCCGCGGAACACTTCCCGGAATTCTACTGGCTGCATCCCAGCCAGCCAGTCTAGCGCCGGATTGACCAGGCCTTCCTTGGGCTGGAACTCCGCCGCGGAAGTTGCCGGCGCCTTGCGATTCCAAGGGCAAACGTCCTGACAGATGTCGCACCCAAAGACTTGGCGTCCCATGCCCGCGCGTAGTTCGTCTGGAATCTCGCCCCGCTTCTCGATCGTTAAGTAGGAAATGCATAAGCGCGCATCCAATTCGCCGGGCGCAACAATCGCCTGCGTGGGACAGGCGGCGATGCAGCGGGTGCAAGTTCCGCAACGGTCGGGCGCGGGTAGGCCGAGAGTGATTCCGTCGCCCGCGAAATCGAGCGAAGTGAGGATCACTCCCAAAAACAGCCACGATCCGAGTTGCTGATTGATGACGCAAGTGTTCTTGCCGATCCATCCGATGCCAGCGTATTTGGCGTATACGCGCTCGATGAGCGGGCCGGTGTCGACATAGGAGCGAAAATGCCAGTTGCCAGCTGCCAGCGGCCCGTTGCCGGTGCAGTCGAGTAGTCCGCGCAACTCATCCTCTACTTGCTTCAGGCGGCGGAGGACGGCGTCGTGATAGTCCTCTCGGCTCCACGCATAACGGGAAATCCAGCCGCGGTCCGCGTTTTGGGCCTGCACTTGAGTTGAGTAGGGATGCGCGGTGTTGTAGTTGATCGCGCACACAATTACGCTGTTCGCCCAGGGAGCCACTCTGGGTAACGAGGCTCGCTTTAACTCTCCGGCCTCATCGCGCGTTTCCATGTACTTCATCTCACCGTGTTTTTCATCCGCGATCCAGGCTGGAAAGACGCGCAATTCGGCGAAGTCGCGGACCGGCGCAATGCCGCAGAGATCGAATCCGGCGTCACTCGCGCACTGCTTGATGCGGGTTGGGAGGTCGTTGAACAAGTGGCGGGCGCCGAATTCAACCGCGGGTTGGATCCACGTCCTCCAAGAGGCTATCACTTTCGAGGTGGCGATAGGAGAGAGGCAGTTTGCCATTAGAATTGCTATTCCAGGCCCAAATTCCGAAACTCAATACGCAGGGAGGGGTCATGATCCTGAGAACGATCATTATCATCGTTGCGGTTCTGATCGCGATTATTCTCGGCCTTGCTTCTACCAAGCCGAAGACTTTCAATGTCCAGCGTTCGATTCGTATCAACGCTCCGCCGGAGAAAATCTTTTCCCTCATCAACGACTTCCACAGCTGGAGTGGCTGGGCACCCCAGGACAAGGAGGACCCGACCATGAAGAGAACGTACAGCGGTGCTGCAAACGGCCAAGGCGCCGTCTCGGAATGGAATAGCAATGGCAGCGCCGGCAAAGGCCGAATGTCGATCGTAGAATCGGCGCCACCCAGCATGATTTCGATCAAGGTGGATTTCGAGAAGCCGTTTGAAGCGCACAACATCAACGAGTTCACTTTGGAACCCGATGGCCCCCTAACGAAGGTCACGTGGACCATGCACGGTACGAATCTCTATCTCATGAAGATCATGAGCGTTTTTGTGAACATGGATAGAGTCGTCGGGAAACACTTTGAAAGCGGGCTTCTCAACCTGAAGACCTTCGCCGAGAAATAACCGCTCCTCATCAATCGCAGCCGTAGACAGCTGCGTCACCCAAGACCCGGATGCCAGGAGAGGCTCTAAGAGCCCGCTAACCGAGTGAAGTGCTCAATGCGGTTGCGGCCGTTCTCCTTGGCCGCGTAAAGGCCGGCGTCGGCCTGGTTCAACAACCCTTCCACTTCGTCCTTCCCTTGGCAAGAAGAGACTGCGACACCCATGCTCATGGTGATCAGCCTCTCCACGCCGGAATGAGCCACCGGTGTTCTGGCAATGAACTGGCGCAGTTCATCGGCGCGCAGCAGAACGTTGGCCAAATCGCAGTTCGGGAGAACCATAAGAAATTCCTCTCCGCCATATCGTCCTACGCCATCGTAGACCCGGAGTTGAGCGCGTAGCCGCCGGCCAATTTCACGGAGCGCCTCGTCGCCAAAGAGATGGCCGAAGGTGTCGTTTACACTCTTGAAATGGTCGATGTCGCCTAGAATCACCCCAATCGGCTGGTGTTCCCGGCGTGCTCGCTCCAATTCCCGCTCGAGCATGGCGAGAATCTCTCCGCGATTCATCAATCCGGTGAGACTGTCGTGGGTGGCGGCGTGGCGCATGGACTCCCTGGCGGAAACCAGTTCCTCCTGGAGGTCGAGGATGCGCTTGCCCACCAGCAAGCGCGCCTTAAGTTCCATTTCATCAAAGGGCTTGACCAGATAGTCGTCGGCCCCGGCCTGCAGCGCATCGAGCATGTTCTGCCGGCCCTCCTTGCTGGTCAGCAGAATGACGTAGACGTAAGGATGGGAGGAGCCGGCTTGCCGGAGGCGCTGGCAAAGTTCGGTGCCGTCCATATCGGGCAGCACCCAATCGAGTAGAACGAGTTTGGGAGCATCCGGCTGCTCCAGGATTTCCCAGGCTTCGGCTCCGCTCTTCGCCAGGGTGACGGCAAAATCCCAGCTGCGCAAATGATCGCCGATCAGCTTGCGATAGACAGCGGAATCGTCGACTACCAAGGCTTGCATGAGCCTTGCGCCTTCGACCTTCGCCGAGCCTAACAGCGAGCTGACGCTCATCCCCACCTCCGGGTCGACCGGTTCCGCTGAAAGCAGTACCCTTCATCATAAGAGCAGAGGATCGGTTGAGGAGAGCCTGTAATTGGGTGGACCAGTGTATACATAGATACGCCTTGAAGACCGGCCTACGAAGCAAAATACCTGAGGAATTGGCGTGGGACAAGGAACCCGCCGTGGCAGCAAGAGCCTGCCTCCAGCGACCATGATTCGGCAAGCTGTTACGCGTTGGCTGGCAGGATTCCCGAGGTCCGCTTAGCAATCGTTCGCTGGCGGGTTGACCGGGCCTTTGCCAGCGGCCTAACATAGCCGCGGCGGCACTGAGGCCCTCCGGAATGATCGGCGAAACAGTCTCCCACTATCACATCATCGGAAAGCTCGGTGGTGGTGGCATGGGAGTGGTGTATGAGGCGGAAGATACGCGTCTGGCTCGTCACGTTGCCCTCAAGTTCATCCCGGAGGAAATGGTTCATGACCGTAAGTCGCTTGATCGTTTCCTGCGCGAAGCTCGCGCCGCGTCCCAGCTAAACCATCCCGGCATCTGCACCATCCACGATATCAACGACAACGGCGGCCATCCCTTCATTGTCATGGAGAAACTGGAGGGTGTGAGCCTGAAGGAGCGGATACGAGGTAAGCCGATGGAGGTCGACGAAATTCTCGACATCGGCATTCAGGTGGCGGACGCTTTGGCGGCTTCGCACGCCAAGGGGATCATTCATCGCGACATCAAGCCGGCCAATATTTTTGTGGCGCAAAGCGGGCAGACCAAGATCCTCGATTTCGGACTGGCCAAGTCAGCGCGCGACGCGGGATCGAGCGAGGCGGCGCTGGAGGACTCGCTCACAGCCATGGGCGTTATTCCGGGAACTGCGGTTTACATGTCTCCGGAGCAGGCGCGCGGCGAAGAACTGGACCCGCGGAGCGATCTTTTTTCGCTCGGAGTCGTGCTCTATGAATTGGCAACCGGCAAGAAGCCGTTTGCCACCGGCAACGTGATTACCACTCTGGATGCGGTTCTGAACCAGAAGCCGGTCTCTCCTCTCAGCCTCAACCCGACGCTCCCGCGGGATCTCGAAGGCATTATTGGCCGGGCGATGGAAAAAGACCGCGGCCACCGCTATCCGAACGCCTTGGCGCTAAAGGGTGACCTTCAATCGTTGCGGAGGGAGACGGAATCCGGATTGACCAGGTCCGGGGCGAGGCGGCCAGTCCTGCCGTATCGCATTGCCACAAGCACGTTTCAGGCGACGAGCCGATTTTCCACTTATCTACTGCTCGGCGTGAGCGCGTTACTGCTCACGGTTCTGATTGCGATTGGCGCGTGGTGGTTCAAACAGCGCCGAATGGCAGGCGCTGGCGCGCCCAAGAACACCATTGCCGTACTGCCGCTGCAGAACATGAATGGTGACATCAGCGTGGAATTTCTGCGCTTCGCGCTGGCCGACGAAATTGCCAACACGCTCACCTACACCCGGTCGCTGGACGTTCGTCCCTCCGCGATCACGCGCAAATTTGTCGGCAACGACGTCGATCCGCAACAGGCAGGCCGGGAAGTCCACGTCGCTAACATTCTTACCGGACACTTTCTGAAGCAGGGCGACCGCCTCCTCATTACGCTCGAAGCGATTCAGGTGGAAGGGAACCGGCTAGTGTGGCAGACCAACGTGACCGCGCCCGCGCAGGACCTGATCGCATTGCAGGCGCAGATGGCCGCCAAGATACGTCAAGAACTGCTACCGGCGCTCGGCGCAGCTGGAGGTTTCCTCGATACTGGCACGCGCCCGAAAAACGCGGAGGCCTACGATCTCTACCTGCATAGCTTGGCGCTGCCTCACGACGCCGGGCCGAACAAGGATGCCATCGCGGTCTTGGAGCATGTGGTCGAAGTGGATCCGACGTATGCGCCTGCATGGGAGCAACTCGGGTTGCGCTGCTACTATGACGCCGACTATTCCGATGGCGGCGAGCCCATGTTCCAGCGCTCCAACAAAGCCTACGAGCGCGCCCTGGAACTCGATCCAAACCGTACTCTTGCTGCCGGGCAATTGATCACCAACCACGTCGAGCGCGGCGAACTCGGCAAGGCCTACCAGTCGGCGCAGGCGCTGGTCAAACGGCGTCCGGAAAGCGCCCAGGCCCATTTTGTGATGAGCGTGGTCGATCGTTACGTCGGGATGCTGGAACAATCGACGAATGAATGCAACACCGCGCTGACGCTCGATCCCGGCAACTATACGTTTCGTTCTTGCGCCTGGGCTTTCATGGAACTGGGTAAGACAGAGCGGGCGCGGGATTTTGTTCGCCTGGATGCCGGCTCGGAGTGGGCCGCATACGTGACGCCTTCGTTGCTTCTGCGCGAAGGCAAGATTCCGGAGGCTCGCGACGCCGTGAAGCACATGCCGAGTACGCCGCGCTACCACCGCGATCTGTTGGAGGCTTGCCTGCAGTTGCGGCCAGCCACCGATCTGGACCGAATGGCGCAGGAAGCGGAAACCAGCTTGCCCACCGAACCGGATCCGGAGACGTGGTACTACCAGGGATCGATCTTCGCGTTCTGCGGCAAGAAACAAGCGGCGCTGCATCTGCTTGAGAGCGCGGTCGAACAGAACTATTGCGCGCACGAGAATCTGCTTTCTGATCCGCTGCTCGCGAAACTCCGCACAGATACAGCGTTTGACAAAGTGTTAACCGCCGCGGGCGCTTGTCAGGAGGTGGTGCGATCGTTCGCCAATACACCGAATCATTAAAGGCAACTTGCTCTGCCAGCGGCAGCGCCCTAGCTGCTACAATCCCGTTGGCGAAAAATGGTTTCTTTCCCGCTCATTATTCCTGCCAACATACGTCTAAACAATTGTTCAGAGGACATCTCATGATTTCGATTCGAAGATTTTTTGCGTTTTTTATTGCTGGCTGCGTGATTGGCTGTGCCTGCCTGATGGCGGCACAAGAAGCTCAAGAAGGCCGTTTACTCCGTTTCCCCGATATTTATAAAGACAAGATTGCATTCATGTATGGGGGCGATCTCTGGCTGGCGACAAGCTCGGGAGGCACGGCCCGCCGCATCACTTCGCATCCTGGGCGCGAGCTGTTTCCCAAGTTCTCGCCAGATGGAAAGTGGCTGGCATTCACCGGTCAGTACGACGGCAACTTTAACGTTTATGTGATGCCGTCCGATGGAGGGCAGCCGAAGCAGTTGACCTTCTACCAGGGACAGGCACAGCCGCTCAGCGACCGCATGGGCGTTCTCAACGAAGTGGTTGGCTGGACGCCGGATGGCAAGAACATCGTCTTCCTTTCGCGGCGCGACGCTTCGAACGGCTGGACCAAGCGTCCCTACACGGTGAACGTCGAAGGCGGTCTGCCGCAACCCATGCCCCCGGATGAGGGTGGGCTGGTCTCATTTTCCGCAGATGGGACAAAGATCGCGTATAACCGCATCTTCCGCAACTTCCGCCAGTGGAAACGCTACACCGGCGGCTTGGCGCAGGACATTACCATCTACGACATCAAGAATAATGTCGTGGACCAAGTCATCCCGCACACGGATTACACCGACACGTTTCCGATGTGGCATGGGAACACGATTTACTTCACCTCCGATCGCGGGCCCGAGCATCGACTGAATCTCTACAGCTACGACCTAGGCAGTAAGCAAGTTGAGCAACTTACTAAGTTCGATGAATTCGATGTCATGTGGCCGAGCCTCGGTCCCGAAGCAATTATTTTTGAGAACGGCGGGTACTTGTATACGTTTGATTTGCAGACGCGGCAGCCCAAGAAACTGACGATCTATGTGAGCGGCGAACGCGATCACGCCATGAAACACTGGGTAAACGCGAGCCGCGAAATCACGGACTTCGACATCGCGCCGGATGGCAAGCGAGCCGTGTTTGGCGCGCGTGGGGAGGTTTTTACCGTTCCGGCCAAGGATGGGAGCGTCCGCAATCTGACGCATTCTCCGGGGGTTCGCGAGCAGCATGTAGCGTGGTCGCCGAATGGTCAATGGATCGCTTATGTTTCCGACCGCACCGGTGAAGATGAGATCTTCATCGCTCCGCAAGACGGACTTGGCGCGGAAGAACAGATCACTAGCGGACACAAGGGCTTCATGTTTCAGCCGGCGTGGTCGCCGGACAGTTCGAAGATCGCCTGGGCCGACAAGGACCTGAAACTCTGGTATGTCGACATCAAAGAGAAAAAGCCCGTCGAAGTAGACCGCGGCAAGTACCAGGAGATTCTCAATTACACGTGGTCCCCGGATAGCAAGTGGCTGGCATACGATAAGAATTTGGATACCGGCTATTCGGTGGTGTACCTGTACAGTTTAGTCGAGCATAAGATCACCGCCGTGACTTCAACCCTCAACAACAGCTACGGCGCATTTTTCGATCCTGACAAGCGCTATTTGTACTTCCTTTCCGACCGCGACTACAACGAAGTGCTGGGTAACATCGACTTCGAGTTTGCCAATCCGAAAACGACCCGGGTCTACGTGGTCACGTTGACTCCGGACGAGCCGTCGCCCTTTCCGGCCCTGAGCGACGAGGTGAAGGTGAAGGGCGAGGAGCCCGCAGCGGGACCGGCACCCGAGTCCAACAAGAAGAACGCCAAACAACCGAAGAAAGAAGAGAAGGAACCGAAGGACGAAGAGAAAGCTGCGCAAACCGAGACCAAGGAGCCCCCGAAGGTCTTCAAGATCGATCTGGACGGCATCCAGAATCGCATCGTGGCGCTGGCGGTTCCACCAGCGGTGATTCACAATCTCGCGGCTTCGAAGGATGCAATCTACTATTCAACGTCGCCCATTCAAGGACTTTCGGGACCCATCCCCGGAGAAAGCCGCGCGATCCACGCTTACGACTTGAAAGAACGAAAAGATAAGGTGCTGTTGGAGGGCGCGGACCGCTTTGCGCTCTCGACCGACGGCTCCAAGCTTTTGTACCGCGTCGAAGGGGAAGGCCCGAGTGGAGCGGGGGCGGCCGGGATCGTCGATGCCAAGCCACCGGACTCGCCGCATAAAGTCGGAGACGGGGCGCTCAAACTGGACGCGATGCGCGTGGAGGTCGATCCTCCGCAGGAGTGGAAGGAGATTTTCAACGAAGTCTGGCGGCAGGAACGCGACTACTTCTTTGAGGCCTCGATGAATGGAGTGGACTGGCCCAAGGTCAAAGAAAAATACGCGCAATTGCTTCCCTCCGTGGCCGATCGTTATTCGCTCACGTACATCATGGGCGAGATGATCGGAGAGTTATCGAATTCGCATACCTACGTCGGCGGCGGCGATCTTCCGGAGTTGCACTCCGTGAACACCGGATTGCTGGGCGCGGATTATGAAGTCGATGCGGCCAGCGGCATGTATCGAATTAAGAAAATCTTCTCCGGCGAGAACTGGGATGCGCACACACGTTCTCCCTTGACCGAGCCGGGCGTCAACGTGAAAGAAGGAGATTACCTGGTCGCGATCAACGGGCGCGCGCTGCGCGCTCCGCAGACTCCAGACGAATTGCTGGTGAATACCGCGAATGAAGTGGTCACGCTCACCGTCAACTCCAAGCCCGCGGTCGAAGGCGCTCGCAAAGTTGTGGTCAAGCCGATTGGCGACGAGTTCAGCTTGCGCGAGTTGAACATGGTCGAGACCAACCGCAAAAAAGTGGATGCCGCCAGCGGTGGCCGCATCGGTTATGTCTACCTGCCTGACATGGAAGACGATGGGCTGAATGAGTTCGTGAAGCAATACTTCCCGCAGATCCGCAAGGAAGGCATCATTATCGATGTCCGCTACAATGGCGGAGGCTTCGTCGACGAACTCATTTTTGAGCGCTTGCGACGCGTACTGGCCGCGATGAGTCCGGCTCGTAACTGGGAAGCAGGGACGATTCCCCAAGATGTCTTCTACGGGCACATGGCATGCATCACCAATCACTATGCCGCGTCCGATGGAGATTTTTTCAGCTACTTCTTTAAGCATTACAAACTGGGGCCGCTCATCGGCGAGCGGACCTGGGGCGGAGTGCGCGGCATTCGCGGGATGATGCCGCTGATGGATGGCGGCTACATCACCCGCCCGGAGTTCTCTCTCTCCGGTCTCGATGGCAAGTGGCTGATCGAAAACCGCGGCGTGCAACCCGATGTAGTGGTCGATAATCCGCCGGACTTGGTGTTGAAGGGCCAAGATCCGCAACTGGAGAAAGCGGTCGAGATGCTGATGGAGCAGATCAAGACCAATCCCAAGAAGCTGCCGGCTACGCCTCCGGATTTGCCGACTTATCCGGACGGGCCGGGATTCTAAATCCCTGCTTGTGCGAGGGCGGGGCTTTGCCCCGTCCCCGCCAAGCGTAAGGCATCTCACGATCCCCACTCCTGAATTGAACGCGTTCGGCTTTGTCGTGAGTGCCGGAATTTCTTTCTTGCCAACCGGTCGGTCGGTCGGGTACTATCAAGTGCACCGATTCGCTGGAGCAATCGTGACGAATTTGCGCAATTCGCGCCGACTTAGCCTTAGAATTCCCTGGGTCCGAGTATGTCTGCCGGTTCCGGCGCGGGAGAGTCAGTGAGCTGAGAAACTAGAAATTGTAATCGCTCCCGAATCCCACCCGCCAGAGACGCTGGCCAGGTGGGTTTTGCTTTTTATGTACCATCATTCCTGGAGCATCGCGGGGAGATCTTTATGACGCATCCGGACAATACGCAGGCCGCAGGCAAGACGACGAAGAGCGAAAAGCAAACCATGACCGGGGCCAGCATTCTTTGGGAATGTCTGGAACGCGAAGGGGTCAGGGTGGTGTTTGGCTATCCCGGCGGCGCCATTCTGCCGGCTTATGACGCGCTGAAGCACAGCAAGATTCATCATGTGCTGGTGCGTCACGAACAGGGCGCAACCCACATGGCCGACGGTTACGCCCGCGCCAGCGGGGAGGTCGGTGTTGCGGTTGCGACCTCGGGACCGGGAGCCACCAATATGGTCACCGGCATCGCCACCGCCATGCTCGATTCCATCCCCATCGTCTGCATTACCGGGCAGGTGGGCAGCAAGTTGATCGGGTCGGACGCGTTTCAGGAAACCGACATTACAGGCGTGACCCTGCCAATCACTAAGCACAACTACCTAGTCACCCATGCCAGTGAAGTGGCGCGCACGATTCGCGAAGCTTTCTACGTGGCGCGGTCGGGGCGTCCGGGGCCGGTGCTGGTCGATATCACGAAAGATGCGCAGCAGAGCACGTGCGAGTTCGACTGGGAGGCTGCGAAACCGCAACTGCCGGGCTACCGCCCCGACCTTTCTCCCGCTCCGGCGGAGTATGAACAAGCGCTGGAGCTGATTCACAATTCGAAGCGGCCGGTGATTCTGGCGGGGCACGGCATCATTGTTTCCGGAGCCATGCGCGAGGTGCGCGATTTTGCCGAGCGCGCCGGTATTCCGGTGGCGCTCACACTGCTTGGTCTGGGTGCGTTCCCGGCATCGCATCCGCTCAATCTCGGCATGATGGGCATGCACGGAGAAGCGTGGGTCAACCATACAATTCAAGAAGCGGATCTGCTCCTTGCCTTCGGCATGCGTTTCGACGACCGCGTCACCGGCAACCTCAAGAATTACGCGCCGAACGCCAAGAAGATTCACATCGAGATCGATCCGGCGGAGATCAACAAGAACGTCAAGGTGGATGTTCCGCTGGTTGGCGACTTACGGGAAGTTTTGCTGGAATTGTTGCCGAAAGTCGAATCCATCGATCGTAGCGACTGGCTGGATTCCATCGACAAGCTGAAGGGCGATTCCGCCGTGCGCGATATTCAGAACCTGCCCGACAGCGGTCATCTTTATGCCGCGCATGTGATCAACGATTTGTGGCGCCAGACGCGCGACGGCAACACCATTGTCGTGACCGACGTGGGGCAGCACCAGATGTGGGAGGCGCAGTATTACAAGCACGAACATGCGCGCACGCTGATTACTTCGGGCGGATTGGGCACGATGGGATTCGCGTTGCCTGCTGCGATCGGCGCCAAGGTAGCTTGTCCGGACGCCGAAGTTTGGGTGGTGGTGGGCGACGGCGGATTCCAGATGACCATGTGTGAACTGGCGACGATGGTGCAGGAGAATCTAAAGATCCACATCGCCATCATTAACAATGGTTTTCTCGGCATGGTGCGGCAGTGGCAGGAGTTTTTCTACGACCGCAACTATGCCGCGACGCCGTTACTCAATCCGGATTTCGCAAAACTGGCGGAGGCCTACGGGGTTCGAAGCATGACCATCTCGGAGCGCTCTGAAGTCGTGCCCGCGGTGCAAGCCGCGCGCCAGCACGAGGGGCCGGTGCTGATCAATTTCAAGGTGGAGCAAGAAGATACCGTGTATCCAATGGTCGCTGCCGGTTCGGCGCTGCACGACATGATTCGTCGGCCGAGTCCGATTGTCGAGACGGCGGAGGACCAGTAAATGCGCTACTAGCTGCGCGATCTAGCCAGGAGCGAGCAGTTAGAAGCGAAGAGCCAAGACGGTCAAACCTATGCTGAATACATTTATGGTGTACGTCGAAAACAAACCCGGTGTGCTCACGCGCGTGGCGTCGTTGTTTCGCCGCCGCGCCTTCAATATCGATTCGCTCACGGTGGGGCGGACGGAAAAGCCGGAAGTGTCGCGCATGACCATCACCGTCGACGCCGATCACGACCAGGCCCGCCGCATTGAAGCGAATCTTTACAAACTGGTGAACGTGCTGCTGGTCGAGAACATCACCAACCAGCCGGCGATTGTCCGCGACCTGGCCATGATCCGGGTAGCGGCTGCGCACGAGGCGCGCTCCCATGTATTTGAACTGGCCAATGTGTTTCGCGCGCGGGTGGTCGATGTTGCTCCCGAATCCTTGACCCTCGAAATCACCGGCGGGGAGGACAAGATCGACGGGCTGCTCGAATTGCTGCGTCCCTATGGTGTGCTGGAAATGGTACGCACCGGCATCGTAGCGATGCGGCGTGGCAGCCGGACCGCTGGCGATGTCCCGACCGCGGAAGGCGTGGCGCAGGTCGTCGCGAATGACGATGTCTCCTACTCCGTTTAGGGCGACCGATTTATGGTAACCAAGCTCTCCTGACGGTTGGCCGTATCCCCGGCCCGTCGTTCAGAAGAGTCGTCCTGAAAGCTCCCGAATCCTCTCGGGAATTGGGACAATCCATGTCGGTTGGCGGGGTAATTCTGTTCCTCCCCAAGCTTCGCACGCAAGGCCGCACAAGACTCCGGAGAGATTCTGAAGGCGACCGTAGGCTGGCACGCTTAGGCGTGTGACCGCCGATCTGTTTCTTGAACATGTCTCTTCAGCGTATCTCTTGGCGCTATCCCTTGGAGACCGCCAAAAAGGGAGGGGTGCGCCGACTTGGGCTCCAAGAATGCTTCCTCCGAGCCATGATCGCAGCCACCGTGAGAGTTTCCTAATGGGCTCATGATTTTAGGCGTGGAAACGAGTGCGGAGCGGGAACCGCCATCCGCCAACACCTTGGAGCTCAAGTGAATGGCGAGCCTCGTCGATCTAGAACGTATTCGCTATGAACGATTCCGACGATATTGTCAAAGAATTTGTGGTCGAGAGTTACGAGAATCTCGATCGTTTGGACCGGGAGCTGATCGCGCTCGAGAAGAATCCTAACGACCGCGAGATCCTGGCCAGTATTTTCCGCACGATTCACACCATTAAAGGCACCTCGGGCTTTTTGGCCTTCGACAAACTGGGAGCTGTGGCCCACGTCGGCGAGAGTCTGCTGGGACGCTTGCGCGATGGCCAGCTTGCCGTGGACCGGGAAATCACCAGCGCTCTGCTGGCGATGGTGGATGCCGTCCGGCAGATGCTGGCGAGCATTGAAGCTACCGGCGTCGAGGGCGAGCGTAACGACAGCGCGCTGATTGCCAAGCTGACCCGCCTGCAGGGGGTTACCGAGGCACCCAAGAAGAACGAGGCGCCGGCGAAGAGTAAGGCGTCCGCTGAAGGGAAGGTCGCAGGGCCGAGCAAGGGTAGCGCCGCCGTCGCGAGTCCGAAGCCCGCCGAACCGGTTCCACCACCGGAGGTGGTGGCGGAGCCGTCCGCCGAGATGGCAGATGCGCAGCCGACGCAGGCTGCGGTGCGCGGGCAGAGTGCCGCCGACAGCACCATCCGGCTGGATGTGGGGTTGCTCGACCAGCTGATGAACCTGGTTGGAGAACTGGTGCTGGCGCGCAACCAAATCCTGCAGTTCGCCAACAGCACCGAGGAGAGCGGCTTGGTGGCCACCAGCCAGCGACTCAACCTGATCACAACCGAGTTGCAGGAAGGGGTGATGAAGACCCGGATGCAGCCGATCGGCAATATCTGGAGCAAGTTTCCGCGCACCGTGCGCGACCTGGCGCTCGCCTGCGGGAAGCGGGTGCGGGTGGAAATGGAAGGCAAAGAAACCGAGCTCGACAAGACGCTGATCGAGGCCATCAAGGATCCGCTGACCCACTTGGTAAGGAATTCCGTCGACCATGGCATCGAACGTCCCGAAGTACGCGAGGCCGCCGGAAAACATCCCGAGGGATGCCTGGCGCTGCGCGCATTTCATGAAGGCGGGCAGGTCAACATCGAGATTTCCGACGACGGGGCTGGTCTCGATCAGGAAAGGATTCGCAACAAGGCGGTGCAGAAAGGATTGATTTCGGCCGAGCAGGCGGCGCGGCTGAGCGATCGCGAGATTGTGAATCTGGTTTTCCTGCCGGGCTTCTCCACGGCGGAGAAGGTGACCAACGTCTCCGGCCGGGGAGTGGGCATGGACGTGGTCAAGACGCATATCGAAAAAATCGGCGGCACCGTCGACCTGCAGTCCAAGCCCGGGCTGGGCGTCATGGTCCGCATGAAGATTCCGCTCACCCTGGCCATCATTCCCGCGCTCATTGTCACCAGCGCCGGCGAGCGTTATGCCGTGCCGCAGGTGAACTTGCTCGAATTGGTGGGCATGAACGGCGAACAGGCGGAGAAGGGCATTGAGACCATCCACGGCGTGCCGGTGTACCGGTTACGCGGCCGGTTGCTGCCGCTGGTGCATCTCAAGAACGCGTTGCAGACCATCGAGGCCGACGAGTCCGGGAGCCTGGGACGCATCAATATCGTGGTGCTCGAGGCCGATGGACGGCAGTTTGGGCTGGTGGTCGACGAAATCAACGACACCGAAGAGATCGTGGTGAAACCGCTCAGTAAGCACTTGAAAAATATCAGCGTCTATGCCGGAGCCACCATCATGGGCGACGGCAAAGTGGCGTTGATTCTGGACGTTCTCGGTCTGGCGCAGCGCGCTGGCATTATTACCGAAGGGCGCGAACCGGTTCTGGGCGAAGAAGCACGAGGTGATGCGGAATGCGGCAACCGGAAACAGAGTCTGGTGCTGTTCACGGGCCGGGCCGGGGCGCGGATGGCGGTGCCCCTCCACCTGCTGGCCCGGCTCGAAAACATTCCAGGGTCCCAGGTGGAGCGCTCCGGTAATCAATGGGTGACCCAATACCGGGGACAGATTCTTCCCCTGATTCGCGTTACGCATGCGCTCGAGGAGCGGCGGCAACTGCCGCCCGGCGAGGGCGTGCTGTCGTTGCCGACCACCGAGATGCTGCAGGTGCTGGTGCTCGAAAACGAGCATCAGTCGTTCGGGCTGGTGGTCAACCAGATTCTCGACATTGTCGAGAGCACGCTCGAACCGCAATCTCCCCCGACCCGCGCCGGCGTGCTGCATTGCTCCGTGATCGCCGAACGGGTGACCGAACTGCTGGATGTTCCTGCGCTGCTGCGCGGTGGAGAGCAGTACGAGCCGACGGAGGCCTAGAACTTAGGACCTGGAACCTGAGACTTGAGACCAAAACCTGAGACCTGAACTTATGAGCAACGCCCGTCAATTCTGCACGTTTTATCTGAATCACCTGCTCTTTGGGGTGGAGTCGCAAAAAATTCAGGAAGTGGTCACCTACCGCGAGTTGCGCCCGGTTCCACTGGCCCCGCCGGTGGTGAGTGGGCTGATGAACTTGCGCGGACAGGTGGTGGTGGCTCTGGATTTACGTCGCCAGTTGGAACTGGCGGAGCGTCCGGCGAACCTGACGCCGGTTGGTTTGGTGGTACACGCGGCCGGAGGCACAGTATGTCTGCTGGCCGACGAGGTGGGCAACGTGGTGGAGGTGGAAGAGCAGACCTTCGAACCGTCGCCGGAAACGCTGTCCCGGAGGTTGCGCTCGGTCATTCTCGGAGTGCACAAGCTCGAGCACCAGTTGCTCCACGTTCTCGACACCGACCAGGCTTGCGAGGTCCAGGCGGTCCATCAGGGTGAAAGCGTCGAGGCCTGAGCGGCAACCCGCATGGGCAAGTTACGACGTCGCCAGGCCATTGTTTCTTTGGAGATCTCAAATGCTCAATAAAATGAAGCTGAATGTAAAGATCCTGGGAGCGATTGCCCTGACCCTGTTGTTGACCTCGGGGGTAAGTTTCTGGATCACGCAGCGCCGCGTCAACCAGCAAGCGGAAGAGGCATTTCGCGACAAAGTGCGCCAGATTACGGGCATGGCGGGCGCCACGCGGGCCTGGTTTTCGGACAACATCGAAACGTTGGTGCCGGGCAAGAACTTCAAGAGCTTGAACCAGGTTCCGGTGGTCGTAGCGTGGAGCGTGGCTCAGCAATACGCGACCGCGCAAAAAATGGAATTTCATACGCCTTCGCTGACCCCGCGCGACCCCAAGAACCAACCTGACGAGTTTGAACGCCGCGCGCTCGAAGCCTTCCAGAAAGATTCGTCCGTTGCGGAATATTCCGATCGCACGGTCGAGAACGGACGCGACATCATGCGGTACGCGCAGGCCGTCCGCCTGACCCAAGACTGCCTGTTTTGCCACGGCGATCCGGTGGGTGCGAAGGACCCGTTCGGCTACAGCAAAGAAGGCATGAAAGTGGGAGACCTGCGTGGGGCCTTTACCGTAAGGGCGTCCACCGAAGGGCTGGTACAGACTGCGCGTTCTAACTCGATTGCGCTTTTTCTGACGACCTTCCTTACGCTGTTGGCTGCGGCCGGCGTGCTGTTTGTTCTGGTGCGCAAGCTGATCACCCGGCCGCTGGCCGCGGCTGTCGATCTGGCCCACAAAATTGCCGGCAATAACCTGGCCATGCAAGATCTGCCGGTGGAAAGCGGGGACGAAATTGGAGAGGCAACGCGCGCACTGAATATGATGAAGAACAATCTGCGCGGTTTGCTGCAATCCATCGCGGAGACGGCGGAACAGGTGGCGGCGTCGAGCGAAGAGCTGTCGGCGACCAGTCAGCAGATTACAGCGAACTCCGAAGAGACGACGGCGCAGGCGAAAGTGGTCTCCGAAGCCGGCGGCCAGGTCAACACCAACCTGCAGACGCTGGCGTCGGGTGCGGAGGAAATGAATACGACCATTGGGGAAATAGCCAAGAACGCGACGGAAGCGGCGCGGGTATCGGGCGAAGCGGTCGCGGCGGCCGACTCGGCGAATCAGACGGTGTCGAAGCTGGGAGATTCGAGCATCGAAATCGCCAAGGTGATCGAGGTCATTACGTCGATTGCGCAACAGACGAACCTGCTGGCCTTGAATGCAACCATCGAAGCGGCGCGGGCAGGGGAAGCGGGGAAGGGATTCGCAGTGGTGGCGAACGAGGTGAAGGAGTTGGCGAAACAGACGGCGAAGGCGACGGAGGAGATTAAGCAGAAGATCGCGGCGATTCGGGAGAACACGGGCGGAGCGGTGGAAGCGATCGGGGGGATTAAAGCAGTAATCGACAAGATCAGCCAGATCTCGACGACGATTGCGACGGCGGTGGAGGAACAGAGCGCGACGACGAGCGAGATGGCGAGGAATGTGACGGAGGCGGCGCGGGGGGCGACGACGATCTCGAGCAACATCCAGGGAGTGGCGGAGGCGGCGCAGAACACGTCGACCAATGTTGGGGAAGCGCAGGTGGCGACGGAGCACTTGGCGAAGATGGCGAACCAGCTGCGGGATCAGGTGAGCCGGTTCAAAGTCGGCGGCGAGAGTACAGCGCGGCCGCACGAAGCTCCAGCTCCTTTGCCCAAGGCAGCAAGCCATGCCGCCGGTGCCCGCTGACGAGCGCGTGCGGTCCATGCAATACGGGCGACGACTTGTTTTCGGCGCTTTGCCAAAGAGGGAAAAATGAGACTGACACTTGGAAGGAAACTGGGTTTGGGTTTTGGAGTAATCCTCGCCCTGATGGTCTTCAGCGGCGTCATGATCTACTCTCGGTCAGCCGACATAAAGCGAACCCAGGACGCGATTCTGGATACGCGGGTGCCGACGCTCGATGCCGCCAGAGAATTACAGAGGGATCTCAATCAGACCGCGAGCAAGGCTCGCCAAGCCGTGTTGGCGGGGACCAATACAGTGAGGAGAGAAGAAGGCAAGAAGCTCCTGGATGACGCCTGGAGCGCCATCGAAAAAAAAGACATTGCGAAGATGGATCAGCTGGAGCCCGGCTGGACACTACAGGAAAATCGCGATCGTCTTGCCGAGCTGAAAAAACAACTGCCGAAACTCCATGAGTTCGAGGACCAGGCCATCGAGCAAGCGGCCGGCACCGGACGGGATGCCGTCGTCAAGGCGGGGGACGATTTCTCGGACAAAGCGATCCCCGTCAACGATGCCATCAAAGCGTCGCTGGGCGGCATGGCAGAGAGCTTTGAAAACCTGTTGAAGCAGGACCAAGATGCCCTCATTGCGGCGAACCGTTCGCTGAACTTGACGATGGCGCTGACCACATCCGTAGCCCTGGTCATTGGAATTGTCGTGGGCATCTTTCTAAGCCGCCGTATTTCTGCCGCGACCCAGTCCGTCCTGACTCAGGCCGAGGCCATTGCAGACGGGGACTTGACGCGCGATGAACTGAAGGTTCAAGGCGACGATGAACTGGGCGATCTGACCCGGGCGATCAACCAGATGCAGACGAGCTTGCATGCGATGGTTCAATCCATACGAGCCACCGCGGAACAGGTAGCGGCGTCGAGCGAGGAGCTGTCGGCGACGAGCCAGCAGATTACAGCGAACTCCGAAGAGACGACGGCGCAGGCGAAAGTGGTCTCCGAAGCCGGTGGCCAGGTGAACACCAACCTGCAGACGCTGGCGTCAGGCGCCGAGGAAATGAATTCGACGATCGCCGAGATTGCCAAGAACGCGACCGAGGCGGCGCGGGTTTCGGGCGAGGCGGTGGCAGCAGCGGAATCGGCGAACCAGACGGTGTCCAAGCTGGGGGAATCGAGCGTGGAGATCGCCAAGGTGATCGAAGTCATTACGTCGATCGCGCAACAGACGAACCTGCTGGCCTTGAATGCAACCATCGAAGCGGCGCGCGCGGGCGAAGCGGGGAAGGGATTCGCGGTGGTGGCGAACGAGGTCAAGGAATTGGCGAAACAGACGGCGAAGGCGACGGAGGAGATCAAGCAGAAGATCGCGGCGATCCGGGAGAACACGGATGGGGCGGTGGAAGCGATCGGTGGGATCAAGGGAGTGATCGACAAGGTCAGTCATATCTCGACGGTAATCGCGACGGCCGTGGAGGAGCAGAGCGCGACGACGAGCGAGATGGCGCGGAACGTGACGGAGGCGGCGCGGGGGGCGACCACCATCTCCGACAACATCCGAGGCGTAGCGGAGGCAGCGCAGAGCACGTCGACCAATGTTGGGGAAGCGCAGGAGGCGACGGAGCACTTGGCGAAGATGGCGAACCAGCTGCGGGATCAGGTCAGCCAGTTCAAAGTGGATGCGCAGAGTGCGAAGGAGTGGGATGAGGATTCCAGGATGAAGCCCAAGGCGGCAAGCCATGCCGCCGGCGCGCGCTGAGATCGGGCAAAAGTGCCGAAGGAGAATGGAATGAAGCTTACGCTGGGGAAAAAACTGGGACTGGGATTTGGGGCGATTCTCGCCCTGATGGTAGTCAGCGCGCTGCTCACCTATACGAAGGCGAGCGCGGTCAAAGAAATGCAGCGCACTGAAATGCAGGTGCGCGTACCCACGATTAAGGCGCTGATCAGCTTGCAGCGAGACCTGAATCAGACCCAGAGCAAGGGCCGGCAGGTGATACTGGCCGGGAATCAATCGGCACAGTCGGCTGCCAGCAAGAGAGCCTTTGACTCGGCGTGGGACGAGGTCGGGAAGGACCTTGCGGCCCTTGAAGCGCTGGCCCCCGGTTGGTCCCTGCAAGAGAACCGGGACCGCCTCGCCGAGACCAAGACGAAGACTGCTGCTCTCCGTGAGACCCAGGAAGGGATCATGAAACATGCCGCGAGCGGCGATCGCGACACCGTACTTAAAGCTGGCAGCGATTTTGCGGAGCAAGCGACGGCGGTCACCGAGGCAATCAAGAAGCCGCTGGGCGAAATGGCGGAGTGGTACACCGGGACTATCAACAAGGACACGCTCGTGATGAATTCAGAGACGCAGTCGATGAATATCACGCTGGGAGTAACCACGTTCGTGGCGCTGAGCATCGGCATTTTCGTGGCCAGTTTCATGAGCCGCGCCATTGGGGGAGTGACCCAATCTGTCCTGGTGCAAGCGGAGGCCATTGCCGCGGGCGACTTGGCCCGTGACGATCTCGAGGTCCGCAGCCGGGATGAACTGGGCGATTTGACCCGGGCGATCAACCAGATGAAGATGAGCCTGCATAGCGTGATCCAGTCCATACGGGCCACGGCGGAACAGGTGGCGGCATCGAGCGAGGAGTTGTCGGCGACCAGCCAGCAGATCACGGCGAATTCCGAAGAGACGACGGCGCAGGCAAAAGTGGTCTCCGAAGCGGGGCATCAGGTGAACACCAACCTACAGACGCTGGCCTCGGGCGCAGAAGAAATGAACTCGACGATCGCCGAGATTGCCAAGAATGCGACCGAGGCGGCGCGGGTTTCGGGCGAGGCGGTGGCAGCAGCGGAATCGGCGAACCAGACGGTGTCCAAGCTGGGGGAATCGAGCGTGGAGATCGCCAAGGTGATCGAAGTCATTACGTCGATTGCGCAGCAGACGAACCTGCTGGCGTTGAACGCGACGATCGAGGCGGCGCGGGCAGGGGAAGCGGGCAAGGGATTCGCAGTGGTGGCGAACGAGGTCAAGGAATTGGCGAAACAGACGGCGAAGGCGACGGAGGAGATTAAGCAGAAGATCGGAGCGATCCGGGAGAACACGGGCGGAGCGGTGGAAGCGATCGGGGGGATTAAAGCAGTAATCGACAAGATCAGCCAGATCTCGACGACGATTGCGACGGCGGTGGAGGAGCAGAGCGCGACGACGAGCGAGATGGCGCGGAACGTGACGGAGGCGGCGCGAGGGGCGACGACGATCTCGAGCAACATCCAGGGCGTGGCGGAAGCAGCGCAGAACACGTCGACCAATGTTGGGGAAGCGCAGGAGGCGACGGAGCACTTGGCGAAGATGGCGAACCAGCTGCGGGATCAGGTCAGCCGGTTCAAAGTGGATGCGCAGAGTGCGAAGGAGTGGGATGAGGATTCCAGGATGAAGCCTAAGGCGGCAAGCCATGCCGCCGGCGCGAGCTGAGAAGCCTGCCGGTTGAGCACGGAGATAGGCCGAGGCCAGCAAGACCCGCGTGGAACTCGGAGCATGGGAACTGCGTCGAGGAAGCGCCGAGGCCTCGACGATGAGAGATTCGTTTGAGGATTCGAGATGCTTGGGAAGATGAAACTGAATGGAAAAATTCTAGGGGCGATTGCCCTAACCCTGTTGTTGACGTCGACGGTCAGTTTCTGGATCACGCAACGCCGCGCCAACCAGCAAGCGGAAGAAGCGTTTCGCGACAAGGTGCGGGTTGTCGCCGGAATAACTGCGGCAACCAGTAACTGGTCATCGGCCAGTGTCGAATTCACGGAAGTGGCCAAACGGTATGCGGCGGATCGACAAATGACCTTCCGAACACCTTCGCTGACTCCGCGCGATCCAAAAAACCGGCCCGGCGAGATTGATCGGCGGGCTTTGCAGGCATTTGAGAAGGACTCTGCGCTCCCGGAATACTACGAACCGGTGGTCGAGAATGGTAAGGGCGTTCTGTACTACGCGCAGCCAGTGCGTCTTACAGAAGACTGCCTGGCTTGTCATGGTAGCCCGGCAGGGGAGAAAGACCCGTTTGGATTCGTCAAAGAAGGCATGAAGGCGGGCGATTTGGCGGGCGCCTTCGTAGTCAACGCATCCACGGAAGGGCTGGTACAGAGCGCGCGGTCGAATTCGATTGCGCTTTTCTTGACCAGTTTTCTTACGCTGTTGGCTGCGGCCGGCGTGCTGTTTGTTCTGGTGCGCAAGCTGATCACCCGGCCGTTGGCCGCGGCCGTCGATCTGGCCCACAAAATTGCCGGCAACAATCTGGCGATGGAGGATTTGGCGGTAGAGGCCGAGGACGAAATTGGAGAGGCAACGCTCGCACTGAATACGATGAAGAACAATCTGCGCGGTTTGCTGCAATCCATCGCGGAGACGGCGGAACAGGTAGCGGCGTCGAGCGAGGAGCTGTCGGCGACGAGTCAGCAAATCACAGCGAACTCCGAAGAGACGACGGCGCAGGCGAAAGTGGTCTCCGAAGCCGGTGGCCAGGTGAACACCAACCTGCAGACGCTGGCGTCGGGTGCGGAGGAAATGAATACGACCATTGGGGAAATAGCCAAGAACGCGACGGAAGCGGCGCGGGTATCGGGCGAGGCGGTTGCGGCGGCCGACTCGGCGAATCAGACGGTGTCGAAGCTGGGGGATTCGAGCGTGGAAATCGCCAAGGTGATCGAGGTGATCACGTCGATTGCGCAGCAGACGAACCTGCTGGCGCTGAACGCGACGATCGAGGCGGCGCGCGCGGGGGAAGCGGGGAAGGGATTCGCGGTGGTGGCGAACGAGGTCAAGGAGTTGGCGAAACAGACGGCGAAGGCGACGGAGGAGATCAAGCAGAAGATTGCTGCGATCCGGGAGAACACGGGTGGAGCGGTGGAGGCGATTGGCGGGATCAAGGGAGTGATCGACAAGATCAGCCAAATTTCGACCACCATCGCGACGGCGGTGGAGGAACAGAGCGCGACGACGAGCGAGATGGCGCGGAACGTGACGGAGGCGGCGCGTGGGGCGACGACGATCTCGAGCAACATCCGAGGTGTAGCGGAGGCAGCGCAGAACACGTCGACCAATGTTGGGGAAGCGCAGGTGGCGACGGAGCACTTGGCGAAGATGGCGAACCAGCTGCGGGATCAGGTGAGCCGGTTCAAAGTTGGCGGCGAGAGTTCGGCGCGGCGGAACGAATCTCCTTTGCCCAAGGCGGCAAGCCATGCCGCCGGCGCTCGCTGAGAAGAGGCCAGCGTGGTGATGCAGACAGGACGTTTGGAACAGGGGACATGAAGCCATCCCGCATATTAATCGTGGACGATTCGGCGGTCATTCGGAAGGTGTTGAGCAACATGCTGGCGTCCGATCCGGAGATCGTCGTTGCCGGCACGGCGGGGAACGGCCATCAGGCGTTGGCCCGGATTCCCGAGGCCAGACCAGACCTGATTACGCTTGACATTGAAATGCCCGGCATGGACGGTCTGGAAACGCTGGTCGAGATTCGCAAACTCTATCCAAAGTTGCCGGTGATTATGTTCAGCACGCTGACCGAGCGTGGAGCGACCGCGACCCTGGATGCGCTGGCGCGGGGTGCCAGCGACTATGTCACCAAGCCCGGCCATAGCGGAGGTTCGGAAACCTCGCGCGAGCGGGTGCGGGAAGAGTTAATTCGTAAGATCAAGTCCTTGTGCGCCGTGCGGGCGCCGCAGGCCCGGCCGGTAACGGTACCCATCCCCATACCGGTTTCGGCGCGCCCACTGGCACGGATCGACCTGGTCGCGATTGGCACGTCGACGGGCGGGCCGAACGCGCTGACGGCGCTGATCCCGCAATTCCCCGCGGATTTCCCCGTACCCATCGTGATTGTGCAGCACATGCCGCCGCTGTTTACCCGTCTGCTCGCCGAGCGCCTCAATACTCTTGCCCGCCTTACGGTGCAGGAGGGCAAGGAAGGAGAGAGGTTGCAGCGCGGCCAAGTTTGGATTGCGCCTGGCGACTACCACATGACGGTGGGGCGCAAGGGGACGGAATTCGTGCTCGGCCTCAACCACGACCCCCAGGAAAATTCCTGCCGCCCGGCGGTGGATGTACTCTTCCGCTCGGTGGCTCAAACTTGCGGTGCGAATGTGTTGGCGGTGGTGCTCACCGGCATGGGCGCGGACGGCACGCGCGGGTCGTCCGCCATACGGGCGGCGGGCGGCGAGGTTATCGTGCAGGACGAAGCGTCTTCGGTGGTTTGGGGTATGCCCGGAAGTGTGGTTGCCGCCAGCCTGGCGGATCGCATTTGTCCCCTGGGCGGCATCGCTCCGGAAGTTGTCCGCCGGGTGTCATTGCGGAGGGACTTGGCCATTGCCGCGCGCCCTTAAAGCCTTGAAAAACCTGCAAAAGGAATTGTCAAACCCTGTCCCGAGGTTAAGCGGGGGAGAGATGAAACGATGCCCATCGAAATCGTAAAAGCGAAGCCCGCGACGTTACCCGAGGCAAGCTCGAATGATCCGGTCTATTTGAAGATCCGCGATCTGATTTACAGGATCTCTGGAATCTATCATTCCGAGGAAAAACTTTATCTTTTGACCTCGCGTTGTGCCCGCCGAATGACCGCACTCGGTGCCGCCAGCGCCGCTGACTATCTGGAACATCTCACCACGCGCGGGAACCGCGACGCTGAATTGCGGCTGTTGCTGAACGAAATCACCATTGGCGAAACCTACATGTTTCGCCACCCGGCCCAGTTGGATGCGCTGCGCAACGTGATTCTTCCTCAGATTCTCGAAACCAAGGGTTCGGTTGGTCTCAAGCGTCTGCGCTTCTGGTGTGCCGGTTGCTCGACGGGAGAAGAGCCGCACACGCTGGCCATGTTCTTGCTCGAAGAAAAGGACAAGCTGCTGGCCGGCTGGACCTTCGACATTCTCGCGACCGATTTAAACGATAACTCACTCGAAGCGGCGCGCGCCGGCATTTACGGAGAATATGCTCTGCGCAATACCAGCGACACGCTGCGTAGAAAATATTTCAGGGATGTTGGCGACAAGAAACTCCAGGCCAACGAACTGCTCAAGGCGCCGATCCGCTTTGACCGCATCAACCTGCGCGACGACAACAAAATGTTATTCCAGAAAGGGATCGACGTCGTCTTCTGCTGTAACGTGCTGATCTACTTCGACCTGGCTTCCAAGCGCCGTGTCGTGCAACATTTTTATGCCAATCTGTTGCCCGGTGGCTACCTCTTCCTGGGGCACGCCGAATCGCTGTTCCAGGTCGATGAATCGTTTCGGCTGGTCCATTTCCCGGGGACCACCGCGTACTGGAAACCGAAAATCGCGCCGGCCGTGGGAGTGAAAAAGTGAATGCTAAATTGCAGTCTCAACTGCTCACCCAAATCAAGCAGCTCGACTCGGTCTCGACCGCTCCCGCAATCCTGATGCCCCTGCTCGACATCATGCGATTGCCTACAGAAGAAATCAAAGTTGAAAAAGTGGTCGAGCTGATATCCTACGACGGCTCGATTGCCGCACAATGTCTCCGCCTGGCAAATTCCCCTCTCTTTGGACGGCGCCAGACTGAGACCGTGCGGGCCGCGGTCATGGCCCTAGGCCTCGAAAAGATTCGATCGATACTTTTTGGCTTGTGCGTAAATCGAGTTGTCCCGCCGG
>CAVZUP010000043.1:0-6078 GCA_963778255.1 uncultured Acidobacteriaceae bacterium
CGTTCCACGTTACCCCGAAGTCCACGGCGGACGCCGCGTCCTGGCATTCTGCGCCGCGTTGATGCTCGCGCTGTCCTTCACTCCCGCGCCCTTCACTCACAGCTCGGGAAAGGAAGTCTGGCCAGAATTCCGCGACGACGCCCGAGGCACGCTGCACGATCTGCGCGATGAGGCACGCCATCTGCTGCATCACAAGTAATGGCTCGTTACGGTCCTTCGCCGAGAACAATAACCTAAGCATCTTCCACAATCCGCGAACGACCAACGACCGACGACCAGCGACTACTCCTACATCAACCACACCGCATCCACATCCACAATCACCTGCGTCCGCGGAATCTTTCGCGCCGCCGCTTCCGCCAGCATCGCGCGCAACAGCGCATTCATCTTCTCGCGGCTGGGAGATTTCAAAATAAAGTGATACCGGTAATCGCGCTTCAGCCGCGTTATCGGAGCCGCCGCCGGTCCCAGCACGCGCACCCCTTCATGCCGGGTCTTCTCAAACCATCGTCCCAACTCGCCCGACCAGGTCAGCGCGTCATCCAACTTTTCGGAGCGGATCAGAACATTCGCAATCGCGCTATACGGCGGATAGTGCATCCAGGCCCGAAACTGCAGCTCTTTTTCATAGAACCCGACAAAGTCGTGCCGCGCCGCAAACTGCACCGCATAGTGATCCTGAAAATAAGTCTGCAAAACAACTTTCCCCGGAGACGATCCCCGCCCCGCGCGCCCCGCCACCTGGGTGAGTAACTGAAAAGTCCGTTCCGCCGCGCGAAAATCCGGCAGCCCCAGCGCCATGTCCGCGCCCACCACCCCCACCAACGTCACGCCGTGGATGTCATGCCCCTTGGCGATCATCTGTGTACCGACCAGCATGTCGAGCGCGCCTTCATTCAGCGCGTTAAGCGCACGTTCAAAATCTTCCCGCCCGCGCACCGTATCGCGATCCAGCCGCCCGATTCTTGCTTGAGGAAACATGCCGTGCAGTAACTCCTCCAGCTTCTCCGATCCCGTCCCGACAAAATAAACATACTCGCTGCCGCAATGCGCGCACTTCTCCGGAATCTTCGCCACCTGACCGCAATAGTGGCATTCCATCTTGCGCTCGCGTTTGTGGTGCGTCATCGAAACCGCGCAGTTCGGGCACTGCAGCGTCTTCCCGCACGCGCGGCACAACACCACCGGAGAATACCCGCGCCGGTTGAGCAGCACCATGACCTGCTCTTTTTTCTCCAGCCGCTCGCGAATTTCCTCCGCCAGCTTGCGCGAGATCACCTGCTCCTGCCCAGTCTCCTGAAACTCCTGCCGCATGTCGACAATCTCAACCTCGGGCAGCGGACGCATCTCCACCCGGTCGGGCAACTCCACCAGCGCGTATTTATTTTTCTTGGCGTTGTAATACGACTCCAGCGAAGGCGTCGCCGAGCCCAGCACGACGGAAGCCCCCGCCATTTTCGCTCGCATCACCGCCACATCCCGCGCATGATAGCGCGGCGTGTCCTCTTGCTTGTAAGAAGAATCCTGCTCCTCATCGACGATGATCAGCGCCAAATCGCTCACCGGAGCGAACACCGCCGACCGCGTTCCCGCCACCACCCGCGCCTCGCCGCGCCGTATGCGATGCCACTGCTCGGCCCGCTCCGCATCCGATAACCCCGAATGCAGGATGGCCACTTCATCGCCAAACACCTGATGCAAATCCGCCGCCACCGCCGGAGTCAGCCCAATTTCCGGCACCAGCAAAATCGACGACCGTCCCGCGTCCAGCACCTGCCGCATACAAGCCAGATACACCGCCGTTTTTCCCGATCCCGTGATCCCATGCAGCAGCAGCCCGCCAAATTTTCGCGATGCCACCGCCAACCCAATCTGAGCGAGCGCCGCCTTCTGCGCCGCGCCGAACTCAAACTCAAAAGGAGACTGCCGCGGCTTGAGCTTCGAAGTAGTGAAGTCCTGTGGCTCATCCACCAGCTCAATCAGTCCGCGCCGCACCAAAGTCCCCAAAGTAGTACGAGGAACATCTAACCCACGCAGAGTTTCAACCGGCAACCGCCCGCCAGCCGCCGCCAGCGTCTCAATCAAAGTCCGCTGATTCTCATTGAGCTTTTTCGTTGCGTCCGCCGCCAGCAGCACCGCAATCTTCACCAGTCGAGCCGCATCTCGGGCCGCTGACACATCCTCGCGAGCAATCCACTTCTTCCGCACCATCCCCGCCAGCAGCGCCTTCGAAACACGGGTCGCCCCGCGCAGACTTTCCTCGCGCACGCTCTCCCGCTCCGCCAGAAAATCGAGCACGCGAAATTCGACCAGCTGCTGCTCCGGAGTCCGCTGCGACCGCGCCGAAGACCCCGACATCCCCGCCAAATGCAGCGCCATCCGCCCCGCATCGGTAATGTGGTAAGCGACCGCCCGCTTAAACTCGGCCGAGAGCGGCAGCATGGTGCGATACACCTCGCCCACCGGAGCAAGATAATAATCGGCAATCCACTTCCCAAGTTTCAGCAGATGTTCGTCAAGAACCGGCGCAAGGTCGAGCGCCTCAATCACCTTCTTGATCTTTATCTGAGAAGCCTGCGGCGGCCGGTCATGCAGCTCCACCACAATCCCCGAAAGCCGCTGCTGCCGGAACGGCACCAGCACCCGCCCGCCCACCACGGGATCCATCCCCGGAGGAATGGCATAGGTGAACGCCATATCCAACGGCACGGCCAGGGCGACATCGCAGAAAAGGGGCATGTAGGAACTGATCCGATCCTATCGCATTTGTGAATACTGTCGCTTGACAGTAGTATCGCGTTGCGTTAGTATTCGATCAAATGATCGTGAGTTTCCGGGACAAGGAAACCGAAAAGCTGTGGCAATCGGGCAGGAGTCGCCGCCTTCCAACCGACTTGCAACTGAGAGCCTTCAAGAAACTCGCTATTTTGAACGCTGCGATCACGCTCGACAACTTGAGCGTGCCACCAGGCAATCAACTGGAAGCGCTTCGCGGAAATCGCACTGGACACCATAGCATTCGGATCAGCCATCAATATCGCGTGTGTTTCGTGTGGCGGGATGGAAATGCGTTTGAAGTGGAGATCGTCGATTACCACTAGAAACGGAGCAGCTATGTCGAGATCGAAAAAGATATTTGCGGTTCATCCGGGAGATATTCTCAAGACCGAGTTCATGGATCCAATGGGCGTGAGTGCGTATGCGCTGGCAAAGGCCCTCAATTTTCCCGGCATCTATGAAGTTGTCCGGGGAGACCGGGCCATCAGTGCCGACACGGCCATTCGCCTGGGAAAGTACTTCGGCCTGCCCGCGCAGTTTTGGCTGAATCTTCAGAACGACTACGATCTGAGAATCGCAGAAGGAAGCGGAATCGGCAAAGGCATCCGGCCTCGCAAGATTGCAGTTGATGCCGAGTTTGCCGGAGCGCGCTAGACCACTTCTACGCGTTCGCCTTCGGCGCCTTCAGCCCCAACTCCTTCATCACCATCTGCAAATCCTTCCAAGCCTCGCCCTTCTGCCGCGGATCGCGCAAGAGAAACGCCGGATGATAAGTAACCGCCAGCTTGCATCCATCCCAATTAGGATCGTTACTACGCACGCCCGTCGGCTTGAAATCGTAGAAACGTCCGCGCAACTGGATCATCGAGGAATTCATCGCCAGCAAAGTCTTGGCCGCGGTAGCGCCGAGCGCCACAATCACCTTGGGCTTAACCACCGCAATTTGCCGCATCAGAAACGGCGAGCAAGTCTCGCACTCCTCGCGCTCCGGCGTGCGATTCCCCGGAGGACGGCACTTCACGATGTTCGCGATATACACCTGCTCGCGCGATATCCCCATCGCCTTGATCATGTTGTTGAGCAGTTGCCCGGCGCGTCCCACAAACGGCTCGCCCTTTTCGTCTTCATCCGCGCCCGGTCCCTCGCCCACAAACATCAGGTCGGTCGTCGGATCGCCCACGCCAAACACAATCTGCTTCCGTCCCTGCTTGTGCAGCACGCAGCGCGTGCAATCGCCCAGGTCATCGCGGATCATCTTCAGCGCCTTCACCGGATCGCTGACACTCTGTTCGGGCTTCGCCGCGATCGCCTCGAAAATGCTTTCTTCAACAGCGCGCGTCGCCGCGACCACCGTGGCTTTCCGTGGACTCATCTCTTCTCCTGGATCAAGTGTGTGCTGCGATACAACGATCTCTTCTTCGCCCACCGCAATCGGCGACGAGACTTCTTCCCCACGATCCGGCACCGGCCGCCGGTAAAAATCGTAAATCCCCATCTCGTTGTAGAAGCGAATACGCGCCGCCAGCGCGCGGCGAAGCTCGGGGTCAAGAGTGCGGGGCATTGCTGGTAAGGATAACAACTTTTCACCATGGAGACACGGAGTCACGGAGAAATCAAAAAAAGGACTTTGTTTTTGTCCGTGTCTCCGTGGTGAATAAGGAGTCTCAGCTATCGTGAAGTCACACCGCGCCGCTGACGCAGCTTCACAACCTGGTCAAGCACGCGGTGCGCCACTTCCCACTTCGAGGTCTCGGGAACCTCGACCACTTCGCTCTGAGAAATAATCGTGACCGCGTTGCGCTCGGAATCAAATCCAACGCCCGCGCGCGAAACGTCGTTGACCACGATCGCGTCGAGCGACTTCAACGCCAGCTTCTTGCGCGCGTTCTCCAGAACGTTCTCGGTCTCGGCCGCAAACCCCACGACGATCTGGGAAGTCTTGCGCCGCGCCACTTCTGCCAGAATATCCACGGTCGGCTCCAGCTCCAAAGTCAGCTCGCCCTTGCGCTTGATCTTCTGCGCCGCCGCTGCCTTCGGCCGGAAATCCGCCACCGCCGCCGTCTTGATAATCACCGTGCTCTCGGGCAGCAATTTCAAAACCGCCGCCAGCATCTCTTCCGCTGTCTCCACCGGAGTCACTTCCGCCGCCCCCGGAGTCGCAATCGCCGTCGGCCCGCTTACCAGCAGCACGCGTGCTCCCCGCCGCAGCGCCGCTTCGGCAATGGCGTAGCCCATGCGCCCGCTCGACCGATTCGTCAAATACCGTACCGGATCGATCTTCTCCCGCGTCGGCCCCGCCGTCACCAGCACGGTTTCGCCCGCCAGATCCTGCGCCGCGCCCAGCGCTTCCATCACCGCCGCCACAATCGCTTCGTTCTCCGCCAGCCGTCCTGATCCGGTCATCCCGCACGCCAGATAACCCTGGCCCGGCTCCACAATGCGGACGCCGCGCTGCCGCAGCGTCTCCAGATTCGCCCGCGTGGCCGCGTGATTCCACATGTTGACGTTCATCGCCGGAGCGACCACCACTGGCGCGGTAGTCGCAAGATAAAGAGTGCTGAGAAAATCGTTGGCAATCCCCTGCGCGAAGCGCGCCAGCACATCGGCCGTTGCCGGAGCCACCACCAGCGCATCAATCGCCTGCGCAATCGCAATGTGCTCAATCGCCGATTCGATATTCGCCTGCGATTCATCCGAGCCGAACAGGTCGATGATGACCTTCTCACCGGAGAGAGCCGCGAAGGTGAGTGGACGAACAAACTCCTGTGCCGCACGCGTCATCACGACTTGCACGCGGATGCCGCGATCCTGCAAAAGGCGCACGATTTCCGCCGACTTATAAGCCGCAATCCCACCGGAAACACCCAGCGCAATTTTCATAAGAGGAAGAAGGCCCCGGATCAACGACCCTCATTGTCATCACGAGCGAAGCGTAGGACCTGCTGTCTCTTGCACTGGCAAGGCAGCCCGTCTGACTTCGCGAAGAAGCAATACCGTTCGCCGGCGAATCGGCGTCTACGCGTCTTCTAGGAACACCTTGCTCAGGGTCTCGCTCGCGGCCTCTACCGGCAATTTCGGAAGCTCCGGAATCAGCCATTTGACTTTGCCCGCCTTGATTTCATCCTGTGCGATGCGGCAAGGCTTGCGCGATCCCGTATCGATGACCGGCGGCGCGCCGCCTTGCAGTTGTCGTGCCCGCCGCGCCGCTACCAGAATGTAGCGATAGTTGCTGTCGAACCCTTCCACCAGCTTCATAATTCTCTCCCCCGAAAGTGTTACGTGCCTTGAACTCCCTGCAGG
>CAVZUP010000044.1:0-14997 GCA_963778255.1 uncultured Acidobacteriaceae bacterium
GAACCAGTAGATTAAACATAATCAACGGGTTCAAAGATCTTAACCGCTCGCCTTTGGAAGATCGTGTCCAGGGTCTCGTGCATGGCTCGCCTCCTTTATGTTGTCATTACAACATAGTTATGTTGCTATTGCAACATGAAGCACTGGCAGCCATGCGGTAGCAATCTATCAAGTTGCGATCAATCCCCAATTGGATGCTGGATCGGTGTTCGATACGTGGAACCTGCGAGCCCTGTCCGCAGGGTCGAGTTCAAACCAAAGAGAAGCGCAGGTTTCAAAGTTTCAAGGTTGCAAAGTGTTCTCTGCATGTTCAGCCTGTGAATCCTTGAGACTCTGAAATGTATTGAAAATCTCTCCCTTAACCGGTGATGTCGGCGGTTTCGTCGTCTAGAGGGGGCAATTTGCGGTAGGCTTCTATGATTTTTTCGGCTTCGGGGGCGTCTTGTTCGCGCACTAAGAGGACGTTTCCTCCGATGCCGGGGAAGGCGTTCTGGACGGCGTCCAGGGATTTGAGATCCGAGGTGATGCCGGCGGATTCGAGCAGGCCCTGGACCACGATGGCTTCGTTCTCCTGCTCGGTGTCGAAAATCTTGATTAGCTTTTCGTTTGGCTCGGGCTGAGGGTTCGTCGGTTCTGGCATGTCGTCCTCCTTGGAACTGCCTGATATCAGATTACGGCAGTTGCTACACGTCTGTCTTGCGGACTCAGGGGTTCCTGCCGGGTAAGGTTGCAACTTTCGAACCCAGCGCAGCGACTTGGAATTGCTGCCGACAAAAAACAGGTCCTTCGCTCCCCCACCCCAGCAAGCAAAGGCGGCTTGCTGGGGGCCCCGGTCGCTCAGGATGACAATTTTGTTTTTGGGATGAAAGCAAGCTGAGTCACCATTGTCGGCCGGGAGCTTGCTTCCTGGGCGGAAGGTGGCACAATGGCAGGACTGGGGCGCATCGCGGGGGTCGCGATGAACATCCAAAGAAAGACGGAGGCAGCATGGAGGTTCAGCGCGGGGGACAACCGGGCGACAGACAAGCGGGCGAGGGACTTGCCGGCGGCGAGCGCAGGGAAGAAGCAAAGCGACTACGGCGATTGCAGGTGATGATGAGCATGGTGATGTCGGTGATCAGCCAGGATCCCGATCTGACGCTAGAAGAGGCGGTGGAGATGGCTGCCAATGCGCGGCGGGCGGCGCTGAGCATGTTTCCGGGCAAGGAACTGGCGTTTGATCTTATTTACCGGCCTCGGCTGCAGCGGCTGATGAATGAACGCTTCCGGCTGCAATAACGGGAGTGGGTAATGGCTCTGTCCTCGGCGTCTAAACAGTTTGCTGAAAAACTACCTTCTTCCCCGTAGTCTGCCCTCAGCGGCTAAAAGCCGCCATTGATTTAGCGGCACTTATGGCACGAGTGAAACTCGTGCCCTTCCCAAAACCGGATTCGGGCGAGTTTTTCCGCAGATCTGAAGCCGTCGTTGGTGGACTTACGGGCTGTGTGCCGGAATGACTGGCGGGGACGGACGAATGCGTCCGTCCCTACGCAAGTCGTGGTTCTGCTACGAGGGCAAGGGGCCGCCCCAGCCCCAGCCGACTTGGAGGCTGGCGCGAACCACTCCCAGCAACTCCTCGTTATCGGCCGGCTTCTGGAAGAAGGCAACGGCGCCCGATTCGAGAGTACGTTTCTCATTGGCCTCGGGGTCGCGGGCGCTGAGCACGATGACCGGGATACTGGCGAGGTTGGGAAACTGCTGCAGATTCTTGAGCACGGCATAGCCGTCGCCAGCGGGCAAGCCGAGGTCGAGAATGATGAGGTGGGGTTTCTCCTTCTGGGCCATGGCGATGGCGGAGTAACCGTCGCACACGTTGATGGTGTCATATTGATTGGCCCGGAGGCGCAGACTCAGGGCCTGACGGAGATCGGGATCGTCATCGACGATCATAATCTTGGCTCGTCTCGAAGGCTGATCCTCGGTGTAACTGGCGGTAAGCATATCGGTGTTCTCCCTTCCGGTGAACTTATTTACTTACTCACTTACTCCGAAGACCGTGCTGAACGGCTTCGGTCACATAGTCGGCAACGCTCCAAACCTGTTGTTCCAAACCTCTAGGGTCGTCGGCGGGGGGGACGGGGACCGGCTGGGCGGTGACGGTCAACATGCCGCTGGCGTTGAGCTTGGGCAGGGTGCCGAGCTGGCGGCGGATACGGTCCATCATGATCTGGACTCGGGCCATGTCGGTCGAGGCGACGACGAAGAGAGTTTCCTCGGCGGCGCTGGATTCCATGGGGGGAAGGACAAGATCCTTGTCGACGTAGATGCACTGCTGCAGACGCTCCAGAGAGCGCTGACAGATTTCTTTCCAGCTGCCGCGGAGGGCTCGGGAGAGGGGCGTCAATTCCACCCGGACGAGCACGATATCCGGCCGCAGACGGCCTTCCTGGGTGATCACGGGAGCGAGAAGCGTGGCCAGGGAATAAAGCGGCAAGGTCAACGAGAAGGTGGTGCTGCACCCGGGATCGCTGGCGACCCAGATTCTGCCGCCGTGGAGGGATACGATTTCCTTGGCGATATACAAGCCCAGACCGAGGCCATTGCGGTTGCCGCTGAGGGCGTTGCGATCCTGGTAGAGGCGCTCAAACACGCGCGGCAGGGCGTCGGACGGGATGCCACAGCCGGTGTCGCTGACGGAGAGATAGACGAACGTTGGATCGGTCTCGACCTTGGCGGCTTTTACCACGACCGATCCGCCGGGGGGAGTGAACTTGATGCCGTTATCGATGAGGTTGATGAGAACCTCGAGGGTGCGGTTGGGATCGGCGTAGACGAGCGGGATGGTCCGGTCCAAAACCACATTGAGGTCGACTTGTTTTTCGGCGGCGGTGGGTAACATCATGGCGGCCGCCTGCTCGACCAGTTCTGCAATATCGATGCAACGCGGCTGTATGCGCAGCTTGCCGCTTTCGGCGCGCGTGGCTTCGAGCAGGTCGCGAATCATGGCGTGCAACTGATTCACGCTCTTGAGCACCGACCGGAGATGTTCGGTCTGGTTGGGTGCGAGCGGGCCATCCAAGCCGTCCAGGAGCAGGGTGACGTACTGGTGGATGCAGGTTAACGGGGTGCGCAATTCGTGCGAAACGTGGGAGAGGAACTGATCCTTGAATTCAAGTTGCTGCTTTTGGGACACGTCCAGAGCGTGGAGTATTTCCTTACGCTCCATGGCGTTTACCAGGGAGTGTTCCAGGCGTTTGCAGGATTTGCAGTGGACGTCGCGTTGCATCACGACGTCTTGAACGCCCTGGCGGACGGCTTTGAGGGCGAGGTCGTCGTCGAACTGACCGGATAGGATTACCACCGGGACGTTCGGCACTTTTTGCATGATGCGGCGCACGGTTTCAGCGCCGCGGCTGTCGGAAAGGTTGGGATCGACCAGCACGAGAGAAGGCGTTTCGACTTCCAGACAAGCGAGAGCGTCGGAGAGCCGGGAGACGCAGTTCACATGAAACTTGAATTTGCTTTCGACCAGGCGCAGGCGTACCAGGTCGGCGTCTCCAGGTTTGTCGGTGACGAGTAAGACATTGGCCGTGCCGGCTTCCGTCGTTTTCGCACAAGCGGCGGGATCCGGATCGGACCCGCAAATCTCCACTGGATTGTGAGCCATAGTTTTTTCGTTGCCCCCAGTTCGTGCCGGTGCAGGTAACTGCCGCCGGCTGACACCTTCCGCGCAGCCTTAACGTTGTCCAGGTTGTCGTCCGCGAGTTTGGGGGCGGCGGGAACGGCATGGCCCGACGGTCGGGACGCGAAAGCATCCCACTCGATCCCCATAAGGGAGTTCTCTTATCGGCTCGCCGCTCCGCCGGCCTTAGGCGCGATAGTAGAGAGAAATCTCAAAGGTACAGTTTGGAAGTGATATTTGGACATGGCCGTTTGGAGATACCGGCGCCAGGCAGGTCTTCCGTCGCGCTGGATGACAAATTCAGGAGCGGGTGGTCCTCTAGATTTGTGGTTGGAACTCCCTGTCGCAGTCCGGTCGCGCGAATCGCGTAGGGGTCCTTCGACTCCGCGGCTACTTCGCGTTCCACGAAGTAGCTGCTGCGCTCAGGATGACAAGTGGTGCGGGGGCTTACTTGTCGATTCGCTGCAGGCGGAAGAGGAGGGTGCCCCAGCCGAGCTTGACGCGCATTTGAACCGGGGTGTGATTGGAATCCTCGGAATACCAGACCCAGACCTTGCCCTTGGATTGAAGGGGGCCGGAGGTGGCTTCGGCGGTGACTAGCAGCGAAGGGAAGGTTCCGGCGGGGACGCGGACGGGTTCGCGCTTCTCCACGGTGGCGCGGACGAGGGTGGTCTTGCCGTCGCTGATGGGGAACTCATAGACGGAGCCGGGTTGCAGGGGGAGCGACTGCAGGTAGTAGAAGCCGGTGATGACGTCGGTGGCGCAGCCGGCCAGGTCGTTTTCTACGTGCTTGGTCTCGCCCGTCTTCAGATTTCTTTCATCGAGCGTGCTTTTCTTGTGGGCGTAATCGAAGTGGATGGAGGTCTCGCGTTTGTGCGCGCCTTCCTCGCTGTGCTTAAGGATGGAGAGCGAGCAGAAGGAGCGGGGATCGAAGTGGGCCTCGAAGCGGTCGTGGACGGGGAAGAGGACGTTGATGGCTCCGGAGGATTCGGCGGAGGCGGTGACTTTGCGGTCGGTGCCGGAGACGTCCATGCGGATGACGGCGGTGCCGGCGGTGATGAGATGCCACTCGGCGGAATAGACGTAGCTGCGGCCGTCGGGGAAAGCGTAGTTGGGACGGGGCGGGGCGATCTGGATGGGGGCGGCACCGATGGTGGCGGTGGGCGGAGTTTGCTGAGCGGGCAGCAGGGCGGCGAGCAGAAAGATCAGGCAGCAGAGGCGGCGTTGATTCGAGCGTTGCTTTGGGCGTTGTTTCGAACTCTTTTCGCGCATCCGGTAATCCAGCAATTTGTGCGGCCGCCCCACGGGAATCGGTGCCATTGACGGCAGACTACCACATCGGCTTGATCCTAAAAGGGAGTGGCGCAGTTTGAAAGCTAAAGGCAAGTTGGAATCGCTGCCCGTCAAAAAGCAGGTCCTTCGCTCCCCCACCCCAGCAAGCAAAGGCGGCTTGCTGGGGGCCCCGGTCGCTCAGGATGACAAATCTGTGTGATGAGACCAGTCGCGATACAACCCCCTTTAGAAGATAAGCTTGGCGACCAGGATGGCGAGGATGACGGCGCAGCCGATGCTGGCCTGATACTCGCGATGCTTCCAGTAGCGGGCGGAGGAGTAGGCGCTCTGCTGGCTTCCGTAGGCGGTGAGCCGGGGCAACAGGCGCGGCACGTGGCGGGCGTAGTCGTCGTATTCGGGGAAGGCCTGGCGGAGGTAACGTTCTTCTCCGACGATGACCGGGATGTAGATGGCGGCGAACATCAGGAGCATGATGGCGACCATCCAGTAGCTGCGGGCGGCGATGGCGAAGCCGGCGGCGAGGAGCAGCGATCCGAGATAGAGAGGATTGCGCGTGTAGGCGTAGGGGCCGCTGGTGGTGAGTTGCTTGTCTTTTTGCACGTGGCCGGAGGCTCGTCCGCGGAGGGCCAGGCCGGGGAGCAACACGAGCACGCCGGCGAGCAAGGAAATTTTTGTGGGGTGGGCCAGCCAGATGTAGACGATGGCCAGGAGGAATCCGAGGGGGACGCGGATGCGGCGGGCTATGCGCGACCAGGTGTAGCGGGCGGCTGGCGGAGGCGTTCCGGGTTGGGAAAGTTCAGTCATCTCTTTATTGCGAGTTTCGCGATGGTGTTTGCCGCGTACCTCAGCGGCTAAAGCCGTCGCTCAAGAACAAGCCAGTGATCGCAGCGGTAAACCGCTGCGCCACCCAAAATAAAATCCGTGAGCTACCCAAAATCAAATCCTCGCGCCACCCAGGATCAAATCCGTGCGCCGCCCAAAATCAGATGCAGCCTTATCAAGTGCAAGCTCGATCAAGTGCAGCTTCGATCATGTGGAACCTTGCAACAGCTTGCGCGCGGCGGCTACTACTTTGGCGGCGGTGATTTCCAGCAGACCTTGATCGGGCTCGCGACGGCGGGTGTGATCGGTCAGGCTGCTGGGGCTGCGCAATACCATCGCTCTTGTTCCGAAGGGTCCGTTGCGCGCTGGATTTGTGGGACCAAAGATGGCCACTACGGGAATTTTCAACGCGGCTGCCAGGTGCATGGGGCCGGTGTCGCCTCCGATGAAGAGTCTGGCGCGGCGGGTGAGCGAGATCAACTCGGAGACCGAGCAGGAGACTTTTCTGGCGGCTCCGGCGCTGGCGGTTTCGACGGCGTCGGCCAGATCTTCTTCTCCTGGACCGTAGTTTATTAGCGAAGAGAATCCGTCTTTGGCTAGTTCTTGCGCGACCTGGCCGTAGCGGTCGACGGGCCACATTTTTGCTCCCCAGCCTGCGCCGGGATTGAGAATGATGAATTCTTTCGCAGCGGCTGTGATCGGGGCAATTTTGGCTTCGGCGTCGGGGTCTACTGGGAGCTCTACTTGAGCTTCGGGCGTGGTTGATCCGGAGATGACAGCTCCGGCCAGTTCTAATGCTTGCTTGACTACGTGGGCGCCGGTGGTCAGTACTTTTCGGGTGTAGAACATGCTGGAGGCATTTTCACGAGGCTGGGCGTCGCCATAGATCGTGGGCGCGCCGGACCAGCGGGCCAGCAAGGCGGAGCGGATTGCGCCCTGGAAATCGATGGCGGCGTCGTACTCGACTCCGCGCAATTGACTCAAGGCTACGGCCATTTGCTGCACGGTATTGAAGGAGAACGGTGCGCGTCGCCACGCCGCTAAGTTGACGGTGTGAACGCGGTCGACTAGCGGACGCTGCGGAGAGCGCGGTCCGGAGCGGGGACAGCGTAGCGTGCAGAGGAGCTCGGCCCAGCGCTCTTCTACCAGCCATCCTATGGTCGCGTTGGGAAACGCCTGGCGTAGGGCGGCGACGGCGGGCAGGGTGTGAATGATGTCTCCCATGGCGCTCAGGCGCACGATCAGCAGACGGTGGAGGCTCACGACTTTTGCGGCCTCAGCCGCGTGCGGATAATTTCTGTGGCGGAGTGATTCTTGGGATCGCCCACGATTGCTACTTGGCCTCCGCAGGCTTCGACTTCGTCGCGCTCGGGAACGGTTGCGGTGGTGTAGTCGGTGCCTTTGGCGTGAAAGTCGGGACGGATTTCGCGAATGATGGCGCGTACGTCTTTTTCGGGAAAGATGACTACGGCGTCCACGTCGGCTAAAGCGGCTAGAATTTCGGCTCGCTCTTCGGCGGGCATTACGGGACGGCCTTCCCCTTTCAAGGCGCGCACGGAGGCATCGGCGTTGACGGCGACGATCAGTTTGCCTCCCAGTTCGCGGGCGGCGCGGAGATAACGGATGTGGCCTACGTGGAGGATGTCGAAGCATCCGTTGGCCAGGGTGATGCGATGGCCGGATTGACGCCAATCGGCCGCGCGCTGCTGGAGTTCGGCGCGGGAGACGATTTTTTGATGGGAGGATGGGTTCAAGATATCGATTGTAGGGCGCTGCCGCCCTCAGCGGCTAGACAGAGTGGTGAAAACTCCGCGCGGCCGGAAAGCGCTTACCTCAGGCGCTAAAGCGCGGCCACATTTTGGGCGGTTTTCGGCACGACTAAAGTCGTGCCCTTCCCAAACCCTTCCTTCCCAAGACCTGCACTTACCGAGGCCTGACCTTCTAAAGGCCTGCTGTGAGTTACGGTCGCTGCGTGACGGCTAATCCTCGCGTACTGGTCTGGGCGCTTTATCTAATGCTTCCAGCAATTCCTGCTGGGTTACGGTGGCGGTGCCGCGCTTCATGACCACGATGCCTCCGGCGTAGTTGGCTAGCTGGGCGGCCTCTTCGGCGGTGGCTCCGGCGGCCAGGGCGGCGGTGAAGGTGGCGATTACGGTGTCGCCGGCTCCGGTTACATCGGCCACTTCGTCGGTGCCGTAGATGGGAATGTCGATGGGCTTGTGGCGGCGCGGGAAAACTACCATGCCATCCTTGCCGCGGGTGATGAGGAGCGATTCGAGGTTCATTCCACCTACGATTTGATCTCCGGCGGCTAGGAGACGCTCCCAGTCGTTACCGATGCGGATGCCTAAGACTTCTTCGACCTCGGATTCATTTGGCGTGGCGGCGGTGACGCCGGAAAATTCCATCAGGCGGTGGCGCGAATCGAGGGTGACGGGAACTTTGTCGAGGCCGCGCTTCTCGCGGATCAGATTCAGCAGGGTGGGCGTGGCGGCGCCGTATCCGTAATCGGAAACCAGCAGGGCGTCGGAGGCTCGGGCGTATTCGCGAGCGGCCAGAACCAGTTCGCGGCGCAGATGCGCGTTCGGGCCTTCAGCGGGCTCGTGGTCGAGGCGGACGACTTGTTGTCCGGCGGTGTGGGCGAATCCGGCCAGGATGCGGGTTTTGGTGACGGTGGTATAGCTCTTGTCTTTGAAAACGCCGCTGACGGGAATGCGCTTGTGGCGGAAGGCGCGGAGCAGCAGCTTGCCGGGTTCGTCGTCACCGACGACACCTACGGGCAGGACGCTTACTCCGAGGTCGGCGAGGTTGTAGATGGCATTGGCGCCGCCTCCGGGGACCACTTTGTGGTCACGGTGCTGCAAGATGAGTACGGGGGCTTCGCGGGAGACGCGGGAAATTTCGCCGAAGACGAATTCGTCGGCGACTAGGTCGGCTAGAACGGTGATGGTGAGCTTAGGGAAGGATTCGACGATCTTTCTGAGGCGATCGTTTTCTTTTATGTGCTTTGTCATCAAGTTAGGAATAGCCGCTGCAACCTTAGATTTTCTCACGAGCGGGGCTTTGGTTTGGCAATTCTCTCGAGGATGGCATCCACAAGGTCAGCAGGGCGATCGAGGGTCAGGCGGAGTTGGGCTATGGCTAAGGGGTAGAGCAAGTCCTGCTGAGGGGGGAGATTGATGGCGTCTTTTTCCGTGGTCAGGAAGCCGTCGGCGCCTTGTTTGATGCGCGTGCCGACAAGGGACACTATGTCGTCCTCGTCGTAAGCATGATGGTCGCGAAACTTGATCTCCGCGGCGGGAGTGATTCCGGCGGCGCGTACCTGGGCGAAGAACTGTTCAGGTCGGGCGATGCCACAGAAGACAACGGGTTTGGCGGGCGGAGTTGGGAGAAACAGATTGCGCTCCATGCGCCAGATTCGCTTTTGGGTGAGCGCGGGATGATCGGCTGAGAGGTTGGCGGGCAGCACGATGGCATCGGCGCGTTGGAGGGACGAGAGCGGCTCGCGCAGGCGTCCCTGGGGCAGAAGTGTGTCTGCGAAATCGCGCTCGGTCAGCAGGACGATGTCGAAGTCGCGGGCTAGGGAGCGGTGCTGGAAGCCGTCGTCCAGGAGGTGCAGTTGCGGCTGGGAAGTTTGCTCGGCGAACTTTTGCTCGGCGAGTTGGCCGGCTTTATAACGGCTTTCTCCTACGATTACGGGGACTTGCAGACGGCGCGCGATGAGGAGCGGTTCGTCGCCGAAGTCGGCGGCTTTGCCTTCGGGGTCGACTACTCGGACGCCGCGGGTTTTGCGGCCGTATCCGCGGCTGAGGACGTCGAAGGGAATGCCGCGCGCTTTGAGGAGTTCGCCTAGGGCAATTACGAAGGGAGTTTTGCCCGATCCGCCTACGGAGAGGTTGCCTATGCTGACCACGGGCTGATTAAGCTTTTGGGCGGAGAATACTCCTCGATCGAACAGCGTGTTTCTTACGGCGGTGACGGCTGCGTAGATTCCGGTCAGCGGATTCATGAGGGAACACTCATCAACTGGAGCAGGGCGGCTACGGTTCGGGCGGTGGCTCCGCGCTGGGAGTCTAGCGCGGCGAGGGCGTTGCGGCCGAGAGTTGCGCGTTCGCCGGCGTTATCGATTAGCTCCATGAAGACCAGCGGGAGCTCGGCTAATCCGACGATGCGGACGGCGTTGCGGGTGGCGAAGAAGTTGACCACGTCGCGGAAATTTTCGTAGTGGTTGCCGGTGACTATGGGGACGCCGTAGAGAGCGGGCTCGAGAATGTTGTGTCCGCCGCGAGGGACGAGGCTGCCGCCTACGAAGGCTACGGTGGCCAGGGAGTAGAGGGCGGCTAGCTCTCCGATGTTGTCGACGAGGAAGACGCCGCCGGCTAGAGACTCGCCGCTCCAGAGAGAACGACGCCACATGCGGAACCCTAATTTTTCGACTAGCTCGGCTACTACATCGAAGCGCTCGGGATGGCGGGGCGCGAGGATCATGACGGCTTTGGGATGGTGGGCGAGGATGTTGCGGAAGGCCGAGAGCAGCGAGCCTTCTTCGTCTTCTAATGTGCTGCCGCAGACCAGGATTGGGTCGGCTTCGGATTGGCCTAAGCTTTCGCGGAGGCTGGCAACGATGGTTGGCGATGGCGGCGGGGCTACGTCGAATTTCAGGTTGCCGGCCACGGTGATTTTCGAGGGTGCGGCTCCGATCTCGATGAGGCGCTGGCGATCTTCGTCGGTCTGGGCCAGGAAGATATCTACGCTTTTGAGCGTCTTTGCTAACAGTCCCGGGAACCAGCGGCGCAGGCGATTGTATCCGGGGAGGGAGCGGTCGGAGATGCGGCAGTTGATGATGGCGATTTGGGCTCCGCTGCGTTTGGCGAGGCGGAGGAAGTTGGGCCAGAATTCGGTTTCGGCTACTACTACGAGTTTGGGGCGCAGAGCTTGTAGATAGGGGCGGATGGCTAGGGCGAAATCCAAAGGGAAGTAGAAGACGTTGTCGGGGCTGAAGCGCTGCGCGGCTAGTTTCTGGCCGGTGCTGGTGGTGGTGGAGACCAGGATGCGATGGTTGGGAAATTTTTGCTTTAGCGCCTCGACTACGGCGCTCGCGGCTACTACTTCTCCTACGGAGACGGCGTGAATCCAGATGGTGGGTTGGGATTTGGCTTGGGCTAATGCGGGGGGAACTGCTCCTAACCTTTGGCGCAGTCCGGCGCGATATTTGCCGTGGCGCATCATCTGCAGCAGCCAGTAGGGCAGCGTCAGCAGCAGGGATAGAGCGAGCAGCGCACTGTAGAGCGCATACATGGAAGAGAAATTCCATTCTAACTGGGTAAGAGTCGCAGCGGGCGGCAGTGGCCCTCAGCGGCTAAAAGCCGCCATTGATTTAGCGGCACTTATGGCACGAGTAAAACTCGTGCCCTTCCCGAAAACGTGCACGTGGCAGTAGGGGTGCTTCGACTGCGGTTGCGCTTCGCGTTGCGAAGCTCAATCCTCGCTCAGCATGACAGGGGTGCGAGGGCTGCGCTGAATTGGGCTTGCGGCGGCGGTGGATTCGGCATCCTATAATTCACGTATGCGGAAAACTGGTAGGCGGGAATCGGCTGGCGCGTTGCGGCTGGCGCTGGTGGGCGGCTTGGTGATGTTCTGCTGTGCTTATGCGATGGCGGGCAAGGATTTTGTGATGCCTACGGCGCGGGCGGCTCGGACTTATCCGGCGCATGACGAACATCCTCTGGAAAAAGTTACGGTCGCGGTCGATCCTTATGACGTGGAAGACAAGGCTTCGATCTTCAGCGTCAACTATCGCAACGCGGGATATATGCCGGTTTTTTTTGTCATCACGAATGATGGGGATCAGCCGGTGTCTCTGGTGGGCATGAAGGCGCAGATGAATACGAAAGATCGCAGCAAGCTGTTTCCGGCTTCGATGGATGATCTGCTGCGGCGGTTGTCGCATCCTACGCGGAACGACCGGCAGAATACCTTGCCGATTCCTTTGCCTAAGAAAGAAGTGAAGGGCGGGGTGAGCCGCAAGACCTGGGATGAACTGGAGCAGGCCCGGTTTGGCGCGATGGCGGTGGAACCGCATTCCACGGTGCGCGGGTTTTTGTTTTTTGATGTGCTGGATATTTCGCATCCGCTGGCGGGGGCTAGTTTTTTTCTGATGGGAGTGCAGGACGCCAAGGGCACGGAACTGATGTATTTTGAGATTCCGATGGAGAAGTATTTGAGCGCGCCGGAAGAGAAGAAGCCGTAGGGTGAATTCCCGCCCCTGGTAGTTCGTGCGAGAGTGCGTATCGCTGCCGGCACGCGGACAGGAGTGTCCGCGCTACACGGGCTTCTTATCCAATTTATAATCTTTCGATATGGCTACCACTTCGGCGGTTTCTCCGGGGCTTCTGGCTAAGTATGAGCCGGTGATTGGACTTGAAGTCCATGTGCAACTGCTGACTGCTTCCAAGATTTTCTGCTCCTGCTCGACTCGGTTTGGCGATCCGCCTAATACCAATGTTTGCCCGGTTTGTTTGGGACTTCCGGGGGCTTTGCCGGTGCTCAACCGGAAGGCGGTGGAGTTTGCGGCTTTGGCGGCTATGGCTTTGCAGTGCCGCGTCAATGAAGTCTCGATTTTTGCTCGCAAGAATTATTTTTATCCCGACTTGCCTAAGGGCTACCAGATTTCGCAGTACGACAAGCCGTTGGCGGAGTTTGGATGCATTGAGATCGATAGCGGCGGCGGAAAGAAAAAGATTGGCATTACGCGGCTGCACCTGGAAGAGGACGCGGGGAAGAGTCTGCATGAGGGGTTTGCGGAGTCCGCGCATAAGACGGCGATCGATTTGAATCGCACAGGCGTGCCTTTGGCGGAGATTGTCAGTGAGCCGGACATGCGCTCTCCCGAGGAAGCTTACGAATACCTGACGCGGCTGAAGGAGATCATCCTTTACACCGGGGTTAGCGACTGCAATATGGAGGAGGGGTCGCTGCGCTGCGACGCTAACATCAGCGTGCGTCCGCGGGGGCAGAAAGAGTTCGGCACCAAGACCGAGGTGAAGAACGTCAATTCGTTTCGCTTCGTGAAGCAGGCTTTGGAGTACGAGATCGAGCGGCAGATCGAGGTGCTGGAGGCGGGCGGCAAGATTACGCAGGAATCGCGCCTTTATAACGCGAACGAAGGCAAGACTTACGGGATGCGCTCGAAAGAGCAGGCGCACGACTATCGATATTTTCCCGAGCCGGATCTGTTGCCGCTAGTGGTGGATGAGAAGTGGCAGGCCGAGATTCGCGCGGGGTTGCCGGAGCTTCCGGAAGCGCGGCGCTCGCGCATGATTCGGGAATATGGCATCACGGCGGGCGATGCTTATACGTTGACGCTTACGCGGGCGATGGCGGATCAGTTTGAAGCGGCGGCGCGGATGGCTAAGAATCCCAAGCGCGTGGCGAATCTGGTGCAGAGCGAATTGCTGGGACGGCTTAAGGCGGCGGGGCTTGAGGTGGAGCAGTCTCCGATAACGATGGCTGGGGTGACGGCATCGGCGGATCTGGTGGAGTCGGGTGCGATCTCGGGCAAGATGCTGAAGGATCTTTACGATCTTTGCTTTGAGCGGCGTCAGGATTTTCCGGCGGTTTATGAGGCGGAGGGGCGTCCGGAGCAGTCACGCGATACTTCGGCTTTGGAAAAACTGGCGGATGAGTTAATGGCGGCGAATTCGAAGCAGGTGGAGCAGTATCGCGCGGGCAAGAAGACGATGATTGGATTTTTTGTGGGGCAGGTGATGAAGGCTTCGAAGGGGCAGGCGAATCCGCAGCTGGTGAATGAAGTTTTGACTAAGAAGCTGGAGGGGTAGAGCTAGCACTCCCCTGCCGAGTGCAAATGCATAGGTCCTTCGCTTCGCTCAGCATGACATGGATTTCATGCACGATAAGGGTTACTGTGCTGCTCCCAGATTCTTCATTACTTCTTGCGCGTAGTAGTTCGTGACTTTGGAGTCGTCGCGCAAGGTCTCGTAGTAGGCGGCTTTTAATAGCTGCTCGCGGCGATCGCGCAACTGCTGGCGAATGGCTTGCTGCACGCGGGGATCGTTCAGGTCACGCTGGCCGGCGGGCTCCTTGGCGATGAGCTTCACGATCATGTAGGCGTAGGGCTGGTGATTGGTTGGATTGACCAGGGGCACCACCGGTGTATATTGCCCGGGCTTGAGCTTCATGACCGCGTCGCGAGTTGCGGGATCGGCGTTCTTTAACGCGGATTCCGGAGCCATGCCCAGGTCGCCACCGTTGTTGCTGGTTTCCGGGTCCTCGGAATAATTCATGGCGAGGGTGGCGAAGTCGTCGCCGCTGTCGAGGCGGTTGGCGATCATCTGGATTTTCTTGCGCGCTTCGGCGTCGTTCTGCGCTTTGCTGTTTTGCAGATTGTGGACCTGGCCGCTGTTCATGCCAGAGACCATGATTTTGGCCAGGTGGTATTGCGCCTCGATCAGGTTGAACTCGGCTTTGTGATCGTTGTAATAGCCGGATACATCCTGATCGGTGATGTTGATGCGCGAGGTAATTTCCTTGTTCAGCACCTTGTCGCGGGTGAGGGAGCGGCGCAGGTCGCGCTTGAAATCGTCGAGGGAAATTTTCTTGTCCTGCAGGCGCTTGTTGAATTCCTCGGCGGTGTAGGGCGATTTGATTTCGTTGAGCTTGCGATCGACTTCCTCGTCGGTGGCGAGCAGGCCGAGCTTTTCGGCGCGCTGCATGAGGATTTCGGTTTCGATCAGCTCATTCAAGATACTGAGGCGAAGGCTTACGGCCTGCTCGCCGGTCGGTTGCTGATCGGAGCCTGCGGTTTGATTCGCGTAATATTTGTCGACTTCGCTGCGGTAGATCTTGCGTCCGTTGACGGCGGCCATGACATCTCCGCCGGCGCTGTTGCGGTTGCATGCCGTCAGGGCGATCAGGAACGCGGCGGCCAGGATGAGGGCCGCGCTTTTTAAGTAAGTGCCAAAGCAATTGCGATTTTTCAAGTTCTTTCCTCCGCCTTGACGGCGAGTCACTGCACGAAACAATCTTAAATGGAAGCCTACCTCAGGCGCTAAAGCGCCCATCAATTATTGGCGGAATGCGGCACGACTAAAGTCGTGCCCTTCCCGAACCTCTCCTTCCCGAACCTCTGCGGAGCTCACATTGAATCGGGTTGCGGCATGAGCTGCGCCTTGCCCTTTCCAAAAAATATCTTCCGCTCGACG
>CAVZUP010000045.1:0-11283 GCA_963778255.1 uncultured Acidobacteriaceae bacterium
TTATGTTTATGTTTATAATTTATTCGTAGAATTCTCGTATTGCTGAGCGTCTTTTTCGATGTTTTTGCCCAGAGCCAGTACGATGACGAATTCTGGTATACGTGCGTTCCCAACGACGTCGCGAACGAGCTGGAAAGTTGTCCTGGCACCGCTTTCCGCGAATCTGAAGTCACCATTGACGGGACTCCGGCGGGCGTTGCGCCTGTTTATCCGTGGATCTTCACGGGAGGCATCGATCCATTTCTGTGGATTCCGATCCCCGGCGTCCAGACTTTGAATTTCTTGCCTTACCAAGTCAACCTCACGCCTTTCGCGGCTGTGTTGAGCGACGGGCAGCCGCACACCATCGCCCTCAGCGTCTTCAACGCCGATAATTATTTCTCCGCTACCGCCTCGCTTCGGCTCTATCTCGATAAAAATGCCACACAGGTGAGTGGAGGGGTCACCACTAACACGCTGGCCGTTCCTGTGCCCACCGTCACCGAAAACATTGGCACCGGGAAGAATGGCAACATCCACGGTAGCGTCAACGTCGCTTCGAGCCACGACTTCCAGATCTCCGGAACCGCGTACACTTCTCACGGTCCGGTTACTACAACGGTGGCTCAAGACATCAGATTCGACAGCCTGCAGAATTTCAAGCTGACAAACGTGGAATACGAGCAGAACATCAAACAGACCAGCACGCTCCATTCTGTGGTGACGACCAAGGATGCGAGCGGCAGCACCGTCTACACCGTCAATCATGACTGGCCGCTGCTGCTGAACATCACCGTGCTGGTGGCGTCGGACGGCTCCGAAACCCAGACCACCACCAGCAACCAATACTTCGAAGAGGATGAGGCGGCGAAACAAAACGGACAGGCGATCAACTTCAGCCTGGTCAAGAACCGTGTGACCACTACGGACACGCTCAACTTCGATGCCAGCGGCAACTTCACCGGGAACACCGGCCAGTCGAGCGCACAAAGCTATTTCGGCGCGAACTCCACCGGATACTGCTACAGCCGCGGACTCACGGCGGCTGGCAATGTCCTGACCGGCATCACCAACGGCCAGGGCTGCAACTGAAATTTTGCAGTTCGTCTTCGCCCCGGTCTAACGGCCGGGGCTTTTTCTTGGTCTTCGGCGAACTGGATGCACGCCAGTATCCGCTCATGGGTTGCTGCGTTGGCTTATATTCAGCTGATGCGGGACAACGATGGCATCGACCTCGCTCGCAGGTCTCGAACGCCAGGATTCACAGCCGTCGGCATTTTCCTGTTGGTTGGCGCTGTGGTGGCGAGTCTGGCCGCAACGACTCTGCTTTGGCGAGGCACGACTCTCGACCGGATCTGGGCGCTCAATCCGGCAGCTTACAAACAGCTAGCGCCTTGGGGCGGTGAGGTTGGGATTCTCTTTCTGCTGCTCACCCTTGCCCTTACTTTTGCAGCCATTGGATGGTTTCGCCGCCGGCTCTGGGGATGGAGACTGACGGTCGCCATCATTGGCACACAGGTTCTAGGCGATCTCGGGAACTGCGCTCGAGGCGACTGGCTGGGCGGGGGAACGGGCGTCATTATCGCCGGCGCGCTGTTGTGGTTTCTTTTGCGGCCAAGGATCAGGGCCGCGTTTGCCTAAAGTCGTTTCCGAAGAAACTCGAAGACCACATAGCCGATGAGCGCGGCGATCATGGCAATTTCAAAATTGGCGGCGGTAAAAACATCTGCGAGTGCCCAAGCCACACCGCGCTTCTGTCCCATGCCTGAGCGCTCGAACTCTCCCATCAAAAGATTGGCATAGAACAGGAAGACGATGAACGCGATCTCGATCACCGCTCTCCAGAGATTCTTTTTCATGGCAGATATCGATTCCCAGGTGGCGTCGATTGAGCAATCCCAAGAAACTGAGCGCACCCGAGCTCGTTGGTTTCGAGAGCATACTAGCCATTGGCAACACGTAGCAACCAGAATCGGCAACGGGCAACTGTTCTTAACCTGTGCACCGCTTGTGTAAATTCCGTCTAGCGGGCGCGATATCGTCCGGCGCAATTTTGCGGTAGGCGTTCAAACCCCGCGGCTCGTGCGCCAATCGTAGGTATGGGCGACCGAGATTCCATGCGGATTTGGATGGCCCAATTCGCGGGCGAGAATTCCACCGTTGCACAATTCTTATGGTATTGACCCTCCTTTTTTCTGCGCGTACAGTCACTCCACTCAAGATAAAAATTCGCAGGGCAGCGTGTTGTGCCAAGGTCAAAGCGCAGGATTGAACATCGGCCTGTTGCCTGAGTCGCTGGAAGTGAGAACTGGGAATAACCATGAGTCGTCAAAGCCAATGGACCGTCTACCGTACCCGTTTTCTGGTACGCGCCCGTCAACTTAATGAACCACTCGTTTTTACCGACGCTTTAGGCTGCGAGCAATCCGGCCGCCCCGGCGACTATTTTGTCGAGTCCTCCGATGGCATGCGGCGCATCATCTGCCGAGCTCTGTTTGAAGACATTTACGTGCCCTTGGACCGGAGATTGGACCAAAGATCGGAGCAGAATGATGTGGTGTCAACTGGGCCGGCCCGACCGGTGGCCCGAGCGTCGCTAGAAGATCGTAGCCGTCCACCGCGTGAGGCTAGGTTGCAAGGTCGCGAAGGCGTCTCTATCGTGTTCAGCCGGTTGAGCTTTGGATCTTGGACGCTGATGCTACTTTCCCAACTTGGCACCGGTACCACTTTCGGGCTACAAGATGTTGTGTTTCTCTCTTGACAGGCACCATATACGGGAGTACGTTAAGCATCCCGAGCACTTTTTGCAGACCCCTTTTGTAAGGGGGCGATGACCATAAAACGCCAGGGGCGAGACCCAAAGTTGAGGTGACTTCGCGTCTTCCCTTTCACGGAAAAGCATCCCTCCATAGTGGATGAAAAGAGCAGATGGGAACAAGCGGTGACTTCCCCCGGTCCTGGCTGAAGCCGGGCATCTCGCCGGGGATTCATCAAAGGAATGGAAGTGGGCTCGGCGCAAGCTGTAGCCCGAGCCCTGTGGAGAAGGGGTGCGCCTCGTCTCCGTCGCATCGTTTTAGGAGCCCCGATGGATAGTTTGATCGAACTCGTTGCCGCCTCTTTTGCCCGTCATGGTATTGAATGCCCCAACAACTCTGGAGTCACTCCAGTCCAGACCCCCCGGCCCGATTCGCCGACGGCGCTCCCAGAACACAATTTCCGGAAAGGTCCGCAGCCCGATCCAGCTCCGTAGGAAAAAATGCCTGTAGAGGAGGGGCTTGCCCCGTCTTTACAGACGCAGGTCCCGTATCAGGGCATCGCTCGGGATGCCAAGGTTCTTCGAAAATCAAGTGCCCTTAGGGGCTTGCGTGAAGAAGCGGGGGCAATCCGCTTCTCCGCGATGCGGTTGCATTTTTGGAAATGAGTAGAGCGTATTTCATAGTGGTTATAAGAAAGTTTCAGGAACGCTTGGTTTTGACGTTGAAACCCAGAAAACTCTGAAATCGGTTGTCTTTTGCCATCATCTAATTTTAGGAGAAGGAAATGCCCGAAGTGAGCGACCAAATCAAAACTCAAACCGCCGCCAGCAATGCTGCCGCTAATAAGAAGACGAAGGCCCCCGGCCTGACTTTTCGCCGTTTTTTCACCAAGTCCGGTGTTTCACCGTACAACGAGGTGGAGTGGGAACTCCGCAACGCTCAGATCACCGATGCCCAGGGCGGCATGATCTTTGAGCAGAAGGATGTCGAAGTCCCCAAGGACTGGTCGATGACCGCGACCAATATCGTCGCGTCGAAATATCTGCACGGACAGATCGGCACCGATGAACGCGAAACCGGCGTGCGTCAATTGGTCGCGCGCGTCGCCGAGACCATTCGCGACTGGGGCATGAAAGACGGATACTTCCGCAGCGCGGAAGACGCCGCTACTTTTCACGATGAGCTTGTGCACCTGCTTCTCCGGCAGCACGTGGCGTTTAACTCGCCGGTGTGGTTCAACGTGGGCTGCGAACGCGTGGAGCCGAAATCCGACGCCACCAACTGGCATTGGAATTTCACCACGCAGCAGGTGGAATTCGGCGCCACCGGGTACACGCGTCCGCAGTGCTCGGCCTGCTTCATCAATTCGGTGAAGGATTCGCTCGATTCCATCCTTACGCTGGCGAAGACCGAAGGCATGCTCTTCAAGTGGGGATCGGGCACGGGCACGAATCTCTCGCCGCTGCGCTCTTCGACTGAAGTTCTTAGCGGAGGCGGAACCGCCAGCGGTCCGCTCAGCTTCATGAAAGGCTTCGACGCTTTTGCCGGAGTTATCAAATCCGGAGGCAAGACGCGCCGCGCGGCCAAGATGGTCATCTTGAACATCGACCACCCCGATATCGTCGACTTCATCGAGTGCAAATCCAAAGAAGAAGCGAAGGCGCACGCGCTGGTGGCGCAGGGATACGATGGATCGCATCCCGACTCCGACGCCTACAGCTCTATCTTCTTCCAGAACGCGAATAACTCGGTCAGAGTAACTGACGATTTCATGGTTGCTGTGATGCGCGACACCGATTTTTCCACGCGTGCCATTGTGGACGGCCGCGTCGTGACTACTTATAAGGCGAAAGACCTGCTGCAGAAGATTTCCGAAGCTACCTGGCATTGCGGCGATCCTGGGATGCAATACGACACGACCGTCAATCGCTGGCACACTTCGAAGAACACGGCCCGGATCAACGCCAGCAACCCTTGCAGCGAGTACATGTTCCTGGATGACTCCGCCTGCAACCTGGCCAGCCTTAATCTGTTGAAGTTCGCGCCCAACGGAACTTTCGACGTGGAGGCTTACCGGCAGGCCGTCGATGTGACGATTACCGCGCAAGAGATTCTGGTGGATAACGCCGGCTATCCCACGGAAATTATCGGCAAGAACTCGCACGACTACCGCCCGCTGGGATTGGGCTACGCAAACCTGGGCGCTCTTTTGATGGCTGCGGGACTCCCCTACGATTCCGACGCCGGGCGGGATTACGCCGCCTGTGTAACCGCCATCATGTGCGGAGAAGCTTATCTGCAATCCTCGAGAATAGCGGCGCAATGCGAGCCACTCACTCCGATTACCGATACTGTACAGAACAGACTGGGAGTAACTAAGGCGGAAGATATGCCTGGAGCGGCCTGCCCCGGCTGGTATATCAACCGCGAGCCGTTTCTGGATGTCATCAGGATGCATCGGGCCAGCGTGAACAATATCAATAAGAATAACGTCCCCGCAGCTATCTACGAGGCTTCCAAAACCTGCTGGGATGAAGCTCTGGCCCACGGCGAAAAGCATGGCTATCGCAACTCCCAGGTGACGGTTCTGGCGCCGACTGGCACGATTGGCTTCATGATGGATTGCGATACCACAGGGATCGAGCCCGATCTGGCTCTTATTAAGTACAAGAAGCTGGTGGGCGGCGGGATGATCAAGATTGTGAATAACACTGTCCCGGGCGCGCTCTTCAAGTTGGGTTACACACATGAGCAGACCGATGCGATCGTGAGTTACATCGACGCTACGGGGACCATTGAAGGCGCTCCGCATGTTAAGGATGAGCACCTGGCGGTGTTCGATTGCTCGTTTAAGCCGGCTAAGGGCACGCGGTCCATTCATTACATGGGGCACCTGAAAATGATGGCGGCGGCGCAGCCGTTTATTTCGGGAGCGATCTCGAAGACGGTTAACCTGCCCAATGCCGCGACGGTGGACGATGTTTCGGAGACTTACATTCAGGCGTGGAAGTTGGGGCTGAAGGCGGTTGCGGTGTATCGCGATGGATGCAAGCAGGCGCAGCCGCTTTCGGCGGCGGGCTCGAAGACGGCGAACTCCACCAAGGACGACGCGGCCAGGAATGCAGCCGCGCTGGCGCTTACCGCAGAGGACAACCTCGACGCTCCACCACGAGCCGTGCGCCACAAGCTGAAAGAAGAGCGCATGTCGATCACGCACAAGTTCAACATCGGAGGCCACGAGGGCTACATCATCGTCGGCCTGTATCCCGATGGCCAACCGGGCGAGATCTTCATCAAGATGGCCAAGGAAGGCTCGACGGTTTCGGGCCTTATGGACAGTTTTGCGTTGGCGGTCTCGATCGCGCTGCAGCACGGCGTGCAACTGAGCCTGTACTGCGACAAGTTCGCGCACACACGTTTCGAGCCCAGCGGATGGTCGAGCAATCCCGATATCGGGTTTGCCAAGTCGATCATGGACTACATTTTCCGCTGGCTGCAAATGCGCTTCCTCAGCGGTCAGCAGCAGTTTCTGTTCGAGAACCTTCGTCCGAAGCCGCAGGCGACGCCGGAAGGGATTGGCGATCTGAACGGCACGGCGGATGCGGCGGCGGAGACGCGGTCTGGCTCCGGCTCGGTTCATGCCGCTGATGCGCTGGCCAGCATGATCGATATGGGAGATGCTCCCAGTTGCCACGTGTGCGGATCGATCATGGTGCGTAATGGGAGTTGCTATAAGTGCATGAGCTGCGGGAGTACTAGCGGGTGCAGCTAGGTTTATTCCCCTTGGGGCGGACGCGTTCGTCCCGCCCCAAGCGGAGACTCCGCAGACTTTGATTGGCGGTAATAGCGCATGCACTTCAAAATTGTCGGCGCGATCACGAACATGGAGTCGATTGCGGCCGGTGCCGCGCTCCGCGAGCGCAGGCGCTTGTGGAAGGCCTACGGGAAGGGGCGCTGGAGGAAGTTGAAAGGTACGGCTGAAGTGGAATTTCACGATGGTACGATATGCCATGCGGAAATCCATTGGTACGAAGCCCACGGCATCGGAGCGAAGGAATATAAGATCAACGCGTCCTTGACTGATATGAAAAGCGAAGCACAATACGTCATCTGCGTCGGCAATAAAGGCTATGCGGCTTCCTTGGAATTGCGCAAGATTTATCAAGTCCTCCCGGACAAGGCAGGGTTGAAACGTCATCAGATTCGGGTCGTCGACGAGTCCGGCGAAGACTACCTGTATCCGGAAGAGTACTTCGTGCCTGTGCGGCTCCCGCAGGCTGTCGAGCGAGCTGTTCGCAGGGCAACTGCGTAGCCGACGGCCCGCTGACGTAAAGGGTGCTCCGAGTTGCCACGTCTGCGGGTCGATTATGGTGCGTGACGTTCATTCCTCTTGTGCTACGCCGTCGTCTTCCCATTGGTTGCCGCAGGCATCGCAGGTCCATTTGTATTTTTGGGTGGAGTCATCGGTGGCGACTACCAGCGTATCGGTTCCTTCGAAAACTACTTCGGTGGAATGGCATTTGGGACAGCGGACCACCAGCTCTTCGGGCTCCTCATTCTCGATTGGAGTCGGATCGTCCTCGGGCTCGTAGTGCGCCATTGCCGACCTTGCCCAGGGCAAACCGATTTGCATGATTTGTACGCTGACTCCATTGGCGAAATTCGAGGTCACTTTGTCCGCGGTGGTCGCTTTCTCCTTTCCCATGAAACATGGGATGCCCGACGCATCAAGAATCTCCTGGACCTTGAGCGCGTCGCGGAGGCTCCATACGGTGCAGAGCTCAACCAGTTTGCGGTCTTCGTCGTAATTGTCTTCCTCTGAAGAATCGGACTCGGGAGAATCGGAGCTGGAAGAATCGTCAGCGGGCTCGTCGCGGAATTTTGGCGATTCGCGCTCGAAGAAGGCTGGCGGCGGCTTGAAGGGTGATGGAGGGGACAGCTTCTCGTCTGCTGGCTCCGCCTTCAGGCCGCGGGACCGGACCTCGTTCGCTAGCGCTTGCTGGGCGAAAGGGGTCAATTCAGAGCTTTGCGGGATCAGGACTTGGAGTTCTTCGTCAGTCATCCGCCGATAGTGCTCGGAGATGCGCAGGAATTCGGCTCCGGCCGGATCGAAAGTTTGCATAGTTCTTGGAATGATATACCGGCAATGCGCCTGGCCTTTCGCTGCTTCGGAGGGTGCGTTTGCGGTTCGGTTTCTCTCGGCTTGCTTAGCTTGGGTCTCGGGTAGTGTCGGCACGCGGGCGGGGCGCCCGCGCCACACGGGCATTCATGGAGCGGACTTGGCGGCTGATACGATAGGGCTCGTGGGATGGCTGCTGGATATCCGGGAGTTGACGGTGTGGTTTCCGCAGGCGCGCGCTGGGCGGGCGGTTTTGGCTGGGGCGGTGCGCGAGGCGGCTCCTGAAACGGCTGCGCCGATGGCTGCGGTGCGGGGGCTTTCTTTTTCGATTGCTCCGGGGGAAGTGCTGGGGCTGGTGGGGGAATCGGGGTCGGGGAAATCCATTACATCGCTGGCCATCATGGGACTGCTTCCGCCGGCGGCGGTGGTTGCGGGGGAGATTACTTTTCAGAACGGCGATGGGCGGGCGGCGCGGCTCACCTCGCTGCCTGCGGATCAACTGCGATTGCTGCGCGGGTCGCGGATGGCGATGATTTTTCAGGAGCCGATGACGGCGCTTAATCCGGTGATGCGGGTGGGTGATCAGATTGCGGAGGCGGTGCTGGCTCATCAACGTGTATCGAAGGCGGAAGCCTGGCGGCGCGCGGTGGAGGGGATGCGCGAGGTTGCGATCTCGGAGCCGGAGGAGCGGGCGCGCAGTTATCCGCACCAGCTTTCGGGAGGGATGCGGCAACGGGTGATGATTGCGATGGCGATCGTGAATCGTCCGCAACTGCTGATTGCCGACGAGCCCACTACGGCGCTTGATGTCACGATTCAGCAGCAGATTCTTGATTTGCTCAACGACCTGCGCCACAAATTTGGATTGGCGATGCTTTTCATTTCGCACGATCTGGCGGTGGTTTCGCATGTGGCCGATCGCGTGGCCGTGATGTATGCGGGAAGCCTGGTTGAGCTGGGCACCAAGACCGACATTTTTCAGGCGGCGGCTCATCCTTATACTCGGGGACTGCTGCGCGCGATTCCCACGCTGGCTACCGATCGCGCGGCTCCGCTGGCTACCATTGAGGGGACGGTGCCTGCGGTGGGGCAGCTTAGGGCGGGGTGTCCATTTGAACCGCGGTGTCCGGTGCGCGTTGCGTCTTGCGCGGTTGAGATGCCTCCGCTGGTGGAAGTGGGGGCGGGGCATTGGGCGCGGTGTCCAGTGGTGAATTTGCCGTAGCTTCTTAACGGCGTTTGATTTCTCGTGGCGGGAAAACTTGTCGAGGGTGATGGGAGGCGCACCTCAGGCGCTAAAGCGCGGACGTATTTTTGGCGGATTAACGGCACGAGTGAACTCGTGCCCTTCCCTAAACCCAATTCTGTGCGATGAAAACAAACTGAGGCTCCGCAGCTCGTCGCTTTCTTGGCGGGAAAGGCTATAATCCTGACTCTGTGCGTATCCTTCTTGTAAGCGACATTCACAGCAACCTTGAGGCGCTGGACTCTTGTCTGGCGGCCGCTCCGGCCCACGACCTTGTCGTGAATCTTGGAGACACGGTTGGCTATGGGGGTAATCCCAACGAAGTGATTGCCAAGGCGCAGTCTTTGGGACACGTTTTTGTCCGCGGAAATCACGACCGCGCGGTCAGCGGCCTGATGAACCTTGAGGAGTTCAATCCTGTTGCCGGTTTGGCCACGCTGTGGACTCGCGAGCAGCTGACGCCGGAAAATCTGGACTGGCTGCGTGGGTTGCCGCAGGGGCCGATCAAACTTGCTGAACTGCCTGGCGTCCAGTTCGTGCATGGGTCCTCGCTTGACGAAGATGAATACATGGTCAGCGCGCGCGACGCGATTGCACCGCTGATCACCGATCCTGTTCCGGTGACTTTTTTTGGACACACTCATCTGCAGGGCGGGTTCGTGCTTTCGGGGGAGATCAGCGAGGCTTATCGTCCGGGATACCGGACGGTGGGGCAGCCGGAGTCCTCCGACTGGCCGCTGCGCAAGGATCGGCGATATTTGATTAATCCGGGGTCGGTGGGGCAGCCCCGCGATGGCGACTGGCGTTCGGGCTTTGCCGTGTTCGATTCGGATGCCTGGATTGTTACTTTCTATCGAGTGCCTTACAACCTGCGCGTGGCGCAGGAGAAAATTCTGGCGGCGAACTTGCCGCAGCGGCTGGCTACGCGGCTGGCCACGGGACGATAGAGCGCTTCCGCGCGATCTTCATCTCTATCTCTTAACCTCATCTCTTTAACATCGAAGCTCATTGCGAGTTGGCCAGCGTGGGGACTACGGCTGTATCCACGCTGGTGGGATCGTCCCTCAATTTGAGGTAGAGGGTTTTTCCTTTCAGGGGCGGGATTAGGAGGGTCGTTTCCGTGAAGCCGTCGGGTACGGCTACCGAGTTGCTGAAGTCGGGATCGGTGCTTACTTCGTCGATTAGGAAGAGTTTGTCTCCGCTTAGGGTGCAGCGCTTTTCGCCGGAGGGTGCGCAGCGCACGCCTTTTAGCGCGGGGACACGCACCAGATTCACCAGGGACTGCCAGTCGCCTTCAACGCCGTCGGCGGCTACCGGACGGAATTTCAGAGGGCCGAAGGCGGACGGGCCTAGAAGCTTCATGGGATCGAGTAAAGCAAACACGGTGCGGGAATCTTGCAGGGTGAGATTGCCGTCCTTGAAGCTGAGCAGGACGCGGAACGACTCGTCGGCGGTGGCTACTTCGACATCTTCGGTGGCCGGGAAAGTGTCGGGCACCTGAGTCTTGAGGAAAAAACTGAGGCGCGCCTCCTGCGGTAATTCCTCGGGGTCGCCGAGGTGGACCAGGGATGGGGGTGCGGTCTGGTCGTATTGCACGCTCTTGCTGATCATGGTCACGCTGGGGCGGCGCGGCTCGACCTTCGATTTCATGTCGAGGACGCGGCCGTCTTTCAGCGTGACATGAAGCGGGATCTCCTGGTCTGGTTGCAGCAGCGCGCTGGCGGCGGGGTCCTCAGAAACTAGCGTCAATTCATCCTGCTGGTTGGCGCGGGAGAGCGTTTTGGGCTTGAAATCCAAGGCGCCGGCTTCGAGCTCCATGACCTGATCGAGGCGGGTGCCCTTGAGCACGCCTTCGGGGTCGCCGGCGTGAATGGCAAAGCCGTCGAGGCGGGCCGCTTCGGCGTAGGTGTGAAGGCGGATCTCATCGGGCTCGCGCAGGCCGAACTTCTTCACGGTCATGGTCAGGAATCCGGGTGAGGCGTCTTTCAGCGGAACGTGTACTTCCAGTTCATCGGACTTCACAATCTTCCAGTCCGCTTTGAGGTGCTTCTCGTGATCGTCGTGAAGAGCGACTTCACTGACGCAGGCGGCGTCGGCGGATTGGAGGTGCAGGGTGTCATCCCTTCCGACGATGAGAGCGCTGGCATCTTTCGAGGCCACAATCCAGGGCTCCGGACGGGAAGTGC
>CAVZUP010000046.1:0-23365 GCA_963778255.1 uncultured Acidobacteriaceae bacterium
TTCCTTGCCAAGCTTCGCGGTCTCGGCAGCGCGGATGCCTTTGTAGAATTCGCGCTGCGCCCGTTTTCTCCGGGGATTGATCTCGCCGAACGGTTCGGCATCCACTTGCGGACGCCATTTGCCTTGAAAGTTGCGAACGTCCTCTTTTTGCCGATCAACTATGCGCTTGAACTCGGATTCTTTCTCGCCGTGGGTGTTTTGCGCCTGCGGCAACTTGTGCGCGGCACCGTAGAGGCCAGTGCCAACGAACTCGCTTGCTGGACGATGGTCGCAAGCAGTTTTCTGGTCGGCACATTCCTGCGTTCGAGTACCATCCGCAATAACGACTTAGGGTGGAGATGTTTTCTTCCGGCGCAACTGGTCCTGCTGCTCTGGGCGGCCGTGATGGTTCATGATTGGTGGTTCCACACCGTGGCGGCACAACCCGCAGTGCGTCCGTGGGTGCGTAGGGCGCTGGCGACGATGCTACTCTTGGGCCTACTCGGAACTACCTACCAGGTGTTCATGGTGCGCATGTTCCCGGTCCTTTTTGATCGTGGCGCCATTAAGAGCGACACTTGGCTGGAAGACGATGGGCAATTCGGCAAACGGACCTATGCGCTTCGTTCAGCCTACGAACTTCTGAATGAGCAGTTGCCCCGTTCCGCAGTTGTGCAAAGCAACCTGGCCCAGGAGGATCGCCCCATTCTGCACATGCTCTATTCCGGCCATGACACCGCCGCCGGTGATGGCGAATGTGGGACAACGTTTGGCGGCGACCCCGACCTCTGCGATCTTCGAGTGCAGAAACTTGCCGGTTTATTTGCGCTTCCGGATGGCAGCCAGTTGGACGCCACGTGCCGGGAGTATGGCATCGATGCAATCGTGGTGGAGGATTTAGACCCCGTTTGGAAGAATCCGTCATCTTGGATTTGGAGCCGGCCTCCGACGGTTGCCAATGACTTCGTGAGGGCATTTCGTTGCGGCGCGGTTGCGGTTGGCGTTTATCGATAAAGGAAACTGGCGTACAGAAGTAGCACGCCCCTACCGCGTTTCCCGACTCGGCAATAATCCGTCTTCGGCTGTTCCCGTTGCGACGTGGGATCCGTTGCCCCCAACCAGCATCGTGAAGGTTGGTTCCGTGAAATGTCGGTCCTAACTGGCTGTTTGCAAACCCATACAAGATGCCCTCGCAGGCGCGAGGGCATCTCGTCATCATCGCCTGTAATCTAGCGTAACAGCCTAGAAAAAAGCACTTCTTTCGCAATCAAATCGGTCGCGTCAATGCCCCGTGATTGTGTAGGTCGCTAGTCCTACCCCGCTTTGCGAAATCCCATTGCCGATGGCCATGGCTTTAATCGTGCTCGTGGTCGAGACCGTGATTGTGCACGGATTCGAGCACGAGGTGGATGACGTTGTTGGGAATGATCCGTTCGTCGTGTAGTAAATTGTCACCCCGCTGGTCGTGTCTGAGATGGTCACGGATTGTGCCGTGGAGTAAGTGCCCGACCCCGGTGAGAAGGTCGGGTTATTCGCCGCAATCGTGTAGGTCGCTACCGCAACGCTGCTTTGCGAAATCCCAGCTCCGGCGGCAATAGCTTTAACCGTGGCTGTGGCCGAAACCGAGATTGTGCACGGATTCGAGCACGAAGGGGATGACGTATTGGGCATGGATCCATTCGTTGTGTAATAAATAGTCACGCCGCTGGTCGTGTCTGAGATGGTGACGGACTGCGGTGTTGTGTAGTAGGTACCTGACCCCGGCGAGAAGGTCGGGGTATTCGCTGAGATCGTATAGGTCGCAACCGCTACATTGCTTGCCGCATATCCCCCGCCGGAAGCTATAGCCTTGATGATGGTTGTGGTTGGGACCACAATTGTGCACGGATTCGAGCACGAAGGGGATGAAGTCGTTGGGCCCGATCCATTCGTCGTGTAGTAGATGGTCGCACCGCTCACCGTATCCGAGATCGTGACGTTCTCAGCCGTGTAGTATGTGCCATACGACGGGGAGAAAGTCGGAGCCGGCCCCTGGATCAGGTAAACGCCGGTGGATACAGCGCTCGTCAGGTAACCATAAGCGGCTGTGATCGCATTGATGGTGGTGTTGTGCGATACCGAAATGGGCCCTGAGTAGAGAGTCGAACTGGTTGTCGGGGTCGATCCGTCGGTGGTGTAGTACATCGGTAAATTAGCAGTATTTGACAGTGTCACCGATTGCGGCGGGATGAAAGTGGATGGTGTTGGTGAGAAGGTCGGTGCTGGCGCCGTTGGAAGCACGATGGAGTAGCTTGCGAGGACGGCGCCACTATTTGCGAGTTTAGGATACGTCGCCATCGCATAGATTGAGGTCGAGCTCGAGATCGTAAGTGGCGTCGAGTAAACGGCGGATTGGTTCGTAGGCAACGTGCCATTGGTTGTGTAATAAATTACTGCTCCGTTCATCGAATCCGAAATTGTCACCGTCTGTGGCGTATGGTAGGTCCCTGGGGTCGGAGAAAAAGTTGGATTTGGGACGCCGGGGTCACCGGGGTGCATGACCGAAGCCCAATACGCCAATTGCGTCTTGGTGTAGGCATGCGACCCAGGCATGCCGGGCGGCATCGTCAAACCATAAGAATTTGTAACACCGTCGTTGCCCACGTGGCACTGACCGCAAGCGAGGTCAGCATCCAGCCAGCTCGCCGGAACAAAAGGCGAACCATTCATCTCTGAGTATTCCGTCTCGGTGCCCAACGAGGTTATGCCCTGGGTATAAAGCTGGCTTGGCGTCGGGAAAGTGCGGTAACCGGGATCTCCACTAATTCTGAATAGATGGCTATTGGCGCGTCCCAGAGCGGCTTGCATATGGCAGGTGATACACGCGCCGGGAATGTCGGCAGAAGTTCCGGTCGGGAAGGGAGTGCCCGGTCCCATCGGATGGTTGATCGTAGACAAGATTGTGCTCGACAGTGTGTGGCACTTGTCGCAGGTAGTCGCAATCGGCTGAGGAGCGCCCACGGCCGCGACCACGCTTTGGTGAGGATCGTGGCATCCGGTGCATCCGAGGTTCTTGGTTGGGTCGGACAGGTTTTCGCTAAACTGGCTGCCGTAAGTGCCGGAGATGCTGATGGAAAGATCCGCGGAATGTTGCGTGTTCTGGACCAAAGTACCCGTAAACCGGGCGTGCGAACTATTCAGGAATGCTTGACCCGCTTCGTGGCGGATATAGGGTTTGTAAACCCATTGATTTGCCGAATTGGCGACGCAGGTTGAATATGTCGAACCAGATAGGTCCGAGCAATATCCGTGATCGAGGGTCTGGATCGTATTTGCCGGACTGATGCTGCCTGTAACCGGTGGATTGGCGGTTGGGTTCGCCATGGTGACACTTTCTTCCCGGTGGCACTCCATGCATAGCGCCGTCGCACCTTCATTTTGGGCTACCGTTACGGTCACCTCGTCCCATGGGTGCGAGCCGTATGGATAGGCGGCGATGTGGCATCTTTCGCACTGAATACCGGTCAGATACCACGAGGAAGTGCCATTGGTCCCCGGAGCTACGAAGCCATCGGTGGGAAGTCGGCTGAACTGTGAATCTGCAATCGGAGTCACTTTGGTCGTGTTCTGCGTAGGCTCGGGCGCCGAGTTGTCGAAGTTGTAGCCGGTGGCATGGCAGCGCGCGCAATCAAAGTTTCCCTTTGGGTATAGATCTCCGCCAAAGCCGGTGTCGAAAATCGAGTTCAGGTGAGTGGCGGTAGGATTGGTGCTGCCTCCGTAGTTCTGCCACGCGCCGTAAATGTAGAAGAGGTTTTGGACTCCGCCAGCCGTAGTTGTGGGAGCCACTGGGGTGTAAGACGCGGGCGCTTGCGAATTTGGCAGTGTGTAATAAGGATACTGACAAGTTGGATCCGTCGAGCTCAACCCATTTTGCGCTGGGGTCCCCAGGGGATTGCACCATCCCACCGTGATTTGTCCGTTTGTCCAGTTGTAGATGCTGCCCGAACCATAGTGGTCATCAGTGGTCAGATAAATTGCGCTTTCGGGCCCACCCCAGAGAACACCCGGGGCAATCTTGCGGAGTGTGTTCTTATGCCCGGTCATCAGATATGGCAGAGTGTCTGTACCGTAGTGGCAACTCAAACATTGATTTACGTCTGACCAGGTTGTTGTCCAGCCTCCAGCGCCGTTATTGGAAGCGCCATCCCCGTGATAAACCTGTCCATTTCCGTTGGAATTGTAATTCAGATCGTCTACCGGCGCGCATCCTCGACTGAGGTAGCACTGGGCGTGCGAATTCAGCGGACATACCACCAAGAATACTGAGAAAATAAATGCAATCGACCAAGAAACGTACGGCTTCGCGCTCATTTTAGTCTCCGTGTTTTAACTGACATCTGGTTGATGGATTCTGGAATGCCGCCTAACCACATTTGGTCCTTATACCTGTCTTTCGAGGACAGACGCCGTCATGGAAGATTGACACGGCGCGCTGCTCCATCGAATCATGTCGAAATCAATTCCCATGGCCGAACCACCATTAGGGCAAGAACGAAGACAATCTACTTTTGCCCTTTCGCCTCCCGGGACTGGGGGAATCTCGGTCGCAACACAATGCACAAACAAAGAAGAATTACGGTCCGCGTATCAATAGCAAAGGGAAATCGCTTGTTCAGTGACACGTCTCACATATTGTTGTGACCCCGTATCCGGACCTCAGCGGCGTTTGCCAGACCCATGCGCTCGCGGATTCGAAACGCGCGAGCTTTTCGGTGGGCCCACCGATGATGGATCCGTAATTTTCCTCATCGATGGCGTTCCTCGTGGTCAATCAGGGTAAACTACCCAATTACCAATGAAGACACCAGATCCAGAAACCACGAATGGCGCCGCTTCTGCACTGAGCCCCTGGTGGCGCATCGGTGATTTCGGCGTGCTCGGCCTGTGGATGGTAGTGGTCAGCTTCACCATTAGCTATCACGAAAAGTGGGCGGACGAAGCTCAATCATGGCTGATTGCGCGCGATCTCGATCTGCGCACGATTTGGTTTCATGAACTGCGTTACGAGGGCACTCCCGGCCTGTGGCACACGATCTTGTGGGTGGCGCAACACCTGTTCCGCGCGAAATATGACACGATCGGCTACATCGGGATGGCCGGCGCGGCCGCCGGAGTAGCGTTGCTGATCTTCAAAGCGCCGTTTCCCCGGATCATCCGCTGGCCGCTGGCCTTCACCTACGTCATGGTCTACCAGTACGCGGTGATCGCGCGGCAATACACGCTCCTGCCGCTGCTGGCCTTCGCCGCCGCCGCCCTTTTCAAGGACATCCGGCATCCCGAACGAATGACGGTGGTGCTGGTGTTGCTGGCGAATTTGAGTGTGCACGGCGCGATTCTTGCCGGCTGTTTGGGTTTGGCCTACCTGGTCGAAGCTGTCCGCTCGTGGCGCACTCTGGAGGCCGGAGTGCGGACGCGTTACCAGATTTGCTTCGCCGTGATGGCTCTGACTTTCTTGTTCCTCTTCATTATCTTAAAGCCGACGCCGGACATCGATGTCTTCGTCAGAAATAAACAAACCGCGCAGTTGCCGGCGGATGTGCGGGCGCAAATCGACTCCACGCCCCTGCGGAAACTGAGCGCCATTCTCTCCGGCGCTTTCCTCGATTACCAGGTGCCATCCGTTTTGTTCGTCGCGCTCGCCGCGGCGTGGTGCCTGATGCGCCGCCGATTCCTGATCTTCGTACTGCCGATCGGAGCCCTGATTGCCTTGTATTTCGTGCAAGGGTATCCGCACCACCACGGGACCGTGTTCATCGCCGCGATCACTGCTTTGTGGATCGCCTGGCCAGACCAGCAGGAGAGCCTCGGTTTTAGCGTTCGCGAGCGCTGGGCTACGCACGGCATGGTCGTTTTGCTCCTTTGCTTGTGCGCTGTCAATATCTGGGACGCTGTTGTGGTCATTCAGCATGAATATCTCTATCCCTACAGCGGGGCCGAAGACGCGGCCAAATATCTGAAGTCCGTGGGTGCCGATCGTGGACCTATTTTCGGATTTTCTTATGGAATGGCTGGCGTGCAGACTTATTTCGACCACAATATCCTCGCCAACACTCCGACCACGTACTTTCATCATGGCCTGCCCATTCGCGGCCTCAACATCAATATGGATGAACTGCTGCAAGTGAATCCCAAATATGTGGTTGTTTATTCCAATGAGCCAGACGAGATGCTTCAGGAGATTGTTCCGCAACTCAACGTTCAAGGGTATGAGGTAGTGCACTTTTCGGACGGCTACTATCTCTACAAACGCATTTCGTTCCGCAGGGAGGCGTATTTCATCCTCCGCCGTACTCGCCCAAATGTGGGCCAAGCACCGGTGCAAGCTCAGAACTGACCGAATTCCATGCGCAATTTCACCGTGGTCGATACATGGGGCATCCTCAAGGCATGTATCGCTCTTCTGCCCTTCATGTTTGCGCCCGGATACGTAACGGGCTGGGCATTCGACCTCTTCGAATTCCGCCGACGGCGTCCGATTCTACGTCTGATTCTCGCCGTCCCGCTCAGCATCGCCATCTGTCCGATGCTCTCGTATCTGCTGGCGCGGTTTCTGGCACCTGGGCTCTGGGTCTTCTATATCGTTGTGTTCTCTGCCTGCGTGTTGCTTCTGGCGAAGGAGGGTCGGCGAGCGAGACCGTGGTCAGTCTCAAAACACATATTTTCGAGAAACATCTGGATTGCTCTGGGCCTCGTCACACTCTGGGTCATCGCGGCCATCGGATCAATGGTAGATTTGCAAATTGGGGACAAACTCTACCCGTCAATTGCCGCTTATGACCATTCTGTACGAACTGCCCTGACAGTTGCGATTGCCCGACATGTCCCTCCGAACAATCCTTTCTTCGCCAATGCCGCGGTGCCTTTGCGCTATCACTACTTGTGGTTGCTGCTTTGCAGCCTGCCCATGAGGCTCCTCCATTTGTCGCCGCGATACGTAGTGTATTCCGGCGTCGTCTGGTGCGGACTGGGCCTGATGTGCACGATCGCACTCGGCCTCAAGTTCCTGGTGCGAGTCCAGACGGGCATCGAGCAACAAACTCTGCTCGCGGTTGGCCTGCTCTCGGTCACTGGCCTGGACATCTTGCCGACCGTGTACTTTGGGCTTGCGCATCGCTACTGGTTGTCAGACATGGAATTGTGGAACGAATCACAGGTCACCTCATGGGTTGGCTCCATGCTGTGGGTTCCGCATCACCTTGGAGCGTTGATTGCGTGCTTCATTGCGTTTTTGCTCCTGCGACACCAGACCGATGTCCATCGCAGGTGGGCCACTGGGCCCGTTGTCGTGGCGGGGATGGCCTTTGCCAGCGCGGCGGGCATGTCGGTTTACGTTACGTTCACGTTTGTCGTTGCGGTCGCCCTTTGGCTGCTGGCGCTCATCGCCCGAAAGGACCGGCTGGAAGCTGCGATGTTCGTGGGTGCGGGTGCGGTGGCGCTTCTCTGGGCACTATCCTTCCTCTCCAGTCTTCGCGGCCCCGCAACCGGCTCTGCCTTTGTGGAATTTGCAATGCGCCCGTTTTCCTTCGGGCTCTATTTCGCGCAGCGAATTGGCATCCAGTTTCGAACACAGTTCGCGGTGGACGTCGGCAACGCGTTCTTGCTTCCCCTTAACTATGCGATTGAATTCGGGTTCTTTCTCGCCGTCGGCGTTATGCGTTTGCGGAATCTTGTGCGTGGCCGCGTTGAGGCCAGCGCCAACGAGCTGGCTGCCTGGACGCTGGTCCTGACGAGTTTTCTGATCGGCACCTTCTTACGTTCAAGTACCCTCACCGGCAACGACCTGGGATGGAGATGTTTCCTTCCGGCGCAACTGATCCTGCTGCTATGGGGGGCGACGATGGTTCATGATTGGTGGTTCCACAGTCTCGCGCCACAACCCACGCTGCGTCCGTGGGCGCGCGGAGCGCTGGCGACACTGTTGTTTCTAGGTATTATCGGAACTAGCTACCAGGTGTTCATGCTGCGCATGTTCCCGGCCCTCTTTGATCGCGGGACGATTGCGGGACCCAGTTGGGTGGATCCGGACCGGCAGTTCGGCAAGCGGACTTACGCGTTGCGGTCAGTATACGAGGCTCTTGATGCACAGCTGCCTTCTTCGGCAGTTGTGCAGAACAATCCAGCTCGGGAGTTTCAGATTTTGCACATGCTATATTCCGGCCATGACGCCGCCGCCGGGAATGGGGCTTGTGGGACAACCTTTGGCGGTGATCCTGATCTCTGTGCTCTCCGCTTGCGAAAGCTGGCTGAGTTATTCGAGCTTCCGTATGGCAGCAGTTTGGATGCTACCTGCCTTGAGCTCGGCATCGATGCAATCGTAGTAGAGGATTTAGACCCCGTGTGGCGGGAGCCGTCAAGTTGGATCTGGAGTCAACACCCGGTGATCGCCAACGATTATGTCAGGGCATTTCGCTGTGGCGGCCAACCCCAAGGGGGTTATTGAGATCCTCATAGCAAACTGCCCGATCGCCTTTTCCGCGGCCCGTTCGCACTGACTCCACATCTGCGGTTGCCAAAGAATAAGCGTTGTCAGTGTTGCTCGTTGTCAGTTTTGTTCAAAGAGCGTCTCATCGATCAATTCGCAAAGAATGTGTCCAGTCAAAATGTGGGCTTCCTGAATGCGCGGTGTTTGATCGCTGGGAATGCAGATGCAGTGGTCGACCGCGCTCGGCAATTTTCCACCAGTTCTTCCCGTCAGGCCCACGGTGACTAACTTCTTTTCGCGGGCCACGCTGACTGCACGCAGCACGTTCGGGGAATTTCCGCTGGTGGTGATGGCGAAGGCTACGTCACCGGGGCTGCCGATCCCCGCAATCTGGCGTGCGAAGACTTCATCAAACGAGTAATCGTTGCCGACACACGTTAGGACGGACGAATTCGTGGTGAGCGCCCAGCCGGAAAGGCTTTTGCGCTCTTTCAGGAAGCGTCCGGTCAATTCCGCGGCCAGATGCTGGGCGTCCGCCGCACTGCCGCCATTGCCGAAGAACAGGATTTTGTTGCCGGAACGAAGAGCATTTGTCATGGCAGCCGCCACCGTGACCACCATGCTCAAGTAGTCCTTCGATGCCAGCAAAGTCTGCATAACCGAAGCACAATCGCGAATTCTGGCGATTGCCAGAGACTGCGCTGTCTCAGCGTTCATAGAAAATCTCCGTAGTACCGCTGACCTTCAAGAAGTCGCACTGGGTTGGTCTTCACTATCCCGTAGCGGTTCACCCGGACCATGTTCAAAGTTGATCCGCTCCTGTTCGACCACCAGCGGCCGCTTCTGCACCAGGGTATGGATAGTGCCGATGTATTCCCCGATGATGCCCATAAATAGCATTTGAATCGACATAAAGAAAAATACGCCGATGACCAATGGGGCGATGCCAAGAGAGAAGCGGCTCCAAAAGATTAGTTTGTAGATCAAGTATGCCAGCGACACCAAAACCGAAACCAGCGCCCCCGCAAAGCCGGAAAAGGTCACCAGCCGCAGCGGTACCTTGGACAGGTTTGTGATCCCAAGCATCGCCATGTCGTAGAGCGAATAGAAATTATTCTTGGTGATGCCGCGTTTGCGCACGGGTTGATGGTAGGGAATATCGAAATGCCGGAATCCCGCTTCCGCGATCATGCCTCGGAAGTAAGGATACGGATCATCGAAGTTCTTTATGACTTCCACCACTTGGCGGTCATACAGGCCAAACCCGGTGTAGTTCTCGTAGGTCTCTACTCCGGAAAGGCGGTTCACCAGCCGGTAGTATTGTTTCCGGATCCAGAACATCAGACCGTTTTCGTCGCTCGCCGCCTTGACGCAGATCACCACCGGGTAACCCTCCTCCCACTTACGGACCAAGTCAATAATCATCTCGGGAGGATCCTGCAAGTCCGCCACAATGCCGATCACCGCGTCCCCGCTCGCCTGATATAGCGCATGCATGGGTGACCGCACCGTGCCAAAGTTGCGCGTATTGCGGATTACCTTTACGTTCCTGTCCTGAGCAGCGATCGCTTTCAGTTCGCCCAGGGTGTTGTCGGTGGAGGCATTGTCGATAAAAATATGCTCGTACTGATAGTTGCCGGCGGCGGCGACGGCCGCGCGCACGCGGAGATACACTTCGCGCACGTTGGCTTCTTCGTTAAAACACGGTGTAAGGATGGTCAGGGTTTTAGGCATGGGTTGCAGCTAGCGTTTCAGTCTGTGTTCGGGAATGGCGTAGCAAACCCCTTCCCAGCACTCTTCGGCGTAGCGCCGTGAAAACACGTGGTACTCGGGCGCGATGGAGCGGATGAGATTCGGTATCTGCCAAAGGTGCTCGCTGCGGTGATACGTGCACACCGCGAGCACGGGGTGATGCCGTCGTAACAATTCGGCTCCCCCAACCAGTGCCTCTGGCTCCGCGCTTTCGATGTCCATTTTGATGTAGGTCGGCGTCACGGGCCACTCGATGTCATCCAGGCGGCGACACTCGATCACGGATCCACCATTCTGGGTGGTGATGTGTGAGCCAGCAGAAGCACTGAGGGCGAAGGAAACCTGGCCATTGATATCTCCGACCGCATAGGGCATGACCGTTACACGATCGGCGATGCCCATTGCCTTCACATTGGCGGCCAACGCCCCTCGGTTTGCCGGATCTGGTTCGAAAGCGTACGCATGACGGAACTTGCCGCCCCAGTGGCTATTGAAGCTCCGGATGCTGTCCCCGTCAAAACTGCCGCAATCGACGAATACTTCGTCAGGAAGTGGCGACACTAAATCCTTGGGGAAATACGTGTCGACCGCGTCCAGCGGTGGTGACAACGCAGAAAAATCCAGCCAGTATCGCCAGATTAGCTGTTCGCGCAGGTCACGCTTCGAGAGTTCGTCCCCTAACATGGCATAACATTGCCGGATGCTTGTGCACTGTTCCGGAAACCTGTGGGGCAGTTCAAGTCCACATTGCGGGATGAAGATGTCGGCGTACTTCCAGAGGAGCGGGGCACAGGCCACCACCCGCTGACACCCTAGTGATGCCAACTGGCTGCGAACCGCGGACCCTTGATATATGGTGACGACAAAGCACGCGGTCTCGCCATACTGTTCCACCGCCTCCGCGGCCGATAGCACCGGGAGTCCCATGACCTGCTGGTGCCAAAGATCGCGCTTGTTGTCGACAAAGGCCAGCGGTTCAACTCCTGCTTTGCGCAGTCCGGTGAGCACGGCCTTGCCCAGCGGCCCGGCGCCAAATAGCACCAGCTTTTGGCCAAGTGGGCCCGCCAGATGGTCGAACGCACTGCGCTCACGTGCCCGCACCGCGTCTGGCGGTTCCGCCTCGATCCGCCGCAGAATATCTTCAAGTTGCTCCAAGTCGTTGCTTGCCGGTGCCTGGGTTGGGGTCACTTCTTCACTCCAATCTTGTCTTTCTCGTCGAACCTTAGCGATTCAGTGTCAATTCCTTCGTGCCGCTCATACCAAGCATAGAGGTCGCGGATCGAGTCCTGTAAGTCCCAAAACTGATACCCGCCCATTTCCGTCAGCATACGCGAGTTGTCGGCAGAGTACTCTGGCCCCATGCCTTCGGCCATGATCGACACACTGGGATTGCGCCCCGACACTTGGGCCGAGACCTGGGCAATCACTCCGGCTAATTCACTTAGCGCGACGGGCCGTCCGGTGCAGACGTTGTACGCCTTGTGGCGGGCGTCATTTTCGATGAACCACGTCGTCAGTTTGACGAGGTCCTTGACGTATAGGTAATCGAAAACGACATCCTGCCGGAGCACAATCGGCAATCCTTTGAGCGCGCGGCAGCAGGCGTTGGAAATAAAACGCACGGTGTAATCCTCGTAGGCGCCGAAAACTCCGAACAAGCGCAAATTAATGATTCGATCGGAGCGCTCAACATACTTGGCGCAAATGTACTTGGAAAAGCCGTACGCGTCTTTCGGCACGCGCGCATCGAAATAGTCTTCCTGTACCCGCGTCGGCAACTGAACGTGGTCGTACTCTGCGCCGGAGCCGAAGTGAATCATCTTTCCGAATTGTTCTTCGTGCGGCGCGAGGTTGCGCACGAGGTTGAAGAACATGCGGCAATTGCGGTCCAGCATGTCCGGAGGAGCGGCGAGCCGCCGATTCGACCGCGTGGTGGCGGAATGCACGATCACGTCGAAACTGTGTGCGCCAAGATATTCGCGCACCGCCTGCTCGTTCAATAGATCCAGTTCCGCCGAGGAAGGCGCCAGCACCTCATAGGTGGGAGCAAGTTGCTCCGCCAGATTTCGTCCAATGAACCCCGAGCTGCCGGTGATGAGTAAGCGCATTATGCAGGCGTCCGGAAAGAAAACTTTTTGTGGCCCAGAAAGCTGTACAGAACCATAAACGCCGTCAGAACAGCGCCGGCAATGTAGGGCGCCTGCGTGAAAAACCGCGTATTCCGCCGAATGACCACAACCAAAACGGGCAACGCGAGCACTCCGAAGATAATGCCGCCGCTATAGACTCCGACACAACGAATCCATTCCCGCAGGTAGTTGCCCTTGGTTTTGAAGACGAACCATTTGTAGCCGAAGAATGAGACCGAGATGTTCAGCAGACTCGAAATCACCGACGCGGCGATATAACTGTGCGGAATCATCGGGCTGAGAATTGCTGTGAAAAACGCGAACGAGCCGTAACCGAACAAGGTATTCCAGGCGCCCACCAGCAGGTATCGCCCGAACTGGCCGGGCGGAATGTGGCGCGTGAGTTCCGTGCTCCATCTATTTGCGGAATCAGAGAGGCTCATTTCTTTACATCTTTAGGCGGGTACATGACCCGCGAATATTGCGAGCATGCTCAGGCCGCACTCCTCGGCCGAAGCCGATTCGCTGGGACGGCATAGCATACCAAGTCCCATCCATCGCCATAATGCGGGCGCAGGAACAAACGGTAGTCCTCCACGAGTGCATGGATAAAGAGCGGGATGCGCCACAGATCGTCTTGCTTGTGGTAAACGCAGATGGAAAGAATCGGGCGGTGTGTCTGGATCGAGCGCCGTGCGCCCTCGAGCGCATCGAGTTCAGCCCCTTCGATATCCATCTTGATGAACGTGGGTGCGGCTGCAGGGCTTAGCTCATCGATCGGCACGCACTCCACCACGACGTTGCCGTCGGCTGCAAGCCGGGCTCCTTCGTCGCCGCTCGCCTGAAATTGGAGTTTGCCACGCTTGGCCCCCACGGCGGCGTGGAGCGCGGTTATCCGGGAGGCGACGGGTGCACCGAGGCTGCCGACCCACTTCGAAAGACGGTCGAAATTCTGCGGGTCCGCCTCAATCGCGATAATCTTTGCGAAGGCGGGATTCCTGCGGATCAGCGGTTCAACCGTATCTCCTGTATAGGCGCCGCAATCTACAAAGACTTCGCCGTCTTCGATTCGATACAGGCTATCAAGGAAATACTGTTCTTCCTTGACCGGTGATCCCAGCGCCAGTTGATCGCCGAGCGCACGCCATCTCACCTGGTTTAGATATTCCCGACGGGAAGAATCATCGGCCCAGAGGGACGCTGCCTTTCGCACCTCGGCCGCTCGCTCGTACAGCTTGTGGGGCAGATCCTGGCAGAAATCGGGTAACAGTTGGTCGGTGAATTTCCAGCGCAACGATGATGTGGACTCGATGTGAGTACATCCTAGACTCTCGAGCTGCGCTCGGGTCTTTGGGTAAAAGTGCCCACGCGACCATATAGTGACTAGACACACAGCCGATGCTCCATACTGCGCTGCGGCATCTTTTGGCGACAAGACCGGAACCCCGTCAACCTGCGATCCCCATTTAGACTCGCCGTTGTCGGCAAAAGCCAGCGGCTCTACTCCGATGCTGCGAAGGCATTGCAGCGCTTTGCGGCCCAGGTTCCCCGCGCCGAATAGCACTACACGTTTCCCGCAATCCGCCAACAACTTGTCAAAGGATGATTTCTCGCGATTACGGACGCTGCTCAGAGGTTCGCTGAGCAAGCGATCGAGTTCAACCAGGTATTGGTCTGTCTTTGTTACGGTCATTCGCTCACCGGCTTCACGATCATATTCTGAGCGAACTCGTCACGATCCAGAAAGGGCCACAGATCCTCCAGAGGCTTGGAAAGAAAGGATCCATCGGGACGCTGAGTGGAGGTCACACGTGGCGCCCTGATCTCGTCGGGAATGATGTGTACGTCGCAAACGACCGGCCCGCGGCTGCGCAGAACTTTACGGACGGAGGCACGCAGGTCCGCTTGACCTTCACCCTGACCTTCGATCAGCGCCGTCTTCAAGCCATAGGCACGAGCGACCTTGCGATAATCGGGAACTGACACGCCAGTTTCCGGGCTGCATCCGATGTTCGGGCCGCCGAAGTAGTTAGTCTGGCTGGCCCGAATCGACGCGTATCCCTGGTTGTTGAGAACGAAAAGCTTGATCGGCAGTTTCAGGTGCGCAATGGTGGCCAATTCCTGGATGTTGAGCTGAAGGCCGCCGTCGCCGTCAACGCAGATCGTCTTCCTCCCTCCGCTTCCGAGACACACACCGATGCTCGCGGCGATTCCGTATCCCATGGCGCCCAGTCCAGCCGTGTGAAACACACGGCGCCCTTTGCGCGCGCGGTAGGCCAGCAGGAACGTTTCAATGGCGCTCCCCGAACTTCCGGAGACGACGCGGTCGTTCGGTCCAACCTCCTGCCCAATGACCTCTGCCAGATGGTACAGACTGACGAGTCCCGGAGCGCGGTGCTCGGGCAACACCAGGGGATAACGGGTCTTCCAGTCCTGGCAGCGCTGGAGCCACGGGCTGCGATCCTTATTCTTGTCTAGTGCGGAACCAGCTTGCTTTAAGACGGCGTCAATAAAGCTGCGAGCGTCGGCACAGATCGGATTGTCGATAGCGCCTTCCAGCTTGCGCAACTCCGCCGGATCAATATCGACAACAGTCTTGTAGGCTCCGCGCGCAAACTGATGAGGGTCCCAACCCATGAGAGGCGGGTCGAGACGAGTTCCGATCACGAGGACGAAATCGGAATTTTGTAGAGCAAAGTTTGCGGCTCGAGATGCGACCGTGCCGGGACGTCCTACGAAGAGCGGATCGTCGTCGTCCAATAAATCCATGGCCATCCAGGTAAGGCCGACAGGGACATTCAAAAGACGAACCAGCTTCTCGAACACCGCAGCTGCGCCGGAAACACGAACTCCGTTCCCCGCGAAGATGAACGGCCGTTCCGCCCGGTTCAAGCGCTCGATCACATCGCGCACTTTCGCAGCTAAGTCGTCCTGATCGGGCTGTGACGACTCCGCGGGATCAAAGCCGCGCATTGAATCTGGCTCAATCGGCGCAGCTTGCACGTCGATCGGAATATCGATCCAAACTGGACCCGGCCTTCCGGTACGAGCCAAGTGTGCCGCTTTTTCGAGGTGGTAGCGGATGCTCTGCGGGTCAACGACGGTTACAGCATACTTCGTGATCGGCTTCACGATAGAGACAATATCGACCTCTTGACTGCCGCGTTGGCGCACTCCGAGAGGCGTGCCATCCGGGCGATACATACGATCGGCGCGTTTCACCTGTCCCGAGATGACCAGCATGGGAGTTGAATCAAGCCATGCGCCGACCACGCCGGTGATCGCATTGGTGCCACCAGGCCCTGTCGTTACCAGGGCGACGCCCAGATTGTTGGTCGCCTTGGAGTAGTTTTCCGCAGCGATGGCGCTGGCTTGTTCATGGTGATTGCAAACGTAAGTCAGATCGCTGCAACGGGCGAGAGCGTCGTTCAAATGCATGGCGCCGCCGCCGGTGAGAAGGAAAACGTGCTTCACGCCCTGCCGGGCAACGAAGCTCATGACGTAGTCGGCGAGTCTCATGTTCTCCTATCGAACCGGCTTTCCCGCCACTTTGGCGGAGCCCAGCAGCATGTCCACGATCTCGCGTACGGCGCCGTTACCGCCGCCCAGTTTGGTGACAACTTGGCAATGCTCGCGGACAGAAGGTCGCGCATCTGCAGGACAGGCGCTGAGGCCGGCGATGCTGAGCGCCGACAAGTCGTTCACATCGTCTCCGATGAAGCAGATCTCCTGCAGGCGCAATGCATGCCGCTCCGCAAACGTCCGCAGTGCGCTGGCTTTGTCCTTACAGTCCTTATGTACGTCGCTGATGCTGAGTTTGTTGGCCAGGCGATCAACCAGTGGGCTGTTCTCGCCCGAGATCAGAGCGATCACCATGCCCGACTTTCGCGCCAGTGACAAGCCCATGATGTCGGCAAAGTGAAAACGCTTCCACTCTTCGCCGTTCGGACCCCACCACACTCCGCCGTCGGTGAGTACCCCATCAACGTCCATGGCGATGGCTTTGATCGCTTGCAGAATCTCCGGCACTAAACCGCTCCCACACGCCGCAGCTTCTTGATGATCGGTTGCTCGCGCTCCAGCACTCGCTTGACGCCATCGCCCATCGATTTCTCGATCAAGCGAATGTCTCGAACCAAACGCGTGATGCCGTTTGGTTCCAGCGATGCGGCATGGTCCGAACCCCACATAGAGCGATCAAGTGTGATGTGCCGTTCGACGATGCAGGCTCCCATTACGGCGGCCGCAACACTCGACGGCAATCCAGTCTCGTGGCCGGAATAACCAACCGGCACGCCATAGCGATCTCTCAGCAGATCGATCACCCTCAGATTCAATTCCTCGTAGTACGCGGGATACGTACTGCAGGCATGCATCAGGGCGAGATCCTGTTTGCCCAGGACTTCCACCGCATGATCGACTTCTTGCAGAGTGCTCATTCCGGTCGACAACAGGATCGGTTTGCCCACGGCGCGCGTATGGCGCAGCAGTTTGTCGTCGGTGAGTGATGCGGAGGCGATTTTGAAGCATGGGACATTAAACTGGGCGATGAAATCGACGGATGCCTCATCCCAGCAAGAGGCGAACCAGTCGATCTTCACTTCGCGGCAATAGCGATCGATCTCTTCGTACTCTTCCTGCTCGAATTCGAGGCCGCGCTTCAGGTCGCCGTTGGTCGGTCCAAAAGGGTTCTCACGGGGCTTCGCCAGTTCTTCTTTGGTGTAGACGACATCAATGGTTCGCTTCTGAAACTTGACAGCGTCGCAATCGGCGCCCAGGGCTACGTTGATGAGCTTCTTCGCGAGATCGATATCGCCATTGTGGTTGATTCCGATCTCAGCGACCACGTAGCAAGGTTTGCCGGGTCCAATCACCTTGGATCCCAATCGAAGTTGGGCGGAGTGGTTGTTATTTTCTTGCGGCATGAGAAAGTGCCCCCTTTAAAGTGACTTCGTTCATCGTTTCCAAAACGTAATCCAACATCGCCTGCGTGAGTCCGGGATATACCCCAATCCAAAAGGCTTGATTCATTACGCGATCGCTGTTTCCGAGATCGCCTACAACACGATAGTTCAGACCCGCATAGGCGGGTTGACGGACCAGATTTCCGCCAAAGAGCTGACGAGTCGCGATCTTTTTCGCAGTTAGAAACTCAATGAGCGCATGACGGGAGAATGAAGCACTCTCCCGCACCAGCAGCGGCAATCCAAACCAACTGGGATCAGAGTTCTCGGTTGCCTCAGGCAAGACGAAGTGCTCTGACACCTCTTTAAGCCCCGCCTTTAAATAGGCAAAATTCTGTTTTCTAGTCGCAATGAATGACGGCAATTTTTTCAACTGCGCAACTCCCACCGCAGCCTGCATATCGGTGGCTTTCAGGTTGTAGCCCACATGCGAGTAGATGTACTTGTGATCGTATCCGTGGGGCAGTTCACCGAGTTGCCAGTCGAAGCGCTTGCCGCAGGTGTTTTCTTTGCCCGGGGCGCACCAGCAATCTCGTCCCCAATCGCGAAAGGACTCGACGAGCGTTCGCAACAAAGGCTTATTCGTCAGAACGCAACCACCTTCGCCCATGGTGATGTGGTGCGCGGGATAGAAGCTTAGGGTTGCGAGGTCGCCGAAGGTTCCGACTTTCTGTCCGCGATAAGTCGAGCCCAGCGCGTCGCAGCAGTCTTCGATCAGCCACAAGTCGTGCTTCTTTGCGAACGCCGTTACGGCATCGAGATCGAAAGGATTTCCCAGCGTGTGCGCAAAGATGATGGCCCGCGTACGAGTGGATAGCGCTGTTTCGAGATAGCTGACATCCACGTTGAACGTGGGAATCTCGACATCGACGAAGACGGGAATCAGTCCGTTTTGCAGGATCGGATTCACCGTTGTAGGAAACCCCGCAGCGAGAGTGATGACTTCATCGCCGGGCTGCAGGCGCCGATCACCCAATCTCTTGGAAGTCAGGGCGGTGACCGCCAGCAGGTTGGCCGACGAGCCGGAGTTCACCAGCACGGCCTCGCGCACACCAACGAACTTGGCTAAATCGCGTTCGAACTGTTCGGCGAAGCGTCCGGTAGTCAGCCAGAAATCGAGCGAGGACTCCACCAGCAGTTCGAGCTCTTGTTCGTCGAAGACACGGCCGGAAACGGGCACCGGAGATGATCCCGGGGCGAAGTCGCGAGCAGGGAATGCCTCGCGGTAGTATTCGCCTACCATACCGCGGATCTGCTCGCGCAACTCGTCAGCTCGGGACACTACTTTAGCGCCTCCCGGTACCACGCGATGGTCTTTTCCAACCCCTCATCGAGCGTGTACATGGGCTTCCAATTTAATTCTGTGCGTGCCCGCTCGGCGCTCAGGAACTGATGGCGGATCTCATTCGAAGCCTGGTTCTGTATCTCGGGCTTCAACTTCGATCCCATTTTCTCGAGGATCGAATTCACCAGTTCAAGCACACTGATCTGCGCTTCATTCGAAAAGTTATAAGCCGCGCCGGCAAGCTTCGAATTCTGCATGAGGCGCTCGGCCAGCAGCATGTAGGCCGCTGCGCCGTCTTCGACGTAGAAGTAGTCGCGCACGTACTTGCCGTCGGAGCGAATAATAGGTCGCTCGCCGCGAACTACGGAGCGTATTGTGCCGGGCACCACGCGGTTCCAGTTCAGGTCGCCGCCGCCGTAAAAATTGCCACAGCGCGTGATCGCCAGAGGAACGCCAAAGGTGTGCGCGTAGGATTGCGCAATCAGGTCCGCGCACGACTTGCTGACGTCGTAGGGATGCTTCCCCTGCAATGGCATATCTTCCGTGTAAGGCAGCACCTTCTGATCGCCGTATGCTTTGTCCGAAGAAGCCAGAACGACCGACTTCACTTTCGGCGAACGCCGGCAAGCCTCCAGAAGATTCCACGTTCCGCGTATGTTGCTTTCGAAAGTTGAAAGCGGATTGCGGTTGGCAATGCCAACGATGGTCTGTGCGGCGAGATGAAAGACGACTTCGATCTCGTACTCGCCCAGCACACGCTCCAGTAGATGCGAGCTGCTGAGTCCGCCGCGCACTACGTTGACGCGATCGGAGAGTCCCTGGTGCACAAATTCGCTGGCTGGGACCCAATCGCGCACCAATGCCGTTACCGATGCGCCTTGCTCCAGCAGGTGCTTCGTCAGCCATCCACCAACCAGACCCGTGGCGCCGGTGACAAAGACGGCACGGTCACGCCAGAAACCGTTTTTCATTATGATTCCTGCCAAACCTTCCAGGGCGCCTGTTTCGCGCTCCATAACTGGTTCAAGTACTCATACTCGCGATATGTATCCATCGCGTAGAAGAAGCCGTCGTGCTGATAGGCCATCAACTGCCCTTCGTCGGCGAGGCGTTCCAGCGGATCCTTCTCGAAAATGCAATCGTCACCGCCGAGATAATCGAATACCCGGCGATCGAGCACAAAAAAGCCCGCGCTGGCACGGCCGCTGATCTTTGCCTTTTCCTTAAATTTGGTCACCAAGCCAGCCGAGTTTGCCTCGATCACTCCAAAGCGCGAACTGGGCGTGATGGTCGTAACCGTGGCCAGCTTGCCATGGCTCTTGTGGAACGCCACCAGGTCCCGGATGTTCACATCGCTGACGCCATCGCCGTAGGTCAGCATGAAGACATCGTCGCCAACGTACTTCTCGATTTTCTTCACCCGTCCGCCAGTCATGGTGGTCTGTCCCGTGTCGACGAGGGTGACCTGAAAATCTTGCTCGCGATGGACGTTCCTGTATTCGATCTTGGAGTTCCGGCCGAGGCAGACGGAGAAATCGTTGTTCATCGCCTCGTAGTTCAGGAAATATTCCTTGATCATGTTGCCGCGGTATCCGAGGCAGAACACAAAGTCGGTAAAACCATGGTGCGCATACAGCTTCATGATGTGCCACAGGATCGGACGACCGCCGATCTCCACCATGGGCTTGGGCCGATACTCCGTTTCCTCGCGCAAGCGGGTACCGAGCCCTCCGCACAGCATCACTACTTTCACTAGATTCTCCTGGCACATCCCGGTGCTGGTTTCCGGGGTTGGGATCCGGGCAGACTACACCTCAAGACCGGTTTGGTCAGAGTGCATGGGAATTGCCAAAGCCCCAGATCGCTTCGGTTTATCCGCTTGCAGCACTGATTTCAATTAGTTAAGACTATACCCGGAAACGGTTCGCTGATGAAAGTGCTCTGAATCGGGGCTTAGTGCTCAACAAGGGGCGCATTTTACCGCTTCTCACTTCGCTCATCTCCGCGAGGTGGCGCAAGTCCTAGCCAGCGCTGGATCTCGCCTTGTGATGGACCTCACGTTCCGTAGTGACGCCGGACAGTGCATCTTTTTAGGATTTCGGATGGAATCGAAGGCTAGGTTAACTCTTAAGTGTCTGTGGGCAAATCCATCTGGCGAAGAGCCTGTGTGCTACTCGTGTGCTGCGTCGTGCCCGGCTCCGCCGTCGCCTGGGACAGTGCACCCTCCTCTCAACCAGCGCAAACCCCAGCGCAAACCCCAACGCAACCTGATGTCCAACAAGATGCTTCGAGCCTCAGTTTCGTGCGCGCGTTTTCGTCGGCTGCCGAAGTACGGCGACCCGCACCCGCTGTTCTCGGCCGGACGCTCGATATCATTGCAGGGCCAAAGGAGCCCGAAACTCGCCTGGATGTGTTGCAATCACCATCCGTCGTGACGACAGACTCGAACCACCGTGTCTTTGTCGCCGATCCCGTTGCCAAAGCCGTGCACGTTTTCGACTTTATTCGCTCCAAGTACAGTCGAGTGGAAGGAACCGGTAGCCATCCCGTCATTCCGGTCGCGCTTGCCGTGGACGCGAGCAACAATTTATACGTCACCGATCGGAGCAGCAGAACCGTACTGATCTACGACTCGGCCGGAAAGTTCACCGGCTACCTGGGGAGATTGAAGGGAGGTGAGTCGTACTTCGAGAGTCCGGCGGGCATCGCGATCGATCGAACCACGGGTCACATTTACGTCTCCGACACGCTTCGGCACATGATCATTATTATGGACAACCGAGGCCAGCTGATTAGCCAGATCGGGAAGCGCGGTGGCGGCGACGAACCGGGCGAGTTCAAACTGCCGGGCCAGGTGGCGGTGAGCGGTGGTGAACTGTTCGTGCTCGATGCAGGGAACTCACGCATTCAGATCCTCGACACCGCGGGCCATTTCCGGCGGGCCATTAACCTGACGTGGGCAGATAATCGCACCGGATTAGCGGTGGACAGCCAGGGCAATATTTACGTCAGCGATCCGGGTCTTGACCAGATTCAGGTCTACGATCACGAAGGGCAGTCGCTCTACATATTTGATCCAGAGACCATCAAAGACGCGGACTTTGGCCACCCGTTGGGCATGTGGGTCGACGCAGGCTATTGCCTTTACGTGGTGGATTCGCAGAACCATCGCGTCGGTCTGTTTCAGATCCGCGGACAGAACACACCGCAATGCCAATGACAATCGGCGAATAGAAAGCTTAGGGTCGACTCAGCAATCGAGTCCTCCGATTACCTACTTCAACGCTTGTTGGGCCCGGCGCCGTCCTTCCGCAACTTGCGTCTGAAACGATGCACCAAGCTCCGTGGGCCCATTTCCAAAGGGATTCGTTTTCTCCGCCTGATCGAATGAACGCAAAGCCAAGCGGGGCAGTCCCAGAGCCAGTTGTGTATAGCCTAGTTGTAGATACAACAAGTGAGGTTGCGACGACTGTTCCGCTGCGCGGCTGAGCACCGACGCCTCGTCGGCATAGCGACCTTGGTGATCATAGAGCCGGGCGAGAGCGAAAGGAGCATCCTGCGAGCCGAGTTCGACGGAAGTGCGCAATTCCAGCTCAGCGCCGTGCCAATCGCCAGTACTTTGGAGAACCGCGCCTTTCGCATAATGCAAAAAGGCATTTTCAGCGAAAATACCCTCTGCCCGCTCCAATGCATTCATGGCTTCGGCATTCCTATTCAATACCACCAGAATGGCGGCAGCATTGAGATAGTAGTTGAACCGTTCCGCCCTGCCCCGGTTTCCATTTGTGGATGGAGGAGTATCGAACTTCGTTTGGCTGCACTCGATTTGCAAACGGCTGATTAGTCCTGCCGTTTCGGGCGTCACGCGCACAAATAACGCCGCATGGGTGTCGAGGAAAACAGGACGCCATCGCTCGCTGGCGCAAAACGTCTCTAGTTCCGGCAGACCTTCGCCCAGTTCATAGTCGACAGACAACATGATGGTGTTGATGTTCCGGGAAGCAGCTTCCTGTTGCCATTGGGGAGAATCCAAAGATTCCCCCACCAGTTCAAACGAACGAAAAACGATCTCGCTCCCGAAGGGGCCACCGCGCCCATCAACGTAATCCGGATACTCTGGCAATAGCCGCCAAGCGGCAAAGCCGCCAACGTTGTAATCGTTGAAAACATTTCCTGGAAGCCGCTCACGCTTCAGAAATGCCGCGGCCTCTTCCGGATACCATCCCGATTCCCCTGGTCCAAAGAGAGAAAACTGGTACGGCGTTCGCAGATAGTAGCGGTTGGTGACCAGATCCCAGACCCTGACACCGACAACAGCGGTCAGCACAACTACAGCCAACGCCGCCAGTGCCGGTTTGAAGTCGTTGATCGCAGGTTCGATACGCTGCCATAAACGCCTTGCCCATGCAAATTCGATACCTTCGCTGAGCAGCGCTCCTCCGATAACAACAACCACGGCCGCGAACAGTCCCTGGAATCTAATTGCGTGAAAAACCAGACCGGTGGAGACGCCTAAAAGCACCGCCGGAGCGAATCGCCGATTCGAAGCGCCGACCAGCAGAGCCCACAAACTCATCGCCTGGCGGACTTCCAGCGAAATTCCGCGCAATATCAGACACCACAAAATGAGAAAGATGCCAGGTAATAGCCGGCAAAGCGCGGATGCCAGAAGCTTGGGGAATACGGCGAGCAGGGTGCCGCCGAAACCGACCAGCCACACTTCGTGCCAGGACCAGAGCGGACCGATCGCGGCGATGACCTGACCGTGCTTTTTGGGCGTCTGTGCGACACGCCA
>CAVZUP010000047.1:0-13732 GCA_963778255.1 uncultured Acidobacteriaceae bacterium
ACAAAAAGGCCCCGCATCTCTGCGGGGCCGGTTCGTGGAAGCGGAACGATCCTAATCTCCAGTGCCGGTTAGACTTGCTGTCTGAGGACTGCTGCTCGCGCTGTCGCTCACGCTGAGCTGCCCGGTCCTCTTTCCGGTCGCAGTCGGAGTGAACGTCACGCTGATCGTGCACTTCTCCTTCTCCGCCAAGCTTGTCGTGCATGTCGTTGCCGAGATCGCAAAGTCCCCGCTCGGCGATATCACAATACTGGTTAGCGCCACGGTTTGATTGTTAGTTAAGGTAAACGTCTTCGCCGCGCTTGTCGTGCCTACTTTCTGCTTGGCGTACGTGGCTTTGGTGGGAGTCAGCGTCGCAGGCTCGACGCCCGTTCCCGACATCGCCACCGTTTGCGGACTGTTGGGAGCGCTGTCGGTAAAGCTGAGCGTCCCCGTCAGCTTACCCAACGCCTTGGGCGTGAAGGTAACACTCACCTTGCAGGATTTCCCCCCAGCTAGCGTCGATCCGCAGGTGTTTGTGGAAATTGCGAAGTCCCCGCTCGGCGATACCGATATATCGGTGAGCGTGGCCGTGCCACCATTTTTCAGCGTCACCGCCTTCGCCGCGCTGGTCGTCTCGATGACCTGATTGCCAAAACTCAGCGAAGCTGGCGACACGCTGGCCCCACATGGACTGGTCACCGTCAGCTGCACCGAATCCTCAGCCGTTGAGTAGTCTGTGGCGTCGGTCGGGGTGAAGATCAGCGACAGGTTCTGCGGACCCATCGCCAGCACCGTGCCGGCCGCCGGGTTATAGACAAACGTGCCCCCAACCGATGCCTTTGCATCCAACTGGGTTGCGCTCAGCGGTGTGCCGGCGCAGACGGGTGCAGGGGTTGGCCACGCGATCGCAGGCATGGCCGGGCACGTGCCAAAGCACAGACCCGAAATGTTGTAGTTGCCTGCATTCGTATTTGATTGGTCACGAACTATGAGGATGAAAATTCCACTTTCGGTGAGCGCTACCGAATTCAGCGCCGCGGTCCCACCGCTGCAACCGGCAACTGCAACAGAGGATCCGCTCGGCGCGTAAAGCTGGATGTATGGACATAGGGTCCCGCTGGTGGCTACCACCTTCAGATCGATGGTATTACCGTCGGTGCCGGCGAAGGCGTAAGTGTTGCTCTGTGCGGCTAAAGTGATGCTCCCGCTGGTAGTCCCGCCGCCCCAGCCGAAGACCGAGTAACCAAACGGGTCATTCGTCCGTTGGGCATAAGTTACGTATTTGCCAGCGTTGGTGTTGGACTGGTCGCGAACGATAAGAGTGTAGGTGCCGCTCGTCGATAGAGTGATTGTGTCCCAAGTAGACTGGCCATAGGCACAGCCGGCGACGCCAACTGATGCCCCTGTCGGCCCATAAAGCTGCATGTAGGGGCAGAGAGTGCCGCTGGTTGGGACCATGATGATGAAGAATATGTCGTTGGCGTTGGCGTTGAAAATGTAAGTGTTGCTCTGCGCCGCCGAACTGAAGCTTCCACTTTGCGTCTGCCCGAGAAGCAGATCCGTGGCCCCGCTGGGGTTGTTCGTCCGCTGTGCGTAGATATCGTAATTGCCCGTATTGGTGTTGGACTGGTCGCGAACGATAAGAGTGTACGTGCCGCTCGTCGATAGAGTGATTGTGTCCCAGGTAGACTGGCCATAGGCACACCCGGCGACGCCAACCGACGCCCCAGTCGGCCCATAAAGCTGCATGTAGGGGCAGAGAGTGCCGCTGGTTGGGACCATGATGATGAAGAAGGTGTCGTTGGCGTTGGCGCTGAAAGTGTAAGTGTTGCTCTGGTCTGCTGTGCTGATACTGCCCGTCTGTACTTGGCCAAAGGGGAGATTGACGCCCCCCGGGGGACCGTCGGTCCGCTGTGCGTAGATATCGTAATTGCCGGTATTGGTATTGGACTGGTCGCGAACGATAAGAGTGTAGGTGCCGCTCGTCGATAGAGTGATTGTGTCCCAAGTAGACTGGCCATAGGCACAGCCGGCGACGCCAACTGATGCCCCTGTCGGCCCATAAAGCTGCATGTAGGGGCAGAGAGTGCCGCTGGTTGGGACCATGATGATGAAGAATGTGTCGTTGGCGTTGGCGTTGAAAGTGTAAGTGTTGCTCTGCGCCACCGAACTGATTGTCCCGCTCTCCACTTGCGCGAAGGGGAGATTTACGGCCCCTGTCGGGTCATTCGTCCGCTGTGCGTAGATATCGTAATTGCCGGTATTGGTATTCGACTGGTCGCGAACGACAAGAGTGTACGTGCCGCTCGTCGATAGAGTTATTGTGTTCCAGGTAGACTGGCCGTAGGCACAGCCGGCGACGCCAACCGATGCCCCTGTCGGCCCATAAAGCTGCATGTAGGGGCAGAGACTTCCGCTGGTTGGGACCATGATGATGAAGAATGTGTCGTTGGCGTTGGCGCTGAAAGTGTAAGTGTTGCTCTGCGCCACCGAACTGATTGTCCCGGTCTGCACTTGCGCGAAGGGGAGATTTACCGCCCCCGACGGATCATTCGTCCTTTGCGCATAAATTGAAAAATTGCCAGTGTTGGAATTTGAGGAGTCACTGATCGCCAAGGTGTATGTGCCGGTCGAGGGTAGGGTTATTGTGTCCCAGGTAGACTGGCCATAGGCACACCCGGCGACGCCAACCGATGCCCCTGTCGGCCCATAGAGCTGCATGTAGGGGCAGAGACTGCCGCTGGTGGGCACCGCGAGAATGAACAGGACGTCGTTGGCGTTTCCGCTGAGAGTGTAGTCGACCGTCTGTCCCGCCGAAGTGATACTTCCGGTCTCTATTTGGCCGTAGACAATCGTGCCCTCCGCATGCGAACGCGAAGACAAACCCAGTAACAAACAGACGGCAGCTAGGAGGTGCAATGCCAACTTTTTCATCTTGAAAATCTCCTCTGGCGAAGTTTTGAGAACACAACCGATAACCAGAAAACACCGTTTCAAACTTTTCATTTGGGAACCCCCTCCTCGCGCGCAAGAACAACTTGAGAATTCATGGTTGAATGAGCCGGAACCGTCATCATGGCTGCGCTGATGGTGCTAAGGGCTCCTTTGCACCGCCCAGAAAAGACGCTAACGTCGGATACCTATCTTCCGTGGGCAAAGTTGAATACTGAAACGGCTCGCCTCAGGGGTTGCTGCGTCTCAACGGGCGGGAACTGCTCTTCGGAGAGGCGAGTCGCAGAAAGTGAAACACGAGTAAACGCGTCCGGTCAGTGAGGAAGGTCACTTATTGATGTGAGGTGATGTCCAAAAACCACAGCGCAAAGCCAGGCCAGACGTTGAGTGGCGAAACTGCCAGCCACGTCATATCGACGTGCGCTACAGTATAATCTTCGGCTTGAACGAAACTCATGACTGACACGAACCAGACTCCTGAAGCAGTGGCGGCCGAAGGCTCGGCGCCGGCCCAATCCGGCATGGAAATTGGCGACATTCTTAAGATACTGCCGCATCGCTACCCGTTTTTGCTGATCGACCGGGTGGTCGAACTGGTGCGGATGAAGAGCATTGTGGCGTTGAAAAACGTCACCATCACGGAACCTTTTTTCCAGGGACATTTTCCGGAGAAGCCGATCATGCCGGGCGTGCTGATCGTGGAAGCGATCGCGCAAGCGGGCGGGCTGTTACTGCTGACCGAGGTTCCGAACCGCGACGAGCTGCTGATGGTGTTCACGGGCATCGAGAAGGCGCGCTTCCGGCGTCCGGTGGTTCCGGGAGATCAATTGCGGATTGAAGTGGTGGTGAAGGCTTGGCGGATGACGGCGGCTCGCCTCGAAGGCAAGGCGTATGTTGATGGCAAGGTCGCGGCGGAAGCTACGGTAACTTGTCGGCTGGTGCCGCGGAATATGGGCGCGGGGGTGGTGGACGGTTCGGGCGAGGAAGGGTGAGTCTTGCTGCATCGGGAGAACTCCCTGCGGCGGCGCAGGAGATTGGAAATTCGCAGGGGTCCTTCGACTCCGCAACTGCTTCGCGTTCCGCGAACCGGTTTCTCCGCTCAGGATGACAGGGGGATTTGACGATGCCCATTCATCCTAGCTCCGTACATCCCACGTCGGTCGTCGATCCGAAAAGCACAGTGCATTCTTCCTGCACCATTGGGCCTTACTGCGTGATTGGTCCTGAGGTCGAGCTGGGCGAGGGATGCCATCTGGCTTCGCATGTGGTGATTGAGGGGGCTACGCGGATTGGCGCGCACAACCGGTTCTTTCCCTTCACGTCGATTGGGCTGGCGCCGCAGGATATCAGTTATGCGGGCGAGCCGACGCGGCTGGAGATTGGCTCCCACAATGTGATTCGCGAGTTTGTGACTATCAATCGGGGGACGGCGAAGGGCGGCGGATGCACGCGCGTGGGCGACGATAACCTGATCATGGCCTACACGCACATCGCCCACGATTGCCAGGTGGGGAGCCACATCATCATGGCGAACGCGGCCACGCTCGGCGGCCACGTCACCGTAGGAGATTGGGCGACGGTCGGGGCGTTGTGTCCGGTGCATCATTTTGTGCGGATTGGGACGCACGCTTTTATCGGCGGCGGCACTACGATCACGCGCGATGTGCTGCCGTTTTCAAAAACGTCCGCCGAGCGCGGGACTCATGCCTATGGATTGAACGCAGTAGGCCTCGAGCGGCGCGGCTTCTCGAAGGAACGCATCAAGAAAATTCATCATGCGTATCGGGTGCTGCTGGCGTCGAAGCTGAATACTTCGCAAGCGATCGAAAAGCTGAAGGCGGAAGCGGATGGCGGGGAAGATGTCGAGATGCTCATCCGCTTCATCGAGGCGTCAGAACGTGGAGTGATTAAGTAAAGTGGGCAGTGGCCAGTGGTCGGTGGCCAGTTAGAATCTAGGGCTTGATTCATATGCCTGTGCAGTCGTATCGGCAACTCATTGCATGGCAGAACGCGATGGACTTTGTTGCTGAGGTGTACCGGGTCACTCGCACGTTTCCGAAAGATAGAGATATATGGGATGACTAGCCAGCTTCGCCGAGCGTCGGTATCGATCCCGAGCAACATTGCAGAAGGCCAGGGGCGGCAGACTACCGGGGAGTTCCGGCAGTTCCTGGGACATGCCCGCGGTTCTCTGCTGGAAACGGAAACACAAATTCTGCTCGCCGAACGTTTAGAGTATTTGGACAAAAAGACAGCGGAGCTGCTGATCGGGCAAGCGGCCGAGCTGGGTCGAATTCTGAATGGATTGATGAACTCCCTGGAAAAATCACGAAGATAAGCAGTGGTCAGTGGTCAGTGGCCGGTTTCTAACACGCAAACGCATGCCAGCGATCCGAGGCTTTAACTGACGACCGACCACTGCCCACCAACCACTGATTATGAAACTTGGCCTTATCGCCGGCAATGGCACGTTCCCTTTTCTTGTGCTGGATGCCGCTCGCACCCAGGGGTTTGAGGTGGTGGTCGCCGCCATCAAGGAAGAAGCATCACCTGAGATTTCATCGAAGGGCGCGGCTTCGGTCCACTGGCTCTCTTTGGGCGAGTTGTCGAAGCTCATCGACACTTTCAAAGCCGAGGGCGTCACGCGCGCGGTGATGGCGGGGCAGGTCAAGCACAAGCAGATTTTCTCTTCTATACGGCCGGACTGGCGTCTGGCCAAGTTGCTGCTTTCGCTGGGCACGCGCAATACCGATTCCTTGCTGGGCGCGGTGGCGAAGGTGCTGGCGGATGAAGGCATCATGCTGGAGAATTCAACCGCGCTGCTGGAACCGCTGCTGGCGAAGACGGGCGGGCTCACAAAGCGGGCTCCGACGGAGCAGGAGCGCGGCAACATTGCCTATGGACGCGAGGTCGCGCGGCGACTGGCGGAATACGACATTGGACAGACGGTAGTCATTGCGGAAGCGGCTTGCGTGGCGGTCGAAGCGATGGAAGGGACCGACGCGGCGATTGAGCGGGCGGGCGAGATCATGAAGAGTCTGGCGGCGGAGGAAGTGGAGTCTCCCACCCTTCGCAAAGAGCGCGAAGGATGGGGCACCCTCGATTCCCCGCTGCTGAGCCGGGCTTTGACCGTGGTGAAGATCGCGAAGCCGAAGCAGGATATGCGGTTTGACGTTCCGGTGGTTGGGGTGAAGACGATTGAGACGATGGTGCGTGCAGGAGCGAGTTGTCTGGCGGTGGATGCGGGGCGATGTCTGCTGATCGATGGCGAGGCAGTGGTGCGGGCGGCGGATGCGGCGGGGATCGCGGTTTGCGCCGAGTAGGGAAAGGTCAGAGGTTCGAGGTCAGATTGCTGAGGTGAACCCTGTTTTTCACCTCTGCAAACATCAGACCTCTCACCTCACGATTGCGTTAGTCCGCGCCTTGGACGCGACGGCGGGCTTTGCCGGGCGTCTCGACTCGTGCATTTCCGCCGGGGCGTTTGCGGATGTTTTTCCTTATTTCCTGGCGCGCGCGCGAAAGATCGTGCGCGGTCTGGAGGTTCATCCAGAACTCGGGAGAATTCTTGAAGTACTCCGCAAGCAAGAGGGCGGACTCGGGCGTTACGCCGCGTTTGCCGCGAACCAGTTCATTGACGCGGTTTAGAGGGATGTGAAGAGCGCGGGCCAGATCGGCCTGGGTCAGGCGCATGGGTTCGAGAAAATCCGCGAGCAGGATTTGACCGGGATGAGTTGCGAGGCGAAATTCTGGCAGCATGGGGTGGACTCCTCAGTGATAATCGGCGCAGCGGACATGAAGGCTCGACTTATTTGCGTACTAGTGCTGTCTCTCGTGGTCAGCTCGGCAGCACAAACGAAGTATTTCCCAGACCGAGCGTTCTGCGGGCCACACGAAACCGGCACGTGCGATAGGTGGTATGCGAAGCACCTGCGTGCGATGCGCGAACCGTCTCTATGGAAATCGTCGAAAGATACATCAAAACAATCTTATAGGTTTCTCTGGCTCCGCACGTTCCACCATCCCGTATCCGCTCGGTTGGAGGTTGCGAAGGACGGCACGGCTCAACTGTTTGTGAAGGTGCTAAGCGGACAGGGCGGGTATGAGCCTGGGCACGCAATCCTCAACCGCAACAGCAAGGTGTCTAAGGAAGCTGTAGATCACTTTCTAGAGCTCCTGCAAAAAGCGGATTTTTGGAACCTTCCAACCGAAGAACCAGAGACTAACGTGATTGGTAATGATGGAGCGCAGTGGATCATCGAAGGCGTTACGGGCGGACGGTACCATGTCGTTGATCGATGGTCACCCGACGAAGGGTCTTTTCGGAAGGCAGCGCTGTTCCTCGCACTCAATCTTGGCGAATTGAATCCCCGCTATCAGGAGGTCTACTGATGCCAATATCAGAAACCGTTCGCATCGCCGACCAGTTGCGCCGCGCATTTGATGGCGGTGCCTGGCATGGCGATTCCTTGATGGAAATTCTGAACGGCGTTACGGCGGAGCAAGCGGCGGCTCATCCTATTCGTGGGGCGCATTCGATTTGGGAGCTGGTGCTGCACATTGCGGCCTGGGATGACGCGGTACGGCGACGGATGACGGGCGTGGCGGTGAAGCTTTCCGCAGCGAAGAACTTTCCTCCGGTTACGGATACGAGCGAGGCGGCCTGGAACGCCGCGCTGGCTGCGGTGCGGCGGGAGCATGGGGAACTGATTGCGGCGGTTCAGAAATTTCCCGAGAAATCTCTGCACAAGCCGGTGCCGGGGAAAAAGGGCGCGCACTACAACTTTTATTACATGCTGCAGGGAGTGGTGCAGCATGAGCTTTACCATGCGGGGCAGATTGCGCTGCTGAAGAAGGCGGCTGGAGCTTAGCGGCGAATGTGTAGAGCGGACACTCTTGTTCGCTGCTTTGACGTTGGTTCTTGGCGGCGCGGGGAGAGCAACACCGAGAGCAATGGTGAGAACTCCCTGCGGCGGCGGTTGAGGGATATGGGGGCGTAGGGGTCCTTCGACTCCGCGGCTGCTTCGCTTCGCGAAGCTGCCACTCCGCTCAGGATGACAAGGAATATAGAGATGCTCGCGATCGCAGAATTCTGAGGGGGATGGGTGAGTCAGGAATTTCCTATCAATGTGGCAGTGGTGGGCGTGGGCGCTTTTGGGCGCAATCACGCTCGTGTGTATCGGCAACTGCAGGAGGCGGGTCGCGTGCGGCTGGTGGGGGTGGTCGATCACGACACTCCTCGCGCGGACGCGGTGGCGCTGGAGTTTGGCTGCAAGTCGTTCGGGTCGATCGAGCAGATGCTGACCACGCACAGCGAAGTGCAGGCGGCTTCGGTCGCGGTGCCTACGGTTCTACATCTGGATGTGGCGCGCCGGCTGATGACGGCTGGGGTTGACGTGCTCATCGAAAAGCCTTTGGCGGCTACGCTGGCCGAGGCCGATGAGTTGCTGCGCGTGGCGTCCGAGCACAAGCGGGTAGCGCAGGTGGGGCATTTGGAGCGCTTCAATCCGGCGGTGCGGGCGACTTTGCCGCTGATTAACCGTCCCATGTTTTTCGAGGTGCACCGGCTGAGCGAGTTTTCTCCGCGGGCGTTGGATGTGGATGTGGTCCTCGACCTGATGATTCACGACCTCGACATTGTGCTGACGTTCGTGAAGTCGGAGGTCAAGGAAATTCGGGCGGTGGGACTGCCGATTCTTTCGGGCAAGGTCGATATCGCAAACGTCCGGGTGGAGTTTGAATCGGGATGCGTGGCGAATTTCACCGCCAGTCGGGTATCGACCGAGCGCGTGCGCAAGCTGCGCTTCTTTCAGCCGGGACAGTATATTTCGGTCGATTACGGACGGCAGGATGTGCTGGTGTTTTCGGTGGGCGGAGATGGCGCGCTCGATTCTGCCGCGGTCGGTGGTTCCTCCCAGGTTAGCGCCCAAAGGACAGGCGCGAACCTGGGGCACCAGAATCCGGGACACCCGGCGATTGCTATGACCAAGCCGGCGATTACGGCGGAGGAGCCTTTGCTGGCGGAGATCTCCGCATTTCTGCAAGCGGTGCGGTCGCGGTCGGTTCCGGTGGTTTCGCTGGAGGATGGGCGCAGAGCGCTGGAGCTGGGCCTGGCGATTCTGGCGGAGATTGCCCGGCACGCGGGACGGATCGGGGTGGGGAAGGTCAGAAACTGAATTGCAGAGGTGAAGAGCAAGGTCAGAGGTTTGAGGTCAGATTGCAGAGGTGAAACCCTGGGTTCTAACCTCTGCAATCTGACCTCTGACCTCTAACCTAGTCTTAGGATTGAGGCGGCGGGCCTTGCTGGTCGCCTCCCTCGGGCGGGCCGTGGCGATGGCCTTCCCACTGTTCACGATTGGCTTGCATTTCATCCCACTTCTTTTGCTGCTTCGTGTCGAGCAGCGCGCGAATCTGCGTGTCGGTGCTCTTGCGGATCTCCATCATCTTGGCGTGGCGATCTTCGCGGGAAGTGGAGTTGTCCTGGTGCAGGGCCTCCATCTGCGAGTGCTCGGACTGGAGGATGGACTGCACTTTGGTTTGCTGATCGGAAGTCAGGTTGAGTTTCTTGGTCAGTTCCTGGGTGTGCTGCGCGGGATCGGGCGGTCCGTGATGGCGGCCGCCGCCATCGGGCGGTCCGTCGTTGGGCGATTGCGCGATAGCGAAAGGCACGGCTACGGCTAGTACGGTGGCCGCGAGAAAAAGTAGAAGGCGGTGCTTGAGCATGAGATCTCCTTTTGTACGACTGGCTGTCTCTATATCTTTGAATGGAATTATGAGCCCGAAGTTGCGCGGGAAACAGCATTACTACAAATCTTTGCTTAACTTTACAAAGGGCTATTGCGGCGTGGTTTGTTGCGCGGCCAGGCGTTGTTTGAGCTGCGCGGCGAATTGGGCTTCTTGCTCGTCGGAGAATTGCAGCTGGCCGGCCAGGATCAGACTTAATTGGTCGGCTCCGGCATTGTCGAACTGAATTCTTTGCAGCGCGGCGGACGGTTGGGCGGCGGGGGGAAGGTCGGTTTTTGGATCGGCAATTTTTTGGATCGCGTATTGCAGAGCGGCGGCGATTTGGTCGCGCAGTTCCTCGCCCAGATCGCCCGAGCGAAGCTCGCTGCGGAGGAAGCCTTTGGCATCCACGCGGGTAATTTCGGAGGCCAGGGTGACTCCCTTATCGGGCGCGAACGAAGGCGTGAGTTTAACTTCGAGGGAGCCATCGCCTACGGCCGCTTCCATGGGGCTGTTGGCCTGCGACGGACCTAAGGGGCAGATCCAGCGCTCGACGTGCACATTGGCGACTACCAGGCTGGCGGGAGCTAGCGGCGTGAGCCGGGCGTCTTGCAGCTCGACGCGCTCACCGCAGCGGGGATCGCGATTGAGTGCGGAGCGGAGAATCGATGTGACGTTCAGCTGCAACTCGGAAAGATCGGCGACCAGCGTGAGACTGAAAACGTTGGCGCCATTTTCGCCGGGATTTCCTGCCGAGGTGCGAGAGACCACGCCCGATGCCGGGATGGAGATGGACAAGCTGGCCACGTCGATGGCGTTCGTCACCTGAGGCAGGCTGAAGGTGAGCTGCTGGCCGGGCGAAAACAGGATGCTCATTTCTCCGGCAAGGGCGAGTTGCTCGCTTTGGAAGGCCGCTAGAGTCTTGTCTAGAGCGGCGACGGGTTCGGGCTCCGGCTTCGGGGCGCGGACGAGTTGATCGAACGCCTTGAGCTGGCGGTCGAGTTCGGAATCCGCTTTGGCGAGTTTTGTCGTAGCGTCGCGCAGGCCGGATTTCTGCTCGTCGGAAAATGAAGCTAGAAAATTCTGGTTGCCGGCGCGCGCTTTGGCAACGGCGGCGTCGAGAGCCGTTGCGCCGTCGGCAAGCGCGGGTGCGGCGGGGCTCTGCGGAAGAGATTTGCGGAGATTTTCCAGCTGATCGAGAGCGGCCTGGGTATATTGCGCGATCCTGGTGAATGCGGCGCGCTGCTCGGCGGTCGCCTGCAGGGCCATGGTGCGGCGAAAATTCTTGAGGTCGTCTTCCGCGGTGAGTCCGCCGCGCAGGGCCGGACAGTCGCTGATGCAGATGATGGGCGTGACGTTGCGTCCACCGCCGGCAGCTGCGCCGCCACCGCCACCGCCGCGCTGGGCAAGCGTGGTGAGGGGACTGGCGAGCAGGGCGATTCCGGCGGTTAGTACCACGCCGGGGCGGCGAAGGAACGGGTGACGCATGGGGCAAATGTCTCCAGGAAACATTTTACGGGTGGAATAAGAACAGAATATCAGCGGCGCAACAAAAAATTGTGCTGGCGGATTGAAATTGGTAATCTGCCTTCCTGGAATGGCGGCCGAGCTGGCCTGCGCTGCCCCTGGTAAATTTCTATGATTCGGCTGCCGATACTTAAAGACGAGTTGACCTTCCTGGAAAATCTTTTGCCTGACCTGGAAACCAGGCCGGATTTGGGTCATTTGGCGATTGAGATCAAGAAGCGGATCGAGAAGATTCGTCAAGAGATTCGCGCCTTAGAGCGGGATCAAAATTCAGGGTAGCCGCTCCCCCATTACTCAGGTACTCACTGGGCGGGCGAAAAAAATGCGACAATAGAATTGGCGGTCACAAGTCCATCGTTTACGTAACTTTACGAAGAACATTGCGTAACTTAATACGCAACCCTGGAGCTTGTCCGTGGTTCTAAGCTTGATAGTCTCTGCCTGATGCCGGTTACCCAAATACCGCCCCGCGATCCCCTGTCTCGCGATTCCTCGTCTGGCCAATCGGCTGCGGCGGCCTCGGAAGCGGCGGAGCACCGCGACTTATCGGAAGCGCAGCACTGGGAGACGGCTTACCGCAGCTTCAATCCGGACGAGGTTCCGCATCTTCTCATTCAGCTGCAGGACGATCTTTCGCGGGCGCGCAAGCGCGAGGCGATTTGGCTGTCGGTCATTCTGCACATGTTCGTGATCATTCTGCTGTGGAACAGCGAGAAGCTGATGGGGCTGTTGCCGCACCGGACGCTCGATCTGGCGATCTCGACCAATGGAGACAGGTCGAAGGACGCTACGTTTCTGGAGCTGCCTCCCGATGAGCAGAAGCTGACGCGGCGTCCGGATACGAAGATCATTTCGGATAAAGACCGCATTGCGACCAGCAAAGCGCCGCAGATCAATCGCGAAGAGCTGAAGAAGATCTTGCAGAGCGCGCATCCGGGGCAGCCGGGCGAGAACGTGCAGGCGCCGCCGGCGGTGGGCCAGCCGCCGCAGATGGCGCAACAGCAACCGCAGCAGGCGCCGCAGGAGACTTCGGGATTCGCGCAGCCACAGCCGAGCGATCAGACGGCGCGGTTGCAAACGCCTCCGCAGAACCGGCCGCTGCCGAATTTCAATACCTCGATGACCGCGGGCTCAGCGATTGAACAAGCGACGCGAGCCGCGGCCGAGAGCCGCGGGCATTACGGTTCGGGAAACGCGGGCGACTACGGGTTGAGCCAGGGCAAGGGCGGCTACAAGGCGATGGCTCCGGCGGAAATTCTTACGGACACGATGGGCGTGGACTTTGGTCCGTATATGACGCGCATCGTGCAGATCGTGAAACAGAACTGGTATACGCTGATGCCGCCGTCGGTGTATCCGCCGATTTTGAAGCAGGGCAAGCTGGCGCTGGAATTCGTCATCATGAAAGATGGCACGGTGCAAGGGCTGGTGCGGGACACGACTTCGGGCGACGTGGCACTGGACCGGGCGGCGATGGCCAGCATTACGGCATCGACTCCATTTCCGCCGCTGCCAAAGGAATTTCCGGGGAAACTGCTGGGGCTGCGGTTTTATTACTTTTACAATCTTGATCCGAACAATACACAACTGAAGTAGAGCATTGCAAAAGTTAGAAGTCCGATTGCAGAAGTGACAACCTCTCGCGTTTCAGGTGCGCGACGGGACGGAATTCGCTAACATAGAACATCCGCAGTTTGCTGCGCATCCAACAAATTATGAAGATTCAACGACTGCTTCCGCTCTTTGTTTTTGCTCTGGTGTTGTCTTGCATGGCTCTGCTCGCGTTGCCGGTTTTTGCCGACGATGTGCCGGAGGCGTTGCGTCCGCCGAAGGGGGCGACGATGGCGATCGTCGTTTTCGAGGACCTGCAATGTCCGCAGTGCGGGAGGGTTGCTCCGCTGCTGGCGCAGGCTTCGCGGACTTATAAGATTCCGCTGGTGCAGCATGATTTTCCGCTGCCCATGCACAACTGGTCGTTCGACGCGGCGGTGCAGGCGCGCTATTTCGACACACACTCCAAGGAAATTGGGAACGAATACCGGGAGACGGTGTTCGCGCACCAGCTGGAGATCAATCCGCAGAATCTGCGGGCGTTTGCCGAGAAGTTCGCCACCGAGCACAAGATCGGGTTGCCGTTCGTGGTCGATCCGGATGGCAAGCTGGCGGGGCTGGTGAAGGCGGATAAGGACGTGGCTACGAACAGTCTGCACCTGACGCACACGCCTACGATTTATTTGGTCAGCAATAAGCCGAGCAAGCCCTATGTCGAGGTCACCGACACTACGCAGCTTTACGTGATGATTGACGCGATGAAGAAAGAGTAGGTCAGAAGTCAGAGGTTAGATTGCAGAGGTTAGAACCGTTACGTCGAGGAGGGTCTTACCTCTGCAATCTAACCTCTCACCTCTGCAATTTGTCACATTCTTGCTGTGAGCATCATCACCGTCCCGATTGAAAATCTGAGGATAGACTCGTTGGCATGAAACGGGACGCCTTGGCGATGAAGGTCCGCACCAAGGACTTCGCGTTGAGAGTTCTCAGACTGTATCGCTCC
>CAVZUP010000048.1:0-12745 GCA_963778255.1 uncultured Acidobacteriaceae bacterium
GAACCAGTAAATAGGCAAAGAACAATAAAGATGAACGAAGTACATAGTCAAACATTGGTTAGATTCCGCTCAAACCTACCTGAAGCTCGAACAGGCCCGCTACGACACCGGCATCGATCCCTACGTTGACGTGCTGATAGCGCAAACCACGCTGCTGGCCGACCAGCAGACTCTGAACAATCTCCAAGTGCAACGGATGACCTCCGCCGTAGCGCTGGTGGAAGCCCTTGGCGGAGGTTGGGATCGCTCACAATTGCCGAGCCCAGCGCAAGTGACACAGAAGCCCGACAAGGCGCAGACGGCTATCGAGCAGTAGGATTCGCTCGCGAAACAGAATTTCTTCCCCAGGCGCTGGGAGGTTGGCAAATTACGCTGCCCCCGTTGTATTCTCGGGGCGTGCCTCGCTCGCCCGCGCTCGGTTCGCCTGCTCCCCACCGGTCTCCGACGCCCGGACTGTTCTTGGGACTGATCATCACTCTCGCGGCCGTGGTCGTCTACTCGGGATATATCACACGTCAAATCTCCGGCCTCCGCGAACTGCAAAACAATTTGGTGGACCGCAACCGGAAAGACTCGTTGCAGTTGCTGCGCATCCAGAACGACTTGAACTCGCTGGCGCTGGCCATGCGCGACATGCTCGACAACGACGAGCCCTATCCGTTGACCGCATGGTCGGCGCAGTTCCAGCGCGTCCGCACTGATCTCGACGACGCCCTGCGCCGCGAGCGGCAGGTCGCCCCTGTGAACCGCACTCCCGAACAAGAGCAATACCTCGAGAATTCAGTCGCGCAGTTCTGGGACGCTGCCGACCGGACCTTCGCCCTGGCACGCGACGCCAACCAAACCGAGGCTAGAACGCAGATTCGCATCTCCCTTCGCGCCCGTCAGGAAGCGCTGAGCACTGCCGTCTCTCGGCTGCTGGTGCAAAATAACGAAAGTGAAGAACAAGCTGCGCTGCGCATCGGCAAGATTTACGACCGCGTGCAGCGCCAGGTGTATCTGTTCTTCACGGCCACTCTGATTGCCATCCTCCTGACCAGCCTCTATCTGATCCGCTCGAATCGGCGGCTGTTCGCGCAACTCTCGGCGCTCTCCGAACAGCGCAGCGAACTTGCCCAAAAGCTCATTTCCACCCAGGAATCCACGCTGCGACACATCTCCCGCGAATTGCACGACGAGTTTGGACAGATTCTGACCGCCGTCGGCGCTATGCTGACGCGAGCTGGGAATCAGGCCCCCGAGGGTTCGCCGCTGCGTGCCGAGTTGCGCGAAGTCTGCGAAATTACGCAAGCCACGCTGGACAAAGTGCGCAGCCTGTCGCAGGCTTTGCATCCGGTGATGCTGGAGGAAACCGGATTGGAGAGCACGCTCGACTGGTATTTGCCCGTGGTGGAAAGGCAGGCTGGAATTGAGGTATTCTACGAAAAATCGGGCGAACCCTTTCCCGTGGACGGCAACGCCGCTATTCATGTATATCGCGTGGTGCAGGAAGCTCTGAACAACGTCACCCGCCATTCGGGAGCCAAGGAAGCCTGGGTACGCCTGCGCTTCCTACCGCAAGCTTTGGAAGTCGAAGTGGAGGATCATGGAAAAGGTTTTGAAGCGCAGGCCGCCAAGCAGGGGATCGGTCTGGTGGCGATGCGGGAACGTGCCGAGTTGATGGGCGGCATCGTAGAATTTTTGCGGCCGGCGCCAGGCGAAGGTGAAGACGGAGACGGACAAGGAACGCTGGTTCGATTACGAGTCCCAAGGGAGAAGCTTGATTCGCATGCCGGATAATATTTCAGTTTTGCTGGTTGACGACCACGCCCTGGTGCGCCGAGGTTTCCGCCGTATTCTGGAGGATGAGCCGGACATCACCGTGATCGGCGAAGCCGGCGACGGCGCCGAAGCCATCCAACTCGCCGATGAGCTTCATCCGAAGGTGATTGTCATGGATTGCGCCATGCCCGGCATGAACGGACTGGAAGCCACGCGTCAGATTCTCGGCCGCCAACCGCACGCTCTGGTGCTCATGCTCAGCATGCATCCGGAGGAGACGCTCGTACGGCAGGCGCTCGAAGCCGGCGCATGCGGCTACGTCCTGAAAAACGCCGTGGATCTGGAGTTGGGCGTCGCCATCCGGCGAGTAGTAAACGGCGAAACTGTGCTCGATTCCCAACTGAAGCGCCCTCCCGCGCTACGGGGCAAGCGCCATGCGGGGCTTACTCCGCGCGAACTCGAGGTCCTGCAAATGATCGTCGATGGTAAATCCAACAAGGAGATTGCTACCGCTCTCGACCTCAGTGCCAACACCGTAGCCGTTCATCGGGCCAACATGATGGACACTTTGGGAACCCACAAGACGGCGGAGTTGGTCGTCTATGCGATCCGCAACGGGCTGGTTGATCTACCGTGACACGATCTACCGTGAATCGCCGGTCTTTTCTCTGGAGTATGGCGGGCCTAGCCTCGACCGCGGGCTTCCGATGGAATGCATTCGCAGCTCCTGCCGTACCTGATCTCGGTTTCCACTTGGTCGATGTGACCGCTCAATCTGGAATCCGTTTTCGCCACAACAATGGCGCCTATGGTGGCAAGCTGCTGCCGGAGACTCTCGGCGCCGGCTGCGCATTCCTCGATTACGACCGCGACGGCTGGCAAGACATTCTTCTAGTGAACGGCCAAAGTTGGCCCCAACATCAGGATCCGCGCGATCGAAGCACGCTGAAGCTCTATCGCAATAATCGCAACGGCACGTTTACTGACGTGACCCACAGTGCCGGCCTCGACGTAGAAATGTACGGCATGGGCGTCGCCGTCGGAGATTACGACAACGACGGCTTTCCTGACATCCTGATTACCTGCGTAGGCCAGAACCGTCTGTTCAAGAACACGGGTAAGGGGACGTTCATCGACGTAACCAAGGCAAGCGGACTCGCCGGGCGACAAGCGATGAGCACATCCGCGTTATGGTTTGACTACGATCGCGACGGCCTGCTGGATCTTTTCGTCTGTAACTACGTCAAATGGTCACCCGAGCACGACGTATTTTGCAGCCTGGACGGGAAGCACAAGTCCTATTGCACGCCCGAAGCATACCGCGGCGAGACCTGCTGGCTTTTTCACAATCGAGGCAATGAAACGTTTGAGGATGTCACCGCCACCAGCGGAATTTTCGACAGCAGCTCAAAGTCGCTGGGTGTAGCCATGCTCGACAACGATCATGATGGCTGGCCCGATTTGCTCGTAACCAATGACACGCAGCCCAACAAGCTTTATCGGAATCAGCGCAACGGCACGTTTAGAGACATAGCCGTTGATGCCGGCATTGCCTTTTCCGCCGAGGGTCGCGCCCGCGCCGGAATGGGCGTAGATGTGGCTGACTTCGACAATTCCGGAAACCCAGGTGTGGCCATCACCAATTTCGATAACGAAATGACTGGCCTGTACCGTCTCTCCGATCGCGGTAGTTACGTCGACGTGGCCATGCCGAGCGGAGTGGGAATGGCATCGAAAGATAAGTTGGGATTCGGATGCGTTTTCCTCGATGCCGACCTGGATGGCGCACTCGATCTGGCAGTTGTGAATGGGCATATCGATGACACCGTACGCAATGTCAGCGGAGTCGGCTACGCGCAGCCCCCACAACTTTTCCTTAACGGCGGAAAGGGAACGTTTGTCGACGTGGCGGCTGAAGTCGGCGGCGGCTTCAGTCAACCCAAAGTCGGGCGAGGTCTGGCGTACGGCGATTTCGATCGCGACGGCGACCTCGATCTGCTCCTGACCACCAACAACGGTTCAGCGTATCTCTATCGCAACGACCAGACTGGTGGGAACCGAAGCCTGCGGATTCACCTGGTGGGAACGAAATCCAATCGCGATGCCATCGGGGCTGCGGTGAAAATCTTTCACAGCGCGTCGAATGCAACATCCAGCCAGTCGCGCCTAGTGAAGGGTGGATCGAGTTATCTGTCTCAGTCGGAACTGCCCGTAACCTTCGGGTTGGGCAAGCGAGACAACATCGATCGTCTGGTGATCGAATGGCCCAGCGGACGAACGGAAGAATACAAAAACCTAGCGGCCGGACGAGCCTATGAGTGCGTCGAAGCAAAAGGAATCACCGCTCTGCAGGGCTTCTAGAAGCGATCTCAGGAAGGGCGAGACCGAGGTCCCGCCCTCTTGTCCAGTTGCCGGTTACGGTTAGCTGCTCCCCACGTCATGCCTTTAGCCCACACTGAATCAGAGTTTCCCTAAGCCAGAACGTTTAAGCCGCCCGAGCTGCCATACACCTTCTCCAGTACAGACGTCGCGCTATCCGAGGAACTGGATGAAGAACTGTCAACATTCAGTGTGCTAAGTAGCTCCTGAACCAACTGCGCCGATTGGGATGCGGCGTTAGTCTCGTTGGTCTGCGATGGCGAACCAGTGCTTTTCAGGTCACTCAGCACCGTGGCAAAAGCAGATTGAGCGCTGGAGATGTCGCCCGAGCTCAGAGCGCTGCCAAGCGTTGTCAGATCGGTAGAGAGTTGAGTGTTGCTCGACGCGCTGCTTCCGCTGGCGGTCTCCAGGCTCTGGTTAAGATTCTGCACGGTCTGGAACGCCGCTTGGGCACCGTTCAAGTCGCCCAATCCAAGGCTGTTTTGCAGAGCCTCCAACGCCTGCTGCAGCGGATTGGACTCGCTCGCCGCAAGAACGTACTGACTGAGACTTCCAGCCGAAATCGAACCGACTGTCATGGTAGTGCCCTCCGTGGAAGCCGTAGCCCTGCTTCCCCTTGTCTAATCCATCGCCAACCTCGCCCCTAACCTTTAGGGCACGTCCTCGCAGAATGCGGGAAAAGCCGGCGTTGCACTTGATGCTGGGTGGCGCAAAGGACTGCCGCTGCGATAACAGGCCTGTTTTCAGTGGCGGCTTTGGTCGCTGCCATCGCCCCTCAGCGCGCGGCGGTCACCTGCACGGAAGTAATCGCCATGAGTGACCTGCACTTCGAAAGCGGCGATATTCCCATCTCCGCAAGCCGCATCGTCTTCTCTCCGCAAGGCGCAAGAAATATCGCTCGCGATTGCAGATAACAGATCGCTGCGAGCGCTTCACCCTGTCAGCAAAAATTGTGCAAACAGATGACATGGCGTTGACAAATTGCTGCCAGCCGCCGAACTAGCATTCGATTGCCGGCAGAACCGGGAATCGCAGTTCGGGCGTCTTGTCGCACTCGCTCTCCGCTCTGGCCCGCACAATCCAAGGAGGATCCTCTATGCAGCGTAGCAAGATTGCCTTTACAGTTTGCCTCGGCCTCGCGGTAATGTTGGTTTCGAGCTCAGCCCTGGCGCAGTATAAACTCACAAATCTGGATTCGAATCAAGCGAAAACCGCCAAGTTCATGGACCCCCTGCAAGTAAACGGTTGGGGACTTGCTCGCAGCGGAGGCGGCCCCTGGTGGGTGAGCGATCAAGGGTCGGGCTGGTCGACCCTCTACAATGGCGCGGGAGTGAAGCAGGGCTTGGTGGTTTCGGTTCCTTCGTTCAACGGCGCAGGCCCGGGTCAGCCGACTGGAATTGTCTTCAACGGAACGGGAGAATTCCCGGTTGAGGGCTGGTCTTCGTTTTTCATTTTCGCGACGTTGGATGGGACCATCAGCGGCTGGACTCCGAAGTCCAATCCCAACGCTTCGATCATTGCGGTGAATAACTGGGCGGCTGGCGCAAGCTATACCGGCCTCGCCATTACCAACCGCCCTTCGGGGAATCTGTTGTATGCGGCGAACCTTCCCAACAACGTAGTCGAGGTATACGACGCAAACTTCAACCTGGTCAATACGTTTACCGACCCCACGCTGCAGGCGGGTTATGGGCCGTTCAACGTTGCGGATATCAACGGATTGGTCTATGTAACGTTCGCGCTCATAAACCTTGCCCCGAGCGGCCAAATCGACGTCTTCCGGGAGGACGGAACCTTCGTAAAAGTGTTGGCGCAGGGCGAACCCTTGAACCAGCCTTACGGCCTCGCCGTGGCGCCCAGTAATTTCGGACCGCTGAGCAACACTCTTCTGGTCGGGAACAACCTGAACCGGCCCGGAACGATCAGCGGCTTTAATCTCGAAACCGGCCAGTTCGTGGGCACCCTCAAGGATTCGAGCGGCAAGCCGATCGCCATCGATCAACTCTGGGGGATTGAGTTCGGCGGGGGCACCGCAAACAACGGCAAAGCCAACCAACTCTTCTTCGCCGCGGGTCCGTACAACAATCTGGCGGGTACGTTTGGCGTGATTCAGCCAACGAAGTAGCGGGCAACGCACGAAAGATCTGAAACCGAAATTCCCCCAGACTGCCTTGGGCACAGGGCGCGGCGGTTCAAATCCGCGCCCCGCCCAGGTTCCCCTCTATTTCACGGTGCCGGCTGGCTTCAGAATCGCCGTGTTCCGTTCGTCGGAAGCGATCATGCGGTAGAACTTTTTCAGCTCATCCATTTTGCTAACCGGAACGCTCAGTTCCTTGATTTCCAGGCTGCGCGTGTAATGCAAAACGTTCCCGTTCGCTTCCGTCTTACTGTGATAGCTGGCAAAGCTGTAATCCACATCCATCGGAGGCGGTATTTCGTCCACTTCGTAGCCTGGCGGCAGCGCAATGTCGAAACTGTCCGTATCCCGCAGTGGTCCTCTGAATTCGAATGGAAACTTGCGTCGTTCCTTCGTCTCCAGCACCCCCGAGGAATCGTTTCCCAGCACCCGCGGCCGTACCAGCAGCAGATCCCCCGCAGTCTTGGCGTAATTGTCAGACTCGAAACTGTAGTTGAATCCGAAAGGCTGGTCGGTGTGTTCGAGGTTAACGACGCTCGCCTTGGCGATGTGAAAGTTGGGAAGCGATCCGGCAAGAAGGGTCTCGATCGGCTTGATCCGATCGACGTCCTTCGTCACCGTACGCAATCGCCACCGTTCTGACCAAGCTTGATCTCCCAGCCTCGTTTCCGTCACATCGCCCTTCAGCATTCCTTTGGCGTCAAGCGTGAGCTTGCCCACGCGCTGGATACTGTTCATCGACGACGGTTGCTGTGGCAACTCCATCAGCTCGCCACCGTCCAGCGTCACCAGCAAGCCGTAATTCGCTTGCAGGTATCCTCCAATCTGACCAAAAGGGGTGACTTCGTTGGTGGGGTCGAAAAACAGAATCCTACCCAGCTTGGGATATTGTATCACGGCAACCAGCGACGGATCGTTGACGTCATCCGGCAATTTGACCGCGAGGATCACGTGATCAAACCCGTTGTGAGCCGGCATCTCACGTGTCACCACGCCTCGTCGCGAATTGACCACGACGTGGTAAGAGGTCACTCCAATCTCGCGGAGCATGGTGCGCATCAGCGTGGCTTTGTCCTTGCAATCTCCGTATCGATGCGAGAAAACATCGGGAGCGGCGTGGGGTTGCCATCCGCCGATACCCAGTTGGATTTCTACATAACGGATGTCGTGCTGCAGAAACCCCGCGATGGCTTGCATCTTCGCCAGGGTCGCGGCCTTCCCCGCAACTAAGGCGTTTACCTCTTGTCTGATTGGTTCGGATGCGCTCATCCGGGCGCTAACCAGAGTTCCGTACCAACTCCCCATGCCTTCCCAGCTCACAAATTCATTTTTCAGCGATGTTCCACCCGACGGGAAAAATGAAACGATCATCTGCCCCGCCACGCCATGCAATGGCGGCATATCCGGCTCATGCCTGATCTCCTTCACGTCGCTAACTGCCCATTGCAAGACATTCCCGCTGCCTTCGTCAGGTTTTACTTCCTCATGCGCAAGCCATGAGGATTTAAAAACCCAGCCCGGTGGAAGTTGCAGCGAATAATGACTCTCCCGCACCGGATCGGTACCCTGGAAGTCCCAAATGTCCTGCAAGAAGAAAGGTTGCTCCTCCACTTCATATTCGTAGCCAACGATGTTTCCCGGATCTGGAGCCGGAATACGAAGGACTCTGTACTTTGTGTCCTCGAACAGATAACCACCCTCGGCCGGCGCAGCCACATCGATTGCGTCCTTCTCCTTCACCTCATAGTCCTTGCCTTGCGCCGGGATGCACCATCCATGCAGACTTGTGATTTTCTTGCTGGGACTGAAATCGATACCTACTATGCCGTGCTCTCGCCCTTCGGGTCGCAGGATCTTATAAGCCTCGCGTACATGCTTCTTGATCCTGTCCTGTGACAGAACCGTCACGTTCGTCTCGGAATAAAGCAACACCGCGTCGGTCTTCTCCTCGTGGGCCGGTAACGGGACCCCCGCCAGCGCGTGCATCCATTGCGGTGCATCCCCGCTGGCCGCGGCTCGCGCCACAAGAGTCACACTGCATACCGCAATCCAAAAGCAAATCACTAGCGCGCGCGCGTTAGGCGCCCGTTTAGTTGCTCGCATGGATTTCCCCTGGCTGCAAGACAATCTGCGACCCATCTCCTGTCCTCACCGCCTGAAAAAAGTTCCGCAACGCTGGATAGTACTTCTGCTCCAGCATCAAGACATCAAGCGTTAATTTCCTTGTCAGCCGCAGTGTTCCCGGGCTCTGCTCCACCTTCAAGGTGTAGACAATGATATGTCCATCCTCTTGTCGCACTGGCGGCACGCTACTCACCTGCCATCCCAGCGGAAGCTCGATGGTTACATCATCTGCTTTCTCGTGCGGGTATTCGAAATAGATAGGATGTACCCGGTTGGCGTGTTCAAAGGTACCCTTCTCAGCGGCGGTAAAGATCGCGGCGGGAACCACCACCCGCCTGCCGGCATTCGAGGCCCAACCCGGAATCTTCAAGTTAAATTCTGCTACCAGCGGCGTTTCCGAGCTGCCCCAGTCTGGTTGGCTGGTCAACTCCACCTCGCTTCCCGCTTCGATTTGCGACTTTAACCGATCTTCCAGATACTTCTTGCGCGCCACCTCGTCCGCGTGGCGCTCTTCCAGTCGGTGGTACATGGCTTCCAGCCCGGTGTAAGTCAGAGTCAGCTTACCTTCCAGATCGCCTGCGTCCGAGAGTCTAAACTTTCCCACGCGCTCAATCCGCGACTCCGAGGCTTGTGGAAGCGTGGTCTGAATCCAGGTGCCGCCGTCCTTGTCCAGCCGGAGCCCCGGCACTCCGGTTTCCGACCATGTCAGTAAGCCAAATGGCGTGAAAACTATTCCTGGGTCAAGATAGAGATCTTTCCCGTTTAGCTTGACAAGCACAACGTTGGAGCTCAATTTTGCACTGTGCATCGTACCCGGAGTGAAAAAATAATTTTCGCGATCTGACACCCAGCATCCGTAGGCCTCAAACCCCGCCGCCCGAACCAGCCCAAGAAATAACCATGTCAGCTGGAAGGTGTCGCCGTAGCCTCGCTTCCAAATGTCTTCCACGTTTACATTTTCTACTGTCTTTTCTTTGGCGCGTTTTTTTTCCTGTTCGGTCTTTTCCACTTCGAACGTCGTGTTCCGGAACTGTAAGACCCGGTCGTAGATTTTGCGCAGTTTCACCTCCTGCGAGTCGGCCGGAGAGACAATCTGCGCCACCGCTTCCTCCATAGCCTTCTTCTTTCCGACAAAGCTCTCCAATTGCCCGTTCCGCTGCTTGCCGAAGTGCTTCCAGAAACGAGTTTGGTCTTTCTCGGTGAAACCCTCCTCGTAGATGAAATCTACCCGGGACTTCAATTCGTTCTCCGGAGGCATATGATCCTCGGTCTGAAACGCCGCTATGTTGCTTGCCTCCATCCGTACGATGCCGTCGGGCCCTTGCTTCGGAGCCACGCTGCCAGCAGGCAGACTCTGCCAAGTCCAACGCAGCGTGTACACCCCGTAGTAGCTGTCATTAAAGGGTTTCAGAGAGAACTGCGCCTTTTTCGTGAACAGCTCATCACTCAAGATCCAATGGGAGTCAAAGATCATAAACTCGCCAAAGTCTATTGTGTAGGAGTACTCGATGATGCTTCCAACTTGCACGTCCGGGAGAGTGAAGGTCTTTGCCCGATATCTCATTCCCCTCCCTTCAAACCTGCCCTTGACCAGTTCCTTATCGAAGACCTTGCCGTCGAAGTCTGCGATCGAGCCGTCGGGTCGGATCGTTCGAGCCTTGACGTTCACTACGTTCGCGTTTGACTTCCAATAGGGAATCTCCACATCGGCATGCTTCCGCCCTTCTTCGGTCAGGATCTTAATGCGAACGTAATTGTCCTCGTGCGGAGTGTGAATATTGTCATCCCGGTCCACCTGCCGGTACAGAATGATCGCGGGTGCGCCCGGTGCGAGCGGCTCGCTGGTCATCTTGAGCTCGTCTTGTGAAACCGGCTGGAATCCGACGCCCGCTTTCGCCTCCTGCGCTGCCAGCATCCAGATTGCCAGCGCGGCAGCCACGGCCCACTTGCCTAACCGGAACATAGTCATCCTCGTTCTCCAAAGATAAGTGCAAGTTCAACAGAGTTATTGGGAAACAGAAATTCGTTGCAGGCGGGAACCACGGACTCCAAGGGGACCGGTACGGCCTTACACGGCGACAGCAATTGCGCCTCCTCCGAATTCCGGGCCCCTCGATCCAGAATGCGGCAAATGAAGTAAACGCCTGAGTATATCCGGAACCGCCCATACGTCAAGGACGGAAATCACAAACATACGAAGAAGTTAAGCAACCGGAGTGTCTGCAACTTAGACTGGCTACAAAGTCTGTAGATGGGTTGATGGCGAAGGCCTGAAAGCTGATAGCTCGTTCTTACAGTTCGTACTTCTTCATCAGGTGACGAAAGGATCGGTAGGAGATACCGAGCACGTCCGCGGCCCGGACTTGCACGCCATTGGTTTGTCCGAGCGCGGATTGCAGCAGCGAGCGCTCGATCTGCGCAACATAGTTTTCCATGTTCACGCCCTCTGGCAGAACCGATCCCGCGCCAACGCCCATGGAGGTTTCCGCGCCAGCGGCCACGGCGCGGGCCTTTGAACGCTCCACCGGCAACTCGACGTGCAGTTCGCTCGTGTTTTCGAGCGCCACCGCCCGTTCGATTGTGTTCTCCAGTTGCCGAACGTTGCCCGGCCAGTCGTAACCGGTCAACGCTGCCAGCGATGCCGCCGCGACGCCGTGAATGCTCTTCCCGGCGCCAGGCGCATATTTTTTCAGAAAGTGATTTGCCAGTAGCGGCACATCTTCGCGCCGCTCGCGCAAACCAGGCACGCGAATGGGAATCACATTCAGCCGATAGTAGAGGTCCTCGCGGAACGTGCCCTCGGTGACCTGCCGGTCGAGATCGCGGTTGGTGGCGGCGATTACGCGCACATCCACCGGAATCTCACTCGTGCCTCCCACCGGACGTACCGTGCGCTCCTGTAACACGCGCAGCAGTTTGACCTGCATGGGCATGGTCATCTCGCCGATCTCGTCGAGAAAAATTGTGCCCTGGTCGGCGACTTCGAACAAGCCTCGCCGGTTTTGGTTCGCTCCGGTGAAAGCGCCCTTCACGTAACCGAAGAGTTCGCTTTCGAGCAGCGTTTCCGGGAAGGCGCCGCAGTTCACCGAAACAAAAGCTTCGCCCGCCCGCGGTGAGCAGGAATGCACAGCTCGTGCGACCAGTTCTTTGCCGGTCCCGCTTTCGCCATAGATCAGAATTGTGCTGCTGGTGGTAGCGACCGTGCGAATCGTCTGCTTCAGCTTTTCAAGCGCCGCACTGGCGCCGACGATGTTGTCGAGCGAGTTGCGGGTGGCCGCATCGCGGCGCAGGGCAAAGTTCTGGCGGCTCAGTGAAACCTTGGTGAGCGCGCGTGCGATGGCCAGCTTTACCTCGTCCACCAATCCCGGACTCTTGCGGATGTAATCGGTCGCTCCTCCCGCCTTCACCGCCTCCACCGCGGCTTCGTAGTCATCGACGGCAGTCATCAGGACGACCGCGGAATCGGGCGAGATCTGATGAGCGTGGCGCAGCACTTCGACCCCGTCCACTCCTGGCATCTTGATGTCGGTAACAATCACGTCGAAAAGCGCGCTGTCGATCTTGCGCCTGGCCGCTTCGCCGCCGGTGACGGTTTCCACCTTGTGGCCATCGCGGCGAAGGGCAATATCGAGCAGTTCGCAGATCGAGCGCTCGTCATCGCAGACGAGAATGTTACCCACGGCTTCCTCCTCCCGCGGTTGCCAGCGCGGTTCCGGCGGTCTGTGATGCTGACGAACTTCCGCCAGCGGCGCCCGGCTTGTGCGCATCTTCCATGCGCCGCAATCGCAGCACAAAGCTGGTGCCCTTGCTGATTTCCGAACGTGCCCACACCTTGCCTTCATGCGCCTGCACGATTTGATACACGATGGCTAGGCCGAGTCCGGTTCCGCCTTCAAAGTTCGACTGGAAAGGCTCGAAGATTTTCTCCGTCTGCTGCGGATTGATCCCGGGGCCGGTGTCCGCAAAACTCATTTCCCAGTCCCGCCCGCGCTCGGTCAGGGCCACGGTCAGACTTCCCCCTTGATCCTTCATGGCGCGCACTGCGTTTTCGCAGAAATTCCAGAACACCTGCTTGAGCTTGTCCCCGTCCGCCAGCACCCAGGCTTCCGATTTCGCAAAGCAGCGTTCAATCTTGATGCCCGCGTTTTCAGCGGTGAGGCGGTGCTCCAGCAAGGTGAGCGTGTCCTCGAGCAGCGGGACCAGATTGACGCGCTCGAAGCGATATTGCTTGCCCCTGGAGTAAGCCAGAAAATCGGTGATGATGTTATTCAGACGATCAGACTCGCGGATCACAATCTGCAGCAGGTAGCAAGACCGAACGGAACCAGTAAATAATGACATAAC
>CAVZUP010000049.1:0-27566 GCA_963778255.1 uncultured Acidobacteriaceae bacterium
GAGCTTCGAGCTTGGCCAGCGCTTCTTCCATCTGGCGGTCAACGTCTTTCGACACGGCGTTGTGGCGCATGTATTCGCGGCAGGCTTCGGTCTGGATGGTGAAGCCGGGAGGCACGGGGAGTCCGGCGTTGGTCATTTCGGCGAGGCCAGCGCCTTTGCCGCCGAGAACGTCTTTCATTTTGCCGTTGCCATCGGCTTTGCCACCGCCGAAGGAGTACACATATTTTGTGGATGTGGGTTTTGATTCGATGATTTCGCTATCGGGGAGAGTCGTCGTTGCCATGTAGGTCCTCTTCGTTATTTCTTAGATGTTAGTTCATTGATGTTATTTCGTAGAATCCTTGCCTTCGGTCACGATCTCGGAGAAATCAGCGATCGTGGAGAATTCTTTAGTTACGGTCTGCAACAGGGCTAGGCGATTGGCTCGGAGATTGTCGTCGTCAACCATGACCATGACCTTATCGAAGAACTTGTCGATGGCGGGGCGGAGCTTTGCGATCTCGAGCAGAGCGCCTTCGTAGTCGCGCGTGGCCGACAGTTTGCCCACCGTTGCCACGGTGTGCGGGATCAGCGCGGCCAGCTCTTTTTCGGATTCTTCCTGCAAGCTGGCGGGATCGACTCGCATGGCAATCACTTTTGTCTTCTCAGATGCCTGGCGCAGAATGTTCTTCATGCGCTTGAAGGCGCTTGAGATGGATTCGAAATCGGACGAACCCCGCACTTTGCTCACAGCTTCGGCACGGGCGGCGGTGTCGACCACGTCGTCGGCATCAACGGCTAGCACGGCGCTCACTACGTCGTAGGCGTAGCCGCGAGCATCCTTTAAATAGAATTCGAGGCGCTCGCGGAAGAACCCGCGCACAGATTCGGCGTAGGCGGTGTTGGAGAATTTTTTCTCGGCCTCGGAGCCTTTATAGCGAATACGCGCGTCGGCCATGATCTCGGAGAGGCGCAACGGGAGCTTGTGCTCGGCGATGGTCTTCACGATGCCGTTGGCCTGGCGGCGCAGGGCGAACGGATCTTTCGATCCGCTGGGGATCAGACCGAGGGCAAACATGCCTGCGATCGAATCGGCTTTGTCGGCGATGGAGAGGATGGCTCCCTCGACGGACGCGGGGGCTTCGTCCTCCATCGACTCGGGCTTGTAGTGATCGTAGATCGCCTTCGAAACGGCCGACTGCACGTCGGGCTTCATCTCTTCATCGAGTTGCTGCACGCGGGCGTAGAGGCCGCCGATAATTCCCTGCAGTTCGGTGAACTCCTTGACCAGTTCGGTGGTGAGATCGGTTTTCGCCAGCAGGGCCGCTTTGTGGACAACTCCGGGGCGAACGGCGATGCCGCTCTGCTTCACCGTCTCGGCCAAGGAACTGGCGATGTGCTGCACGCGCAGCGTTTTGTCGTAATAGCTGCCGAGATCCTTCTGGAAGGTGACGTTGCGCAGCAGATCGACGCGCTGGCGAAGAGTCTGCTTTTGGTCGGTCTGCCAGAAAAAGCGGGCATCGTTGAAGCGGGCGCGGAGAACGCGCTCATTGCCGTGGCGGATCAATCCGTCGGAATCGGCGGCGGTGTTGAGCACGGCGAGGAAATGCGGCAGCAGCTTGCCGTTTACATCTTCGATGGCGAAATATTTTTGGTGGTCGCGCATCACCGTGACCAGAACCTCTTCGGGAAGGTCGAGAAATTCGGGATCGAAGCTGCCCAGAATGGCCGAGGGGAATTCGGTGAGATTAACTACGGTTGCGAGCAGCGGTTTGTCTTCGCGCCAGCGGGCTCCGGGGATGGTGCGGGTGGCAGCGTCGAGGGCCTTGCGGATCGCCTGCTCGCGCTCGGGTGAACCTAGCACCTTCGCTCCACGCAGTGCTTCGATGTAGGCGCTGGGCTTGGCGATGGCTACGGGGCCGCTGCCGGCTTCGCCGAAGATGATGCGGTGTCCGCGGGATGTTTTGCCGGCGGGGATGCCGAATAATTCCAGCGGGACTACCCGCTCATCGAGCATGGCGACCAGCCAGCGGACGGGACGGACGAAGAGTTCTCCGCGCTTGCGCCAGTACATATTCTTGGGCCAGTAGAGGGTGGAGATTTCCTTGGGCAAAGTCTCGGATAGAATTTCGGCGGCGGTGCGGCCTTTGCGGGTTACGGTGGCGGCGAGATATTCGCCTTTGGGCGTGGCGACCTTCTCCAGCTTCGCGACATCGATGCCGACCTTTTTGGCGAAGGCGTGGGCGGCCGGGGTCGGCTGTCCGTCTTTATAGGCGATCTGCGCGGAGGGGCCGTTCACTTGCTCGGTGATGTCGGGCTGGGAAGCGGGGATGCCGTTTGCTAGAACGGCTAAGCGGCGCGGCGTATCGAGCTGGGAAATTGTTCCGGCGGGTTCGAGGCGTTCGCGCTGCAACAACGCGCTCACTTTTTCACGCAGTTCGCGCGAAGCAGCGTCGATCATTCTTGCCGGGATTTCTTCGCATCCGATCTCTAGCAGAAAATCAGGCATAATTTTTGCTTGTCACACTAAGCGTAACTGAAGGATGGACTCGTGTGCATTCCCTATCGTGATGCGCCGGAAATTTTACGATGCATTCACGTCGCCACGTTCCGCACGGGGAGAATGCCTTGACGCGATTCCTCCGCTGTTCACGGTGCAGGGGTCCTTCGACTCCGTGGGAACTTCGCGTTGCGAAGTTCTCGCTCCGCTCAGGATGACAACACTTCAAAATTCTATGTAACAACGGGAGCCGGCTTGCCTTTCTTTTCTTTGGCTGCTGGCTTTGAGGCTTGCCCATCGTTATCCGTTGTTTTTTCTGACGAGTACTGCTGATTCATCCAGGCCTTGGCGATGCCTACGGCTAAGGCTCGCACCCTCGCGATCACGCCTACGCGCTCGGTCACGGAGATCGCGCCCCGGGCGTCCAGAATGTTGAAGTAATGCGAGCATTTCAGGCAGAGGTCGTAGGCGCCTAGCAGCGGGAAGCGCGACTTCTCACGGACAAAACCGTCTCCCGCGTTCGGATCGGTGCTCGTCCTTCTACTCAGATCCAAATCTTTGCGTAGCACTCCGTAACGTTCAATTAATGCCGTGCACTCGGCTTCGCAGAGTTCGAAATGCTTCCATGTGCTGGGCACATCGGCGGCTTCGAAGTTGTAGACGGAGAACTGCTGCTCATCGGCTAGGCGGACTTCTCCATACTTCACTTCCCTGCCGGTCTCGGGATCGCGCGCCCACACGATATCGTAAATCGAGTCGACATCTTGCAGGAAGGCGCAGAGCCGCTCCAGTCCGTAGGTTAGCTCGGCCGAGATGGGGTCGAGGTCAACGCCTCCGCACTGCTGGAAGTAGGTGAACTGTGTGACCTCGAGGCCATCGAGCATGACTTGCCATCCGATGCCCCACGCGCCCAGCGTTGGCGACTCCCAGTTATCTTCCTCGAACTTGATGTCGTGCTGGCGCAAGTCGATGCCGATTGCGCCGAGCGATTCGAGGTAGAGCTCCTGGACGTTCTCCGGTGGCGGCTTCAGAATCACCTGCAACTGGAGGTGCTTGAACAGGCGGTTGGGATTCTCTCCATAGCGGCCGTCGGCCGGACGGCGCGAAGGCTGCACGTAGGCAACCTTGTATGGGTTGGGGCCGAGCACGCGGAGGAAGGTTTCCGGGGCCATCGTTCCAGCGCCTACTTCGACATCGTAGGGCTGCTGCACTACGGCTCCGCGCTCGGCGTAAAAGGCCTGGAGCTTCAGGATGAGTTGCTGGAAGGTCAGCGAATTGGGTTTGGATGAGGTCACGATAAATCCGGCTCTTAGCTTTTAGCTCTTAGCTCTTAGCTCTTAGCTCTTAGCTCAAAACCTTTGGCTCCAAGCTAAAGGCTACGAGCTAATCGCTAACCGCTGATTTTCTCCAGCATTGCTGCCGTTACCAGTTTCTTCTCGATGTGGCGCTCCAGAATCTGGAGGAGAAACTTTCTCAGGTCCGCGCACACCGCTTTTGGCCAGTCAATTTCGGCAAACTCGGAAACTCGCGAGCGCAACATCTGCGCCGCGATTTTTCTCGACTCGGGCGACAACTCCGAGGACGCGATTCGCTTGTCGTCGATGCAGACCAAGCCATCGGCTAACGCGTGATAGAACGCCCTGCCGCCTTCGAGCGGCCGTCCGCAGACTACGCACTCGGCGAACTCGGGCAGAAATCCCATGAGCCGCGTCATCCACAGCTCGAAGTACGTGACCGGCATCCACACGGCCTCGCCGCGCAGTTGCTGCAAAACGGCCAGGCTCAGCCGGAACACGGCATCGCTCGACTCGCGGTCGGGCATCAACTCATCTAGCAACTCGGCGATGTGCGCCAACGCCGCAGCTCGCGAATAGCTGACCTCGCTGGCCATCGGCGATTCGATCACTTCGCAGGAATCGAGCCTTGCCAGTTCCTGCCGTTCGCGGTCGTCGTAAAACGCCCGCACGTAGGTGAGCGGCTCGAGCGCTCCTCCGAAGCGGCGTCTTGACTTCATGGCCGCGCGGGCCACGCCTTTCACCTTGCCCTCCACGCGAGTGAAGAGCGTAACCAGCAGATCGGACTCCCGCAGCGGATAGGTGCGCAGAACGATCGCTTCCGACTCCTTCAGCGCCATGTCACCCGTCAGCTTTCAGCCATCAGCCCTCAGTAAAATCAAGTGCTCCCGGTGCCGAACTGATTTTCCTGGTGGCTGATGACTGATGGCTGGAAGCTTGCTTACCGCCCGAAGTATTTCGCGTTGCGCTCGGTGTATTCCTTCCACTTTTCCGGGAGGTCGTCGAGGGCGAAGATGGCCGAGACGGGGCAGACCGGAACGCAGGCGCCGCAGTCGATGCATTCCACTGGGTCGATAAAGAGCATCTCTTCCGTCGCATATTTGTCGGAATCTTTCTTGGGGTGAATGCAATCGACCGGGCAGGCGTCAACACAAGCGGTGTCTTTGGTTCCGATGCAGGGCTCGGCAATTACGTAGGCCATAGAATCTTAAGCTCCTCGGGCGCTAGGGAGTGTGATGGAACTCACAATTCTAGCAAGAACGCGGCGAGAAGTCAGGTGGCTGATGCCAAAAAAGCAGGTCCTTCGCTGCGCTCGGGATGACAATTCCTTATGATGAAAGCAAGCTCAGGCAGCGGGAGTCTTCTCCCCGTTCAGCCCTCCGCGCCTTGGACTATCGCTTCGCTTGCCTCTGGCTGGGGCACAGGGATCGCTGGCATCCTTGCGGGCGCGCCGCGCCAGGCGTTGGCTTTGAATCCTTCTCTTACCAGCTTGAAGATGGTTCGCCGATTTTGCGCGATCACCTTGACCCAGGCCATTTTGCCCATCATGGGAAAGTAGATGCCGCGGAAACAAATCCTGGCCAGGAAGATGTTGATGCGATAACCCAGCGGTTGATCGTTCAGCGACTCGACGGCCTGGGCCAGCGCCTTCGGGCTGTACGCCTCTTTCCATCCCTGATTCACTTCGGCGTGAGCTTCTTCGATGCTCATCTTCAACGGCGTGTGCGCCATGGCGAAGGGGATGAATTCCTGCCAGTGCTTGCGTCTAGTTAAGCGACCGGCCTTTTCCAGCCGCTTGTAGAGCGGGGTGGCCGGCAGCGGAGTGAGGAGGCCGAAGATCGGTAGACCCGGGGGCCAGGTGCGAACTTGCCCGAGCGTGCGTTCGGCGACACCTACTGTGTCGTTATCCATGCCAAAGATGAACGACGTGATGGCGTAGACGTTGCGAGCGGCCAAGCGCTCAAGCACCGCGGCATATTCACCCGGCTTGTTGAATCCCTTGTTTACGTCTTTCAGATTGGCCGGGTCGATGGACTCCATGCCGATAAAGATCCACTTGCCTCCGGAGGCGGCGATGAGGTCGACGAGTTCTTCGTCGCGCAATAGATTGGCGCTGATCTGCGCCACCCAGTGCACCTGCGCTTTGGCGGCAATGATGTCGCGCAGCAGCGACTTGGTGCGCTTGATGTTGATGGCGAAGTTGTCGTCGATGAAGAAGACGGCGATCTGACCTTTCTCGCTGCGGGCGCGAGCCTTCAGCAGGAGCAGTTCATTCACTACGCTTTCGTTGGTGCGGAAGCGAATCGAGTCTCCGAAAAATCCGGTGACGGTGCAGAACTCGCAGCCGTAGGGACAGCCGCGTCCGGATTCGACAGGAACGATGCGAAACGATCCCCAGCCTTCTCCGATTTTCTGGAGCAGGGTGGTCGCCGCCTTGGGTACGAGATTAAATTGCTTGAGATCGATCGAATCCCACGGGATGACCGGGTATTCCTTGAGCGAGGGCTTACTCTCCTGGCCGAAGGCGTCGACCGGTTCATAGATATCCTTGAGCTGGCCGCGCGCGGCATCCTCGACAATCCGCGGCCAGGTGGCATCGGCCTCGCCGAGGGCGACGGAATCGGCGTGGCGTGGGCCGCCATCGCGGCCTAGAGCTTCGTCGGCCATTTCAGTGACGTGGGGGCCTCCCATGACTACGGGAACTCCGGTGGCGCGGACGGCATCCGCCATGCGGTAGGCTTTGGCGACCATTCTTGTCATCGCGCCGATGCCTACCAGTCCGATGTTGTTGTCGCGGACGTATTGCGCGATTCCCGCTTCATCCATGGGCTGGGCGTTGCCATCGACGAGCAGCACCTCGTGGCCGGGCGGCGTAAGGGCTTGCAGAAGGAACATCCAAAGGTGAGGCATGAAATTACGCGTGACCCCGTTGTCGGGGTTATAGAGCAGGATTTTCATAAGAGTGTTGGCGATTCCGCAAAACGCTGCTACTGTGCTGCGTGCTTCATCGGAGGAAGGAAATCGGCAACGCCATAATGGCGACTGCCCCTCTGCGGCTTACATCAAAGGTCTTACGATTGGAGTCCCTACGCTTTGTGCATTGTACACCCCGAACGTTACGCTGGCACTCGATCGTTCGCGTTCGCGGGTTCGTACTCGACTATGTAGCCAGCCACTGCGCTTGCGGCTACGGTCAGCGGCGACGCCAGATACATTTGGCCAGGGCCGCTGCGGCCGGGGAAATTCCGGTTCTGCGCGCTGATTACGATTTGATCGGGACGCGTGGATACTCCGGGCCCCGCATTGATGCACGCTCCGCAACTGGGCTCGATTACGCGCGCGCCGGCTTGCTGGAAGATTTCGAGATAGCCTTTGCGCTTCGAATACTCGCGCGTCTCCTGGGAACCGAATTGGATCCAGAACTCGACGTTTTTCGAAACTTGCCGGCCTTGTCGCAACGCATCGGCTAGAACCTTGGCGTACATATCCATGTCTTCGTTCTTGCCGGCGGTGCAGGTTCCGCCGTAGGCGATGGCAATTGGCACGCGCGTATTGAGGTCGCGGATGTACTTGCCGTTGCCGGGATCGCCGGGCGTGGCGACCATGGGCGTGATCTCGGCTGCGTCCAGTTCGATCACCTGGGCGTATTCGGCGGCGGGATCGCTCTGCAGGCCCTTGATCATCTTTTCGACTTCGGCTGGATTCATGCCTCGGCGCTCCACCAGAAATTCGACGACCTTTTGGTCGGGAGCCACGATGCCGGTGAAGCCTCCGATTTCGGCGGCCATGTTGGTCATGGTGGCGCGCTCGTCGACCGAGAGGGCTTCAACGGCTTCGCCTGCGTACTCCATGACTTTTGCCAGCGCCTGGCCGCTGCGAACGTAATCGAGAGAAAGAATCTTCAGGATGAAATCTTTCGCGGTGACGTTCGCACGGCGCTGACCGCGGATGACGATTTTGACCGACTCCGGCACCTTGACGCGAACGTCTTTAGTGATCCAGGAATTGAATACGTCGGTGGTGCCGATGCCGAACGCGATGCATCCGATGGCTCCGACGTGCGGCGTGTGCGAATCGGAGCCGACGTTTACCTGGCCGGGCAGCGCGTAGGTTTCGAGCATCACGGAGTGGCAGATGCCCTCGGAGCCTTTGCGGTCGGCCAGTTCGCCGTGCAGTTTGATTCCCTGCTGCCGAGCGAAATCCTCCTGCTTCCGCTTGAGCTGCGTGGCCAGGTCGAGCAGGCCCAGTTTTTTCTTTTCTTCGGAGATCACTTCGTCGAGGAAGGTTAGATGGTCGCGGAAGAAGCGGATGCTCGCGGCGTCGTTTACGGGAACATCTTTGCCTACGTATTGCTCGTAGAAAATTGCGGCCATCGGGGTGACGTATTCATGGCTGAAACGCAAATCGACTCTCGTGAAGCCGGTGTCGCCGGGCTGAACCGCGGCAACGCCGACCGTGCCTTCGGGATTCACCATGTGGCGGGCGAAGATTTTTTCGGCGAGCGTCATTGATCTTGTGGTCCGGGCATTCCCAGCCTCGATCGGCGGCAAGAATACTTTTCCCTGCATGCGCGCTACGTTGAAGGGGAACAAGCCACCGTATTCGATCACCTGCCGGGTAATTTCGTCTTCTCCGGCGGTGAATTCGCTGAGCGCGATTTCTTCTCCGGCGCGGATTCGGTCGATCAAAGAGAAGTTCGTTGAAGTCAACAGGCCCAGGTTCTGGCAATTCTGTCTGTAGATGCGCTCGATGTTCTCCGCAATGGCTACTTGAATTCCGGCGCACATTTCCGCATAGGGAGACTGCTCGCGGCTGGAACCTTTGCCGCGACGCTTGCCGCTCACCGAGCACACAAAGCCGCCTTGCTTTACTTCGCCTCGACCAATTGGGAAAGTTTCGCCGCAGCGCAGGCCCGCATAGGGGATCTCGCCGAGCGTCCGATCGAAATAGAAGCAGTAGTGGGCGGGCGTGATCTCGTCGGTGGAAATGTCGTCGCGGAGCTTGGGATTGTTGGCGGGATTCTTTGTGTCCCACGGGAGGTCCCAGCCCGATAGTTGTTTCTTAATGAGTTCCGGGTCTTCGGTGAGAAACAGAATGCGGCCTTGCAGACGCACCTTGGCGGGACGCTTGTCAATCTCGCGGTCTTGAAGAGACGAAATCACGCGTGTCATTGTAACGCTTGGGCTGTAACGGTGGAGCTGAGGGCAGGCCGGGCTTGGACGACCGGCGCTCCATTAGATGGATCGATTTTTTGCGTAGGTTATCGGGCTGGCTAGCTCTTCCATGCCTCGGCCGGCCATGATCTCCTTGAATTCGTGTAGCAACTCCTCGTGCACTAAGCCATTCGACGCCAGCGTTTCGTGGCTGGCTATTTGGAAGGGACCGCCGGAAAAGTCGGTGACTTTGCCGCCCGCTTCCTCGACCATCAGAACACCAGCCGCCGTGTCCCAGGGATTGAGATTAAATTCCCAGAAACCGTCATAGCGTCCGGCGGCTACGTTGCATAGATCGAGCGCCGCCGAACCAGCGCGCCTTACTCCGTGCGAGCGCAGCGTTATCTGGTGATAGAAATAAATATTCGGATTCTTATGGCGCTTGTGACTGGGGAAGCCGGTGGCTACCAGGCATTCTCCCAGCTTCGGAGTGGTCGAGACGTGGATCGCCCGATCGTTCAGGCGCACGCCGCTTCCCAGTTCGGCGGTAAACATTTCGTCGCGCGTCGGATCGTAAATCACTCCCGCGACCCGTCTGCCTGCGCGCTCGACCGCCAGCGAAACGCAGAACACGGGATAGCCGTGGGCAAAGTTGGTGGTGCCATCGAGCGGATCGACGTACCACTTGTACTCGGCGCCGGTTTCGATGCGCGTTCCCTCTTCGCCCATTACATCGTGAGTGGGAAAGTGGTGACGGATTCTCTCGAGAATCAGCGCTTCCGATTTGCGGTCGGCGACCGTGACCAGATCGACGTCGCCTTTGTATTCGATCTTCACGCGCTGGTGAAAAAATTCCATCAGCAGACTGCCCGCTTCGCGTGCCATGGCTTGCATGGGAGAAATCAGGTCGAGAGAGGAATGCGATGTCATGGGAATCTTTCTTTCGGTGCAAGAAACAGCAGGTCCTTCGCTTCGCTCAGGATGACAAGTCAACAATATGTTCCAAGATGGCGGGAGCGTATCCACGCTCTACTTCTTCTTGTTGTCTTCGGCGATATAGACGATCTCATGCTTGAAGATGAACAGATTCGGACCATCCTCGCGGGTTACTCGCACCATGTTTTTGTCGTAGTACTCGATCCAGCCGCGGACTACTTCCCCATCAGCCAGCTTCAGGCTGACTACCTTCTGCTTTTCTCCCAGCGCTTTCAGATACGAGGCTTCTTCGAAAGTCTCATCTGGAGGCGGCGTGCGCTTTTTGTTCAACGCGGGATTTCCCGACTGTAACGGCATTCGGTTATTTTACAACGTCGATCATGGTTGGGATCTGATTGAAACGGGGATAGGGAGGCGAAATTGCGATATCCATCCGAATACCGCGTTAGATCTGGTAATCGATATCTTCCATGATCCGCTGCATGGATTCGGAAAGGGGCTCACTGCCGCCGGTGCCTTCGAGCACGCGCACTCGTTCGGCCAGGCGGTTGACCTCGGAGGCGACTGCGGCCAGGGCTTCGCTGAGAGGATCGTTGATCTGCTTGGGATCGGTGATGACTACGCGCTTGCCTTCGCGAAAAACAATGTGGCCGGGCACGCCCACGACGGTGGAGTCGTCGGGCACGTTGCGGAGTACGACCGAACCGGCGCCGATCCGGCAATTGCTGCCGACGGTGATGTTGCCGAGAATCTTCGCACCTCCGCCGACGACTACGTTGTCTAAGAGCGTTGGGTGGCGCTTGCCGTGTTCTTTGCCGGTTCCGCCCAGGGTCACGCCCTGGTAGAGCGTGACATCCTCGCCTACAATCGCCGTCTCGCCGATGACGACGCCCATGCCGTGATCGATAAAGAGACGGCGGCCGATCTGGGCTCCTGGATGGATTTCGATGCCGGTGAGCCAGCGCGCCAGTTGCGAAGACCAGCGCGCCAGCAGCTGAAACTTGTGGTTCCACAGCCAGTGGTTCATGCGGTAGAACCACACCGCATGCAGGCCGGAGTAACAGAGATAGATTTCCAGGCGAGACTTGGCCGCCGGATCGCGCTCCATCACGGTGGCAACGTCTTCGCGAATTAGCGACAGCAGATGCGGCATCGGTCCCAGGGAAAAGGTCAGGCCGGAACTGTCGACGTTGGAATCTGCAACGCCTGGTTCCGGAGTCCTTCGAAGAGAATACTACTGAGGTAGCGCTCGCCGAACGACGGCAGAACCACGACGATCAATTTTCCGGCATTTTCGGGACGCTTGGCCACTTGCAACGCCGCAGCGACGGCGGCTCCGGAGGAGATGCCGACCAGCAGGCCTTCTTCCAGAGGGAGACGGCGAGCCATGGCTATGGACTCGTCATTGGTTACAGTGACCACTTCATCCACGAAATCGCGGCGCAGGATGCTGGGGACAAAACCGGCGCCGATGCCTTGAATCTTGTGCGGACCAGGTTTGCCGCCGGAGAGAACGGGGCTGTCAGTAGGTTCCACGGCGATGGCTTTGAACGATGGCTTCTTGGCCTTGATGTATTGCGAGACGCCAGTGATGGTGCCGCCGGTGCCCACGCCGGAGACCAGAAAATCGACGCGCCCGTCGGTGTCTTCCCAAATCTCGGGGCCGGTGGTTTCGAAGTGAATCTTCGGATTGGCCGGGTTGTCGAATTGCTGGAGGATGTAGCCATCGGGAGTCTGGGCCAGCAGTTCCTCGGCTTTTAGGATCGCACCCTTCATGCCACGGGGGCCGGGGGTGAGAATGATCTCGGCGCCCAGGGCCAGCAGGAGCACGCGGCGCTCCAGGCTCATGGTTTCGGGCATGGTGAGGATGAGCTTGTAGCCCTTCACGGCCGCAACAAAGGCGAGAGCGATTCCGGTGTTGCCGCTGGTCGGCTCGATCAGAACGGTCTTGCCGGGCTGAATGCGGCCGGCTTTTTCGGCGTCGGCAATCATGCTCACACCGATGCGGTCTTTTACGCTGGCGAGGGGGTTCTGGCTTTCCAGCTTGGCCACGACTTCGGCCACGGCGCCCTCGGTTACCCGGTTCAGGCGAACCAGCGGGGTGTGGCCAATGAGTTCCGTCACATCCTTTGCGATTTTCATAGACTTTAGATTATCAACGATCCGATTGGATTCATTCCTCTATTGGATTCGCGGGCCAGGAAGAAGGTCCGCTTTTTAACACTATTAAGTCTACTATATTAGTAGGTGATAGCAAACAGCATAATTATTCCGCATTCACTTGCCCTGAGAAGAAAGCAGGTCCTTCGCTCCGCACAGGATGACAAATAACAATGACCTTTCGCCGCTGCCACCGACGCTAATGCGGCTTACGCCGCCCCGCTCGCGCCAGGATACGGCGCACTTTCTTGGGGGAAATCGAGAGCCTGGACGCCACGCGCGACACTTTGCGGCCTTCACGCTCCCAGACACGCGGAATCACGATCTCGGCGAATTCCTCGCTGATCTGCCGGAACGTCTTCTCGCCCACTGCGCCCTGCGACCAGGCTTTCAGCGCCGGATGGACGCTTCCCTTGCGAAGAATTTTCGCGCCCAGGGTCTGAAGATCCTGGTACATGTTGTTGTCGGGCTGATTCGTGCCGCAGGCCGCGCGCGCCAGATCATACGATTCGCGGGCCGCTTCCGGATTATCGAAAAACGAATTGCACTGCGTCAATCCCTGCCAGAGGTGCGCGTTTGCGAGCAGCAGTCCATGCTGGGTGTGCTTCGCGAGATCGATCGCCTCCTGGCTGAACTCGAAGGCACGGCGGGCAGGGGTTCCGGGATCGGCGCCTCCGCCGATTTCTTCCTCCACTTTTGCATTTTCAATCATGCAGTGCAGAATGCGGGCGCGGCCCATCAGAATGTAATCCTGCTTCTCTTCCGCCACTTCGTAGGCGGAAAGCGCTTCTTCCTCGGCGCGTTGGAAGTCTCCACTATCGAGGTGGATGTAGGCGGCGTTCAGGTAGACGGTGCCGGATCCGTGATGGTTGGGGCGCTGCTGGTAGATGGCGCGGGCGGCATCGAGGTGCTCCAGAGCTTCGCGGCGGAGCTGGGCCAGGCGGCTGCGATAGTCGTGACTGCGGGAATCTTGCGACGAAGTTGTTGCCGTGGACTTCGTTTCAGGATTGCGGCTGGTGGAGGTTTTGCGGCGGCGCTGGACTTCACGGTCAATTCTTTTCTGCAACTGAAGAGCGATGCCGCGCTTGGCCAGCGCCATGTTGGCCAGGGACCGCGCCAGATTCAGATGGCGCGGGTCGCGCTTGCCGTAATGGCGGATGGCGTTTTCGAAAAATTCGATGGCCTTGTCGAAATGGCCTTCCCGGCGCGCCATTCGTCCGTAGAAGGATTGTATGTTGCCGAGCGTGACATAGTCGTCGGTCTCTTGGAGCACCGTTTCCGCGGCCTGCGAGATGCGCAGCGCTTCTTTCCATTTGCCCTGCTGGAAAAAGAGCCAGCCTTCGAGCACCTGCATCACGGCCGCCATACGCTGATGACCCAAGGCTAGCGCCAGGTCTCTGCCCTTGACGGTGCAGACGAGAGCTTCGTCGTACTCGCCTCGGCGGCGCAGGCAACGGGCTTTCCAGAAATAAACGATGGCGAGCAGGAACTGATCGTCCAGCTCTTCGCCCAGGCTCAGGACGAAGTCAAAGTGACTAATGGCCAGTTCGATCGCCTCCTCCACCATGGCTGCCATGCCCTCGGCCATACGCAGGCAGATGTAGTCGGAGATGGAAAGCCTCGAGCGCAAGGATGGTTCGAGGCGTTCAAAGCGTTGCAGAACATCTTTAAGGGGAGGCCCTTTGAATCCGATATCGGTCCAAATCGCGAGTTGGGCAAGCAGGCGGGCGGCATTTTCCTGGGAGGGGTCCAGGCTGGCGATCAGATCCTGATGGGCGCGCAGGCAGGCTATGCCGCTCTCAATTTCGCGCGCGGCGACATGATCCTCTAACTGCGAGAGAAAGCCCGCGTCAATCGGCAGGCTGGCGGAAGTGCCTCTGCGTACGCCCATTCATTGACGTTCTAGTCCAATAAATCGTAACTGGCAAGGGTGAGGAAGTCGGCAAATTGCTGGCTGGTCGCTAAATCTTCCAGGAGTTTGGCCGCCTGTTGCAGCTTCATGTCGTCGCCTTTGCCTAACTGAGCGCCCAGTTCGGCCGTGCGCTGATGGATGATCTCTCGCACCATGGCTTCCGTTACCGGCTTGCCGTCATTGAAGTGGGCACTATGCTTTACCCATTGCCACACCTGGGCACGGCAGATTTCGGCGGTTGCAGCATCCTCCATGAGGTTGTAGATGGGAACGCAGCCCGAACCCTGAAGCCATGAATGCAAGTACTGGAGGCCGACGTCGATGTTCCAGCGCAAACCAGCCTCGGTAATGTCGCCCTTAGGGACTTCGAGCAGGTCTTGCGCCAGCACCTTGCGGTGAGTGCGGGGCTTTGAGATCTGATTCGGTTCGGGCATGTACTTATCGAAAATTTCCTTGGCCACCGGAACCAGGCCCGGATGGGCTACCCAGGTGCCGTCATGTCCGGCTTGCACTTCGCGAAGTTTGTCGCGCCGCACTTTTTCGATGGCCTGCTCGTTGGCTGCGGCATCACTGCGGATGGGAATCTGGGCGGCCATTCCTCCCATGGCGTGAATGCCGCGGCGGTGACAGGTCTGAATCAGCAATTCGACGTAGGAGCTGAGGAAATGCGCTTCCATCGTAACCAGCGACCGGTCCGGGAGCACGAACTCAGGATGGGCGCGAAACTTCTTGATGAAACTGAAAATGTAGTCCCAGCGGCCGCAGTTCAGGCCGGCGGAATGGTCGCGCAGTTCGTAGAGGATCTCGTCCATTTCGAACGACGCCAGGATGGTTTCGATCAGCACGGTGGCACGAATCGAACCTTGCGGGACGCCCAACTCGTCCTGGGCGAAACGGAAAACGTCGTTCCAGAGGCGGGCCTCGATGTGACTCTCCATCTTCGGCAGATAGAAGTAGGGGCCGGTGCCTTTGCCTAACAAGGTGGCAGCGTTGTGAAAGAAGTACAGACCAAAATCAAACAGCGATCCGGAGATGGGCTTGCCTTCCACCAGAAAGTGTTTTTCGTCGAGGTGCCATCCGCGCGGCCGGACGACCAGCGTGGCCAGGGTTGAGCCGAGGCGGTACTGTTTTCCCTCCGGGCTGTCGTACTGGATGGTGCCTTGAATCGCATCCTTCAAGTTCTGCTGGCCTTCGATGTTGTTGGACCAGGTGGGGGAATTCGAATCCTCGAAGTCGGCCATGAAGACGCTGGCGCCGGAGTTCAGAGCGTTGATGATCATTTTGCGGTCGACGGGGCCGGTAATCTCGACGCGGCGGTCGCGGAGATCCTTGGGGATGCGGGCTACCTTCCAGTCGGCCTGACGAATGGCTGCCGTTTCCGGCAAAAAATGCGGGAATCTGCCCTCGTCGAGTTCCTGCTGGACAGTTCGCCGCCGCGCCAGAAGCTCCTGACGGCGAGGTTCGAAGCGGGCCGCCAGCTTCAACAGGAAGGCCCGGGCTTCCGGGGTAAGAATGGCGCTTTCTATTTTGGCCAGGCTCTGGTTTTCGGCTGGGTCGTTCTCGACAAAGGTGGGATTCATGACGGCAACATCATAGCCCTTCGAAGGGCGGTTTGCAGGCGCAAATCCCGGACTAGGTCAATTTGACCCAGTGGGTCGGGGCGGATTTCGCGGTTTGCGCGGGAAGGGCGATTCGGAGTCTACTGCACCTGGACGCAAGGTCTGGACGAAAATCCTTTAGAGTGGGGACAAAGAGATGACGACTTCGACTTCGAACCGGCACACTGGCAACATCGACGACGCAACCGTGGACGCGGGACACAGTCACGCCACTTCCTCAGCTTTGTATTATCCGTCGTTGGCGGGGAACAGCTGGGACGACGACTTGCTGCCGTCGGGAGACTAGCTTGGGAACGCGCCGCTAAGCGCTGACGCGTGTTTTGGATCGTTCGCGCTCGCCTCGCTTGTCTTCTCTAAGCTGCGCGGCGGAAAAAGCGGAGCCGCAGGTGCCGCATCTCCAACTGGTAAACGCAGTGCTCGCTATGCTTTGCCCATCGTTACTCGGAGAGGGTTGGTTCGGACGCAGCGCCAGAACCAACTCCCCACCACAATCTGAACACTTACGTTTTTGCATTAGCCCTCGTCAAAGCATGGGTCGAGTTGCGGCCCGTCCGGCGTGAATCCGGCCTAGGCGCTCACCCGCACGGAAACCAACTCCGGGATGCAGTGGGAATTCTGCATGGATTTGACGGCGTCTTCCGCCGTGAATCTTCCCATGACCAAGGCGAGCTTGCGATTGGTAGTGGTCTGGATGGGAAGCCGATCGACCCGCAGGACGTACTGAGGGGCATGAGCGCCGCCGCGGTTTACTTTCACGACAAACTTGATGTTTTTCATGGTTCCTTTCAGGGTCTTTCGATCTGTGATCGCGAATCTGTCTTGAATTGCTGCCAACGCGTACTTTTGATCGGCATGGGTTTGGAATCGGAGAGATTCCCAGCGGATCAGTAGTGCCGTGACTTACACTCCTCCGAGCAATCAAAGAGGAGACAATTTTCAGATGACTAACTTATGAGGGACCTGAAAGAGTAAGAGCCAAGATACTTGACCTATTTTGATGTTAGGCCTCCACCTCGGCATTGTCAAGCTAAGACGTTGCTCAAACAACACCAACGCTGCGTAATGCGGGCGCATCGCCGGCATGTGATTGCGCATCCAATGACAACATGGCAAAGAGGATGTCAATTTTCGACGAGCAATACCGGGTCGTGGCGATCGAAGGCGACCGTTTGTTGATCCGGGGAATTCGCAGCGGCGAAGTGCTCGCGATTGTCAATCCCGAGCCGGAGACGCCTCTGAGCCAGACGGACTATCCGCTGGGAAAATTGATTGCTCTGAGCGATCCTTCCGCTACGGCTGGGAATGAACTGAACTAGAAGTATGCGGGGTGGCAGCCCGGCAGGGATTCGAACCCCGATACGCAGCTCCAGAGGCTGCAGTCCTACCGTTGAACGACCGGGCTGTGTTTGAATTCTAAATCATTTTGCGGGGAGTGCAAAACGGCGGACTGCCAGGGTTAGTGTCGCAGCTTCAAAACTCGGCAAGGCACGTGGAAATTGCTGCCAAAAGCAGGTCCTTCGCTTCGCTCAGGATGACAATTCTTATTAAGCTAGAAGCGAACTGAGGAACCGCCGCTGTCTGGTCTATTGATCGCGCACAATTTACGGCATCCGCGCTAAAATTCTTGGATACAGCCCTTGCAACGATTCAGAGGAGTCACGATGCCCGGCGCTGAAATTTTCACCGGAAGTGCGATCCCGGCCGAGACCGATTATGCCGAGATGGCGCGGCGTCCACTGGAGGCCGAGCAGTGCGCTTTGATCGTGGTCGACATGCAGGAGAAGTTGCTGCCGCCGATCTGGGAGAAAGAGCGGCTCGTCCGCAACGTGCAATTGCTGACGCGGCTGGCTGGAATCCTGAAGATTCCGGCGCTGGTGTCGGTGCAATACGCCAAGGGCTTGGGCAACACGGTGCCGGAGATCGCTTCCCTGTTGCCGGATAGTCCGCCGATCGACAAGCTGACGTTCTCCTGTTTTGGCAGCGATGTGTTCTGTTCTTTTCTGAAGCGTTTGCCGGGGCAGCGGACGACCATCCTGTTGTGCGGCATGGAAACGCATATCTGCGTGATGCAAACGGCGCTGGGGGCGCTGCGCGAGGGCTATCTGGTGCACGTGGCTTCGGATGCGGTCAGCTCGCGGACGGAGTTGAACTGGCGGATTGGGCTGGATCGGATGCGCTCGGCCGGGGCGATTTTGTCGTCGACCGAGATGATGATCTACGAGTTACTGCGTTCGTCGGGCGCGCCTGCGTTTCGAGAACTGCTACCGTATCTGAAGGGGTGAGTCGCTAGTCGTTAGTCGTTGGCGAAACCCGAACGACTAACGACCGCCGACTTGTTTCTACCCGGCCGCTTCCTCTTTACGCTTTACCCTCACCACGGTGATCTTGGAGAAGCCCTCTTCGAAGGTTGGGGGTTTCAGCTTGCCGGCCATCTTGCGCATGATTTCTTCCGGCACCGCTCGGCCACGGCGCTGGTGGCGTTCCATGCAAACTTCGAGCGGGACGTCGAAGAACAAGCCCTGCACATCGTAGCCGTAATCCTTGGCCAGCTTGATCCAGCTGTGGCGGTCGTGCGGGGTGAGGTTGGTCGCATCCACGTAGTTCATGGGACGGCGGGCGATCAGCCTTGCCTTCAGCATCGAACGCAGATTGGAAAACACGAGATCCTGGAAGCGCTGCTCCTGCGCGTCGTCGAAGAGGAGTTCGCGCAGCAGATCGCTCGAAAGCGGATGAATGTTGTGCCGCTTGAACCACGAACTCTTGCCCGATCCCGGCAGGCCAATGGCGAGGACGACCGTTCCCTTGCTGGCTCGGGGTGGGGCCGACGCGGCTTGCGGAGGGGCTGCGGGAGATGCGAGGACTTCGGCAGACGGTGGTGCGGCTACGGCTGTTTCGGCGGTTGAAGGTTCTGCGGGGGACGATTCCGGGGCTGATTCGGCCGCGGGCGGTTCTGCCGCGACTGCGGTTGGAGCCGGACGTGGACGAGATCCGCCTCGTCCGCCGCGACCACGGCGACGCCTGGTGGCCCGTGGTTTGGGTTCGCCTGGTGTGGGTTTGGCAGACGCCGATGCCGGGGTGGAGACGGGATCGGAATCAGGCGCGGGCTCGGGTTTCGACGGCCGGCGTGCCGCTACCACGGGAGTCTCAGCGGCAACTTCTACAGGCACTTCTGCCGGAACTTCTGCGGCCACTTTGGACCGTGCGCCGGGCTCATCATCGTAAAACCTCGGCTGTAGTGGCTCCTGTGCCTTGGTTGCTTCCTTGGCGGGGCCGTCCGCGGGTTTCTTGCGGCGCTTCAGGCGCTCGTTCATCCATTTGCGCATATAGCTTGCTTGTAGCACACCGGCGCATACTGGAGCAATCGGTGTCCCGTGGCAGCCGGGGTACCCGGACGTTGAAGCACCCGGTACCCGGCACCTGGTACCCAGCGGCGGCGTGCTCAGACTGAATACTGGCAACTGGGTAGTGAGTACGCATTACAATAGCCCCCAAGGTAAATTCATGAATTCGACGCATCCCGCAACTCTCCCCACCGGCGACGGGCTACTGCCCGCCGTGCCGCTCACGCTGGAAGGCTATGCCACGCTGCACCAGATGATGCGTTTTCGCTGGACGGCATGGCGCGCGCTTCCCGAGATTCATCGCCGCGAATTGACCGACGAAGCCTCGAGACTGCTGGCCACGGCGGAGGCCAGGACCAATGGGCAGTCCGCGCTCTTTTCGTTGCTTGGACACAAAGGCGACCTGATGCTGGTCCACTTCCGGGAAAGCTTCGATCAGCTCAACCAGGCCGAGCTCGATGTGGCCCAGCTTCGACTCAACGATTTCATGGAGCCCACGTCTTCTTACCTGTCGGTGATTGAACTGGGGCTCTATGAATCGACATTGAAGACTTACAAGGCGCTCGCCGAACGCGGCGTCGAACCGCATTCGGAAGAATGGAAGGCGGCGATCCATGAAACCATCGCGCGCCAGAAGGAAGCGATGAAGCCGCGATTGTTTCCCACCATGCCGCCGAACCGCTACATCTGTTTTTATCCGATGGACCGGCGGCGCGGCGAGGACAAGAACTGGTACACGCTCCCGATGGAAGAACGCCAGCGCCAGATGAACGAACACGGGATGGTGGGACGCCGCTACGCCGGAGAGGTGAAGCAGATTATCACCGGCTCCATCGGGTTTGACGACTGGGAGTGGGGCGTCGATTTGTTTGCCGACGATCCGCTGGTCTTCAAGAAGCTGATCTACGAGATGCGCTTCGACCAGGTCAGCGCGGTCTATGCGCTGTTTGGCAGCTTCTATATCGGATTGCGCTGTCCGGCGAGCGGGCTGCACGATTTGCTGGAAGGAAAGTTGCCGTAGAAAGGCAGTTGCCAGTTCTCAGTTGCCAGTATTCAAGACGCCGTGAGCGGGTCTGACTACTGACTGCGGGCAACTGGCGACCGTTGCCAATGAAACTCGTGGCGCTTCATATCCACTCGCGCTCCTCGGAAGGTCACGCCTTCCATGCGGAGGCGGAATTTTTGTTCGGCGGCGTTTTCTCCGGTCAGCTTGATGGCGCCGCCGGAGCCAACTACGCGGTGCCAGGGCAATCCGGGAACTTGTTGCAGGATGCGGACCACCTGACGTGCGGCTCCAGGCCAGCCCGCGGCGCGTGCGACTGCTCCGTAGCTTGAGACCGTGCCGGCCGGCAAAATGCGAATGCAGTGGGCGACGCGGGCGCGCTTCTTCTGCAGCATGGTGCTTTCAGGTATGCTTTTTGCGGACTTGCCTCTTGCCGGCTTGGATGGAGCGGGGCGGGATGGCGATTGCCGGTTCACGGAGTCCTTGTTCACGGAGCGATCGTTTCCGGCGATCATTATCAGAATCAGACGATCTTTGCCAGACGATGTCTACCGGACAGTCGTTGGCGGGTAATCGTTGCCGGGCAATCAGGCCGGATAATCATGCTAATCTGGTTTCATCTTTCAGTCGTATAAAAATTTACCCAAGCGGGTAAAACTTGAGATTACGATATCTGCATCCAATAAACTTGCTCCCACAAAACTGCCTTTTGGAGAACAAATAGAATGTTTCGCTTGTTAAAAGCCTCGCCCCTTCTGCTGGCCATTGCGGCCCTGAGCCTGGTTACAACCAGTTGCAATTCCAGTGGCTCGGCGAAGATCCGCGTGATTGATGTCATCCCCCAGTCGGAAAACCTGGATATCGATATCAACGGAACCAAGATCACTGAAAGCCTTACTGACGGATTGCAGGACGGCTCTGTTTATCCGGCCCAAGGGACAAGTGGCGCGCAATACGTGAGTGTGGCCTCGGGCACGGACACGCTCGAGGCTTTTGTCACCGGCACGACCACCAGCCCAATCATCGATGACACGAGCGCAAGCTTGAAGGGTTCGATCGAGTACACGGTGTTGTTGGGGGGATTTCTCAGCAACAACCCCCAAGTTTATCTAATTACCGACAACAACACGGCGCCGGCGACGACGAGCAATCAGATAGAGATCCGCATCATCAACGGGTCGGCCATCTCCAACAACTACAAGGGAATTGACGTTGCGGTCTACGAGAGCATCGCCCAGCCCCCCTCGCCTCAAATTACCGGCCTTGGGCTTGGGCAGGCGAGCAGCTATACGACCTATCCTTTTGAATCCAGCTATAGCATCGAGGTTTTCCTGCATGGCAGCACGACGCCACTGTTTACCTTCACCCCGGCAAATTTTCAGACCGGAGAGATTATGACGCTGGTGATCGTGGACTTGGCAAGCGGTGGCGCAGTTTCTACGCGTCCGATCGTGATGGTCGACGTGGCTGGCACTTAAGGGCGGGCGCAACGGCGTCCGGCTGCAATCTTTCAGAAAAACCGGGCCTCGGACGAGGCCCGGGAAAACCTGAGAGGATGCGGAAAAAGCTTACGGCACAGCTAAAGCTGCGCCCTTTCAAAACAAGATCAAGATCAGAGTTTCTCCGCAGCCTTCAAAACTCGTGCCCTTCCCAAAGCCGGCTTCGGGCGAGTTTTCCGCAGCCTCCTAAGCCGCCTCTTTACCGGAAGGACTTTGCGGCTACTTCGGCATCGTCGAAGACTTCAAAAATCGTGAACAGCTTGGTGACTTGAAGAAGGTCGCCGACACGCTGGCTCAGGTTTGCCAGTTTTACCGCGCCTCCGGCGTTGCGGGCGGTGGTGAAGAGCGAAACCAGCGTGCCGAGGCCGCCGCTGTCGATGTAATTCACTTCGCGCAGATTCATCACGACCTTTGGGCTCTCGGCTAACAACTTCTTTACCATGTCGCGCAGACTGGCCGATTCTTCGCCAAACACCAAACGTCCGCTGCAATCGACCACCAGCACGCCATCCAAAGCCCGTGTGCTCATTCTCAGTTGCATAAGCGACTTCTCCAAATATTTGCGTTTAATCTTAGTTCATGAGCGTACCCCGGCTGACTCCGGCGTGCAAGCGGGCGGGGGTTCATGGCGCCAGCGGCCACTTATCGCAAAGAGCGCGATGAGTGGGGCAGGCTCGCTCAGGCGTCACCCGCGCTCCATCGGAACTGCGCCGCGCCCGAGACTGTATAATCGGGGATTCCGATGAGCTATCAGGTCCTGGCGCGCAAATACCGGCCACAGAAATTCTCCGATGTAATCGGCCAGGAACACGTTACCCGCACGCTGCAAAATGCGATTGCGCAGGAGCGCATTGCGCACGGGTATATCTTCAGCGGACATCGCGGCATCGGTAAAACCACGGTCGCACGGATCCTGGCGATGGCGCTGAATTGCAGGTCAGGTGAGAAGCCGGTAGCCGAACCTTGCGGGGTGTGCGATTCGTGCACCGAGATTCGCGCCGGCAATTCGGTCGACGTGATCGAAATCGACGCGGCCACTAATCGCGGCATCGATGAGATTCGTGAACTGCGCGAGGCGGCGCGCTACCGTCCCGCGCGCGACCGTTTCAAAATCTACATTCTCGACGAAGCGCACCAGATCACCGACGCGGCCTTCAACGCGCTGCTCAAGACGCTCGAGGAACCTCCCGGCCACGTCATTTTCATGATGGCGACCACGCAGCCGGAGGATATACCGCAGACCATTCGCTCGCGCTGCCAGCATTTCAGTTATCGCGCGATGAAGTTCGACGCCATCATGGGGCAACTGCGCGATATCGTGTCGAAAGAGAATATCCCCGCCGACGAGGACGCACTTGCCCTGCTGGCGGAAGCGGGCGACGGATCGATGCGCGATGCGCTCTCCATTCTTGACCAGGCGATTGCTTCGACCGCTGATCACTTGACCGCTGATTCGGTCCGCAGCCTGATCGGGTCGGCTCCGGCGGCGGCGCTTGAAACCGTGATGCAGGCGGTTGCCGAGAGTTCGAGCGAGAAAATTCTGGTGCTGGTCGACGAGTTGATCGGCGAAGGGCACAGCCCTACGCATTTCGCGCGCCAATTGGTGCGCTTTCTGCGCAATGTGACGGTGGCCAAGATTGCGGGCAAGGATTCGGCGCTGCTGCAAATTTCCTCCGATGAGCGGGGGCGCGTGGGCCGCATTGCCGACCTGTTCAGCGAGGAAGATCTGGCGCGGCATTTGCAGATCATGCTGCGCACGCATGGAGAACTCGGCTACCGGCAGGAACAGCGCTTCCATCTTGAGCTTGGATTGCTGAAAATGGCGCATGCGCAGCGGTTGCTGCCGATTGAGCAGTTGCTGAGCGAGGCGGCGTCTGCTCCTGGAACTCGGCCAGGGATCGTCAAGAACATTGCGGCGCAGGCGGACGTTCGACGGACTGAGCCGGTCACGTCCGTGCGATCGAATCCAGTGTCGCCGTTCGCGGCCGACTCGGCGCGAAAAGGCAGCCCTAAGGCGGAGGCGTCTGGCGATTCAGCAGCTTTCGGGGGCGGGGGCCCCTTCGATTCTCGCTCAGGGCAGGTTCGCGCCACGCAACCGTCCGGTACGAGCAGCGCCAACGTTGTCATTATGGGATCGACCGCTCCGGCGGTGGCGGAGTTGCCGGCGGAACCTGAGACGCAGCCAGCCGCGCGTATTGAAGCGAGAAGCGAAGCTAACTCTGATTCTTTGCGCGACGCCGTTCTCAACGCACTCAGCAATCAGCCCATGCTGGTCTCGATGCTCGAGAGCGCGGAGTGGACGCTGAATGGGAATTCTCTGCTCGCGAAAGTGGCGGCATCGGCCACGATGATCGAAATGTCATTCACCGCAGATGCGCGCCGCATCGCCAGCGCCGCCGCCAGCGGTCTGGCTGGAAGGCCGATCAAGATGCTGGTCGAGCCCGGCGGAACGGTGCAGGCAGCAGTCGCGGCGCGTCCGGCCGCGAATGGAAGCGCACGCAGCCGCGCCGAACAGGATCCCATCGTGCAGCGCATGAAAGAAAAGTTCGGGGCGGAAATTCGTACCGTGATCGATTATCGAGAGAAAGGGTGAGTCATCGGATGATCGGATCATCGGGCCATCGGGCCATCGAAATGCAAATGCGTTTGCCCTTCAGATCGCTAGATGGCGCGATCACCCGATCAGCCGATTAATTCTCTATGTCTGGATTCAATTTGCAGGAACTCATGTCGCAGGCCAAGCAGCAGTACGAGACGCTGCAAAAGAAGATGGAGCAGACCGTGGTCGAGGCTTCGTCGGGCGGCGGCTCGGTCACGGTCAAGATGGATGGCCGCAAGCAAGTGCTTGGCATCCTGATCGATCCCGAAGCGGTGAAGGCTGGGGACGTCGAGATGCTGCAGGATCTCGTGATGGCCGCGCTGAATGAGGCCAGCCGCAAGGTGGATCAAGCGATGCAGTCCAGCGTGGGCGGAATGCTCGGCGGACTGGGAGGACTCATCGGGTGATCGGGCCATCTGGCCATCGGGTGATCGAAATTCAAAGACAAATGCATTTGCGACCTAGATCACCCGATGGCCCGATCCCCCGATGACCCGATTGGTTTACCTATGTCCAAATTCGCCGAGCCGATGACGCGGCTGATCGACGAACTCAAGAAGCTGCCGGGAATCGGCAGTAAGAGCGCGCAGCGGCTGGCGTTTCATATTCTGCGGTCAAGCGCGGATGACGCCGAGGCTCTCGCCTCCGCGGTTCGCGACGTGAAGGCCAAGCTGCATCTGTGCTCGATCTGCAACAACATCACAGATGTCGATCCCTGCGAGTACTGCACGAGCGCCACGCGCAATCAGAAATTGGTGTGCGTGGTCGAGGAGCCGACCAACATTGCCGCGGTCGAGAAGACGCGGAACTTTAACGGCGTCTATCATGTGCTCCACGGGTCGCTTTCGCCGTTGCATGGGGTTGGACCGGAACAGCTGCGCATCGCGAATTTGCTGACGCGGGTCGGCGACGGCGAAATTGAGGAAGTGATTCTGGCGACCAATCCCACGGTGGAGGGCGAAGCCACCGCTACCTACCTTGCGCAGCAATTGAAGCGGCAGGGACTGCGCGTCACCCGCATCGCCATGGGGATTCCGGTGGGCAGCGACATTGAATACACCGACGAAGTCACCATGCTCAAGGCCATGGAAGGCCGCCGGGAAATGTAGCGAGGGGTAATCCCCAGCTGCTTCGATTCCTTCTTTCTTTCCTCCACTGGGAACTGTGCAAGAGTTTGCCCCTTCGACCGGCGCGAGACCTTCTGGATTGGCGGATGGCATACTGGATAAATAAAATGTAACTGGTTTTATTATCTTTGACTTACGACCGACAATGAAACAGCTGCGTAAGGCCAAGAACTGGCGCCTGAATTGCTGATCCAGTATTGCTGCATCCTCGCTCCGTTCGAACCCTTTGCTGGCGCGAGAGGCACAAGCGGACGCTAACCGCGGACGCACAATTTCTTGAGCCAGCCGAAACCGGGTTAACCTGCCCGGTTTCTTTTTTTTGCGTGTGGAAAAGTGTCCTTCAGCTTCAATCGCCGGCGGCGCCCAGCAGGAATCCGTTGGCTTCTTCTTCCTCGGCAACTAGTCCTTCGGGTAATTGGCCCCGGTTGTACTCGGCCATGCGGTTTTTCCACTTGAGGAAATCGGTGATGCTCTCGGGCTCGATGCGGATTTCCACTCGACGCAGGCTGGCCAGCAGGAGGTTCATTTCGTTCTGGAAGCCGATCTCGGAACGCAGGTTCTTTGCCGATGGCTTGACCCGTTCGATTTCGCGTCCGCAGAGTTCCAGCAATCCCCAGCCGGCGGGAAGGTCATCGGTCCGGATCAGGCCTTGGGGAGCGAGGTAGAAGCGCTCGCAGCCGACGCCGATCTCGGGCTTTTGCCGGAAGGGCTTGTCGCGGTCGGCCAGGAAATCCGCGCGTGAGACCTTGCACTCTACCAGCACCGAGTGGCACGCCTTCTTCCAGCCGATGGCGTCGGGCATTTCGCCGCTGACGCAGGCCTGCTCGCTGAGTACGACTCCGCAGCGGTAGCGGCGGAGCCAGTGAACGGCCATCGAAACTAGTTTTGCGTGGGTCATCTGCGTCAGGTTAACAGCAAAGTCTGAAAGGCAAAGTTCGTTCTGAGAAGTGTCAGAGTAGCTTCCATCGGAAAGAGTCGTTGGGCGTCCGTCGTTAGCTCACTCCATGCAGGTTCGCCGACGACTAGCGACTCGCGACCACCGTCCGACGACTGTCCCTTCGGCCCATCACCCTCGTAACCCCTTTAACCACCGAGGATTACACAAGTATTACAACGACCTTCATGGACTCTTGGTATTGTCCAATGCGGACCTGAGTCTAATAGGTATCCGGAGAGAACAGACCATGAGCGAGACCACGCGCGAGATGATGAGCGAAGCAACCAGCCAGGCCATGAGCGAAGGCGGAGAAGGCACGAATCGCAAGGAGCGGGCGAACCGCGACGGCTTTAACTGGGGCACGGCCATCGCCATGGGCGTGTTTCATGTGGGCGCGGTTGCTGCGCTTTTCTACTTCACCTGGCCGGCATTTTTTGTCGCAATGTTCTTGTGGTGGGTTTCGGGCAGCCTTGGCATCGGCATGAGCTATCACCGGCTGCTGACACATCGCGGCTACAAGACTCCAAAGTGGATCGAGTACTTCCTCACCTGGTGCGCGACGCTGGCGCTGGAGGGCGGACCGATTTTCTGGGTGGCGACGCATCGCATTCATCATCAATATTCCGACGTGGACGGCGATCCGCATTCGCCCATCGACGGCAAGTGGTGGTCGCACATGGGATGGATCCTGATGGGCAAGTCGATGCATCACGACACCACGACGCTGGCGCGGTACGTCCCCGACCTGACCAAAGATAAAGTTCACGTCTGGCTGACCAAGTATCACTGGACCTCAAACGTAATTCTGGGCGTCGTTCTTTATGCCATTGGCGGATTGCCGTGGCTGCTCTGGGGAGTATTCGCGCGCACCGTGGTTGGACTGCACGCCACCTGGATGGTGAACTCGGTTACACATCTGTGGGGATCGCGGCGCTTCGCGACCAAAGACCTCTCCACCAACAACTTCTTCGTGGCGATTCTCTCGTGGGGCGAAGGCTGGCACAACAATCATCATGCGCATCCGGTTTCCGCGCGGCATGGCTTGGCTTGGTACGAAATTGATATGAACTGGTACTGCATCTGGATGCTGAAGAAACTCGGCCTGGCGCGGCATGTGTATAAGGTCGAGCTTGCGCATCTGCCTCCGAAGCCGCCGCTGGTGCGGGATGTTGAGGCGGGCGTGTTGGTGGCGGCCGCGGGCAACGACTGAGAAAAGCAGGTCTCAGGTGTTGGGTTTCAGGTGTTAGGAAGGGCTCTCGATGCGACCGCGGTGGTCGGCTCCGGGAGCCTTTTTGTGTGTGGCTTGATAACAGAAGTTACCGCTCAACAAGTCCTCTCGGAGCACCTGGCTCGAACTGAAAAATATTTTTTGTGGTTCGGGTATGAAATGTTGTAGACGCCGGGCGTTTGGGGCGGATGATTACTACTTGACACCCCTACCCCCTCCCCCCTGTCTATAGGAATCGTGAGGTTAGGAGGAACCGGAATAAGGACTTCACAATACAT
>CAVZUP010000050.1:0-4073 GCA_963778255.1 uncultured Acidobacteriaceae bacterium
CCGGCGAAGCCGGAGGTCAATCCAGCGGTCCATCCGATAGCCAGGCGATCGCGCCGCCGACGCCCCATGCTTCGCCGCGCTGGAAGCTCATCTTTGCGCTTCCGGTGTTAGCTCTGCTCTTCGCCGCGTGGATTTTCCGCCCCAGCTATCGCTCGGCGAAAGCGGGCTCGAAAACGCAACCGGCCGCTTCTTCTTCCAATGCAGCCTTGCCGCAGCACGCCGCCAACCGAGAAGCCGAGGAGTTCTACCTCAAAGGCCGCTACTACTGGGAGAAGCGTACCCCCGACAGTCTGAATAGAGCGGTCGACTCGTTCACCCAGTCGCTCATCCACGATCCCAGCTACGCTCCCGCCTATGTCGGACTCGCCGACTGCTACAACCTGCTGCGCGAATACACCGTGATGCCCTCCTCGGAGGCATTCCCACGCGCGCTAGCCGCCGCGAAAAAAGCGGTCGAACTCGCCCCCGAATCCTCCGAGGCGCACGCCTCTCTTGCTTTCGTCTCTTACTTCGGAATGTGGGATACCGTCACTGCCGACCGGGAATTCCGCCAAGCGATTGCCCTGAACCCCAACAACGCCGCTGCCCATCACTGGTACGCGACGTACCTCGCAAGTTGCCGCCGTTTCCCCGAGTCGTTGGCGGAGATCGACCGCGCCCAGGCGCTTGAGCCCGCGTCGAAATCCGTCCTGGCCGATAAAGGTTCGATTCTTTTCGACGCCGGACGGCTGCAAGACGCTATCGCCCTGCTCAAGCAGATGGAAGAAAGCGAGCCCGACTTCATTTCTCCCCATCGCTACCTGAAGGTCATTTACCTCGAGACGGCCGACTATCCCCGTTACCTTGTCGAAGCAAGAAGCGAAGCGACTCTGATGCATGACAGCGCAGCCCTCGCCGTCGTGGAAGCGACCGAAAAGGGTTTCGCCGCCCGAGGCGGAAAAGGCCTGCTCGATGCCCTCCGCCGGCAGCAAACCAAACTCTATGAGCGGGGCCAGTCGTCGCCGTACTTTTGGCGGCGACGTGGTCACTCCTGGGGAATAAGCAAGAAGCTCTGCGCTACCTGAAAATCGCTTGCGATCAACACGACGATTACGTGCCCGGTATGGCCACCAAGCACGCCTTCGACAACCTGCACAACGACCCCGCGTTCCAGCAGTTACTCGCCGCAAACGGCCTGCCGCCGATTACCTAAGAGGATGTAACGGAAGTCCTGATGAAATCCTGCGATCCTCCGTGCCCTCCGTGGTTTAAGCTTTTCATCGGATACTGATAGGCCGGCAGGAGCGCAGCATGAAAACAACCTCGAAGCGCCACATGCGAACGTTCTTCAATCTCTGGCCGCCATTGCTGGGCGCCGGAATCCATATCACCCGCTTCACTTCCGACTGGAGAGAGATTGACGTGGAGATGAAGCTTCGCTGGTGGAACCGGAATTACGTGGGCACCCACTACGGCGGCTCGCTGTACTCCATGGCCGACCCGTTCTTTATGCTCATGCTGCTTGAGAATCTGGGCAAGGATTACATCGTCTGGGACAAGTCGGCCAGCATCCGCTTCAGAAGGCCAGGACGCGGAAAGGTTTCCGCGAGTTTCCGGCTGTCCGAAGAGCAGATTGGCGAAATCAGGCAAGCTCTGAAGTCACAGGAGAAAATCGAGCGCGTGTTCACCGTCGAGATTAAGGACGAAGCCGGAACCGTCATTTCCCAGGTCGAGAAGCTGCTGCACATCCGGAGAAAAGACTAGAAATCCGGAATCCGACCGTTACTGCCCTTCCGGTTTGTCGATCTTGCTAGCCACCTTAACCCCGCTCAGCCCGTTGACGTATTTGGATACGCCCCGATAGAGCGACTCGGCAATGCGCTGCCGGTGCTCCGAGGTTTCGAGCTTGCGCTCGTCCGTGGGATTCGACACAAACGAAATCTCGGCAAGAATCGAAGGCATGTTCGCGCCGATCAGCACAATAAATGGCGCCTTCTTGATGCCGCGATTGCGAATGCCGGCGTTATTCAGCGAAAGCCCTCCATAGAGCGATTGCTGCACATCGCCGGCAAACTCGCGCGATTCTTCGATCTTTTCCTTCAGGGCAATCTTCTTAACCAGATCCTGCAGTTCGTGGATCGACTTCTCCGATACCGCATTCTCGCGCGCCGCAACTTCCAGCGCTTCCGGTGACGAAGTGAAATTCAAGTAGTAGGTTTCAACGCCGCGCGCGTCCGAATCACGGCTGGAGTTGGCATGGATCGATATAAACAGATCTGCCCGCTCCCGGTTGGCAATCGCGGTCCGGGTTTCAAGCGGAACAAAGGTGTCGTCCTGCCGCGTGTAAATCACTTCGGCGCCAAGCCGCGATTCGAGCAGCCGTCCAAGGCGCTTGGCCACGTCGAGAACCACGTCCTTTTCAAGCAGTCCGTTTGGACCGATCGTCCCAGTGTCATGCCCTCCGTGACCGGCGTCAATCACGATCTTGCCAATCTTCAAACCCAACGCGCGCGTCAAGGAACGGTCGCCACTGGCGGTGGGACGCGCCTCGCGAGTCGTTTCCACAATGTCAGGATGAAGGTCCGCCGTATCGGACGCCGCAGCCGCAGCGCGAGATTTCTTCCGGTGCGCCGAGGAACGAGAAGATGGCGCAGGAGGAGAAGAAGAAGATGATGATGATGATGTTGTTGGCGAGGGCGACTCCGATTGCGCCACCTTTACGTCGTCCGGGATGTTGGCATCCGCGACCGTCGTCTTTTCCGGGCTTATCTTTTCGTCATCAGGCGTCGCTACCGTCGAAGGAGCCTTGTTTTTCGAATTGAGTTTCCGGTTGCCCTTCGAATCATCATCCGCGTTGACAATGGTCTTCGGTATCCGGCGGTCCGACCCTTTGACCGCAACCGTGGTCTTAATCACTCCTCGGTTCGATGGCTTCGGCGAGTCAGAAGGCTTGGAATGCGCGCTGATATCCTGAGCGCCCGCATCCTGGGCAGGTAAGTCCGTTTCCACCGCTCCCGGCCTAGCCAAGCCCGCCGCGTCCTTCTCCGACTCCGGTTGTGTTCTTCGACCAGCTTTCGAGCCTTCGTCCAACGCTGCCGTCGCGCTCGAATCGTCGTCCGCTTCGGTGGAATCCGCCGCCGTGTCGCCCTTGGTGCCGACATCGGCCGCAGCCCGGTTCTTGCCGTGCAAATCCTTGCCGTGAACATCAATGATGAGCCGATACGGGTCCGGCAGCAGGAAGGCGTCGTAGCTCGCCAGGTCATCCACTTCCAGCACAACGCGCGTGCGCCCCGGCTGAAATTCGGCCACGCGAATTTTCTTCAGGAAGCCATCGTCCACGTCGAACGTTTTACCCACCAGGGTGGAAGCCAGCGTAGTGTCCGGCAGATCGAAGAAGATGCGATCGGGATTCGCAATGCGTTGCGAGGCGAACTTCACTTCCTGCTCCACATCAATGGCGACGCGAGTGTAGTCGGGCGTGGACCAGTGACGGACTCCGGTGACGCGCGGCAACCCGCTGCGGCGGGAGTTCGCAGCACTTGTCGGTTCGACCTCGTCGCCCGAACCGGCGGCATTGCCATTGCTACTCGTGCTGGCGTTCTTGCCGGCATCCGAAAGCCGATCCGAATTTCGCGGCTTCTGCGCGGATTTCCGCGCCGAGTGCTTCGCCTCGCCAGCTTCGGTATCGATTTCCTTCACCGCGGCGCGCGCATCGTCGGCCAGCCGGTTGCGCGGATAACGATGCAGAAAGTCTGCGAAGGCCGCCCGCGCCTCTTCCGGATCATTCAGATCGTCCTTATAGATCTCGCCGATCGTAAACAGGGCGTCGAAGCGGTATTTGCTGCCCGGATATTCCTTGCGCAGAAAGCGATACTGATCGACGGCTCCGCGCAGAACCTTGTTGTCGTCAAAGCGCCGCCCCATTTCGACCATGAGCTCCGCGGTCGCAACGACACTAGGGTCCGCCTTCGAGGACGTGGGTGAGCCGAAATAAACGCGCCGGTAGGAATCGATCGCCGCCTGATATTCGCGGCGAGTACGCTCCGCCAGGGGACGCCCGTTCAAAGCCTCCCGCATGCGTTCCGCTTTAGCGA
>CAVZUP010000051.1:0-6340 GCA_963778255.1 uncultured Acidobacteriaceae bacterium
CAGACGCAAAGTCTGCGGCGCGTTTACCGCCAGCAGCGGACGCGCTCGCAGGTTGTGAAAGAAATAGGCCATCCACAGGCCGCCCATTCCGGCGAGGATCGCAAACAGCACCCAGCTCAGGTGAAACGTGGGATGCGATGCGGGTTCGACATGCCAATAGATATCGACGATTCGCATCAGGAGGAGCCAGGAAGCCAGGCGCACCAGAGTACGCGCCTTGCGCTTCAGTTGGCGCGAGAGCAAGAGCGCGAACGGCACGGCGAAGTGGAACACGACCAGGAACAAGCCCACCGCTTCCCATCCGCCATTCATGCGGCGGATGTACCAGGGGATCTCTTCCGGCAAGTTGCCGGACCAGATGATGAGCCACTGCGAAAAATTGAAGTATGCCCAGACCATGACGAACGCCAGCATGAACTTGCCGTGGTCGTGGACTTCCGTATCGTTGAGATAGTCGGACATCGGCTTGCGCTTGGCTAGGATGCTTTCGATGACTACGCAGAAGCAGAAGGCCGAGAGCGCTTCGCCGGCGATGAACAGGAGGCCGTAGATGGTCGAGATCCAGCGGGCTTGCAGCGACATTACCCAGTCGACCACGGCGAAGGAAATGGTGAGCGAGTAGAAGACGAGCCCGATCGAACTCATGGCGCGAAAGCGCAGCGTGCTCTCGCCTGCAACGGAGTCCTGCCGGGTCGACCAGCGGTTCAGGAAATACGCCATCGCGATCCAGATGGCGAAATAAACGACCCAGCGTAGTGCGATGCCGTTGCGGTTGAGATAGCTATTCGCGATCTCGACGATTTTGGGATCGGTCTTGGGATCGGCCAGCACCTCCGGACGCGCCCAGAAGTAGAGTTGCGGCAGATGCAGCAGAATCGGGATGAAGAGGACAAACATCATGGGCAGCGTCATCATGCCGGATTCGAGAATGCGGCGAATCACCGTGCCCCATGCGCCGCCGACCAGGTGATAGAGCATCAGGATGGCCATGCATCCGAGCGAAAGACCGAGCCAGAACATGTAGCCGGTGAGGTAGGCGGAATAGAAACTTTCGGGCGCGACGAAGGCGCCGGCGACCGCGGCGATGGCGCCGATCACGCCAATGACGAGCGAGCGCTGCTGGATGGTCTGGGCCACGGGCGGGGCCATCAGGTCCGACTTATTTATGGTGGCCGTGGTCATTTAGGCTCCCCTTCGGTGGCGGGCGGCGCGGGCGCTTCCTGGGGCAGCGTGGCTCCGTTGCCGATGTCACGGAACTGCGGCGCAGGCGATGGGACTTTTTGTCCGGCGGGAATGTCGTTTGGAGTTGCATTCTGGCTCAGTTGCAAGGCGCGGATGTAGGCGGCGATGCACCAGCGATCGCGCGTGGCCACCTGCGTGCCATATTCGGGCATGACGCCGAAGCCGTTGGTCATCACGTCAAAGAAGTAACCGATGGGCGCCTTGCGCAGACGGTCGATGTGATAGGAGGGCGGACGGCGGAATCCGCGGGTGGGGATGAAGCCATTGCCATCGCCAACGCGTCCGTGACAGGGCGTGCAGTTGATGTTGAAGCGTTCGCGTCCGCGGGCCAGAACTTCGCCGGTCACCGGAAACGGCAGGTAGTCGCCGGGGGCGGCGCCGATTTTTCCGGTGTAGAAATACGAATCTTCGTGGAGATCGCCGCGGGCGACCGTACCCTCGACAGGCAGGCGGGCGGAGCGGTCGTCATTAAAGAAATCGCTTTTCGCCATGGGGCGATAGTAAGGCTGTATGTGCATGTCGATGCGGCATCCGGCGGTGATGGCGATGAGCGCCAGCAGGGCGGGCAGAACTTTTCGGAGATTGCGAGAGGCAGCCATGGCTAGCTTGGCACCTCCGCAATCATCCGGGGAGCGAGGCCGTTGAGAAACGAGCGGGTCGCGGCGGAATCGTATTTCGGGTCGCTCGAAAACACGACCAGGAAGAATTTGTTATCCGAAGCCTTGGCAAATTCGGGCACGTTGAACACCGGATGATAGGGCATGGGGAGTCCGTTCAAGGCCAACATGCCGATGGCCGAGGAAAGTCCGCCGAAAAGAATGGTCAGCTCGAAGGTCACGATGATAAACGAAGGCCAGGAGTGCAACGGGCGTCCGGCGACGTTGACGGGATAGGTAATGACCGCGACCCAGTACTGAAGCGCATAGGCTGAGATGCCGCCGATGAGACCTCCGATGAGAACGATGAGCGGCACGCTGTTCTTGTGAAAGCCGATGGCTTCGGCCAATCCCTCGATGGGGAACGGGCTGTAGGCGTCAATCTTCTGATAGCCCGCTTCGTGGGTCTTATGCGCGGCGGCCATCAGTTCCTGGGCGGAATCGAACTCGGCCATCAAGCCGTAAATCGAAGAATTGGTCATCGAACTAGAACTCGAACTAGAAGTTGAAGATGTCATTGCTTCACCTCCGCCGCTTCGTGCACGTGGGACTCGGGCAGCAACGTGCGCAATTCGAAGATGGAGATCATGGGCAGGATGCGTACGAACAGCCACATCGCGGTCAGGAACAATCCGATGGTGCCGGCGAAGGTCATCCAATCCCACTTGGTGGGATAGTACTGACCCCACGAAGAAGTCAGGAAGTCGCGGCTCAGACTGACCACGACGATAATAAAGCGCTCGAGCCACATGCCGACGAGCACTACGAAAGAGATGATCCAGAGCCAGCCGGTCGAGACGCGGAATTTCTTCAGCCAGAAGACCTGCGGGATGCCGATATTGCACAGCAGCAGCGCCAGGTAGGTGTACCGGTAGGGGCCGTGCAGGCGGTTCCAGAGCAGGAACGAATCGAACTGGCTGCCGCTATACCAGCCCATGAAGGCTTCCATGAAGTAGCCGTAGCCGACGATGAGGCCGGTTGCGAGCATGACCTTGGCGGCGTTCTCCAGATGGCGCTCGGTGATGAAGTCTTTCAGACCGTAGATGGAGCGGATGGGAATCGCGAGGCAGACCACCATGGCGAATCCGGAATAGATGGCGCCCGCGACGAAGTAAGGCGGGAAGATGGTTGTATGCCATCCGGGAACGATGCCGACGGCGAAATCGAAGCTGACCACGGTGTGCACGGAAAGCACGAGCGGCGTGGCCAGTCCGGCGAGCAGCAGGTAGGCCGTCTCATAGCGGTGCCAATGGCGAGCGGAACCGCGCCAGCCCATGGCGAGCAATCCGTAAATGCGCTGCACCAGCGGATGCTCGGCGCGATCGCGCATGGTGGCAAAATCGGGAATCAAGCCGACAAACCAGAACACCAGCGAAATCGTGCCGTAGGTCGAGACCGCGAAGACGTCCCAGACGAGAGGGCTGCGGAAATTCGGCCAGTACTGCATGGTGTTGGGATACGGGAACAGCCAGTAGGCGAGCCAGGGGCGGCCGGTATGCGCGAGCGGAAAAATGCCGGCGCAAGCCACGGCAAACAGAGTCATGGCCTCGGCGAAGCGGTTGATCGAATTGCGCCAGGTCTGGCGGAGCAGGCACAGAATCGCAGAAATCAGCGTGCCGGCGTGGCCAATACCGATCCACCACACGAAGTTGACGATGGCGAATCCCCAACCGATGGGAATGTTGATGCCCCAGATCCCGGTACCTTTAATGAACAGGTATCCGAGGGCCATCATCAGCACGTTCATCAGCGAGAACACGATCAGGAAGCCAAAGATCCATCCCAGGGATACGGGACGGCTCAGCACGATGTTCGAGATCTTCTCGGTGATGGTGGAGAAGGTGTGTCCCGGCGCGATCACCGGCACTCGCCTGTCTGCCACGGGTATTTGCGTATTGGTAGCCATGCCTTAAATGCGCTCCACTTATGCCTTTGCCTTCGACTCTGCTCTCGACGCTTCCAGTTCGGGGTTCGGATTACGGACTTCCGCCAGATAGGTTGTGCGCGGCCGCGTATTCAGTTCGCCCATCAGGGAGTAGTTTCTCGCCTGCGCCTTCCACTTGTTGACCAGGCTGTTCGGATCGTTCAGGTTGCCGAAGGCGATGGCGTTGGCCGGACACGACTGCTGGCAGGCGGTCTGCAGGTCGTTTTCTTTGATGGTTGTGTCGGCGCGTTCGGCATCGATGCGGCGCTCACTGATGCGCTGCACGCAGTAGGTGCATTTTTCCATGACGCCGCGGCTGCGGACGGTTACGTCCGGATTGCGCATGAGCTTGAACTGCGGCGTCTCCCAATCGGAGAACAGCAGGAAGTTGAACCGCCGCACCTTATAGGGGCAGTTATTCGAGCAATAGCGCGTGCCCACGCAGCGGTTATAGACCATGTCGTTCAAGCCTTCGCTGCTGTGGACGGTGGCCTGCACTGGACAGACCAGTTCGCAGGGCGCGTCCTCGCACTGCATGCAGGGTACGGGCTGGAAGAATCCCTTGGGATTTTCGCGGGGGCCGTTGTAGTACGCGTCCACGCGCAGCCAGTGCATGTGGCGGCCTTTGAGCGTCTGCTCCTTGCCGACGACGGCAATGTTGTTTTCCGACTGGCAGGCGACGATGCAGTTGTTGCATCCGACGCAGGCGTTCAGGTCGATCGCCATGCCCCAGGAGTAGGTCTCCTTCGAATAATCGAAGGGCTTGTAGAGCGTGAGGTCGGCGGGCGGCTCGCCTTCCTTGGCGAAGTTCGGATCTTTCTTGTATTCCTCGAGGCTGCGCTCCTGCACCAGCGGACGCTCGCTGCCGTCGGGGGTTTCCATCGACTGATAGCCCTGGGTGCTGGCGAGGTCGTAAGTTTCGCCGGTGGGAGTGAGTTTCGCTCCGGCGGCAAAATACGGCACCTGACTGGTGCGCAGCGGGTAAACATCGAAGCCGGTGCCGGTGCCTACGCGGCCGGCCTTCGTGCGTCCATAGCCGAGGAAAACGGTGATCGAGTTGTCGGGATGGCCGGCTTGAATCCAGACGGGGCCTTTGACTTTTTTGCCGTTGAATTCGAGTTCGGCGACGTCCTTGAAATTCAGCTTCAGGCGCTCGGCCATGGCGGGGCCGATCATGATGGGGTTGTCCCAAGTGAGCTTGGTCAGCGGCTTCGGGAGTTCCTGCAACCATCCGTTATTGGAGAAGCGCCCGTCGTAGATGGAGGGGTCGCGGCGGAAGTTGAGCTCGTAGCTTGCGGCGTTAGCGCCGCTAGCAGACACTGAGGCGTCTCTGAGTCGGCTCTCTATTTCAGTAAGGTGTATCGTCAGAGTTTTCGGAACGTACGTTGTGCCCGCGACCCAGCCATCGTGCAGCGACTTGCGCCAGAATGCGTCGAAGTCGGCGCCAGCGTGTTGCTTCTGCCAGTAGGCCTGGACGAGATCGTGTCCAGTGAAACCGGACTGGCCCGCGAGGATGGTGATGATTTCGTGCGCGCTCTTGCCGCCGTAGAGCGGCTCAATCAACGGTTGAATGATCGAAACCGTTCCGTCGTAGGCGCGGGCATCACTCCAGGATTCGAGATAGTGCGCCTCGGGAACATGCCACTGGCAAAGTTCAGCGGTCTCGTTGCGATGCGAACCGAGATAGACCTTAAGGTTGACGGCATTCGATTTCAACGCGGAAGCGAATTCGAGCTCGGCGGGTGCGTCGTAGGCTGGATTACCACCGAGAATCAGTAACAGATCGACTTTGCCGGCACGAATGTCTTCGACCAGCGAATGCAGCGACTCGTTGCGATTCACGGGATTGGCATCAACTGGCTCGGTGTAGAAAACTGTCTTGCCGACATTGCCGAGCTTTTCGTTCATGGCATGCGCGAGGGCATGCACCGCGGGCGGCTGATGATCGCCGGCGATGACAATGCTGGAACCCAGATGAGACTGGAGGTCTCGGGCAACAGCCTGAACAAACGTCGAATAAGCGACAGCGGAAACACCCTTACTCATTCCAACTAACGGAACGGCATCACTCTTGAATGGTCCGAACATGGTAACGATGTCGCGTGCGACATTCGCCACGTTGTTCGCCTGCGTGGGTAACCGATGATCGGCCTTCATTCCCGTAGACGACGGCGTGCTCTCGACCACGTACAGCCGGTTCATGTTCGCATCAGGATTGCGGCGTGCGGCGAAATCGCGGGTGTAGCGGGCGGAGCCGGGGAATCCGGCGTAGAGGAAGTCGGCGTCGAGCGAGACGATTACGTCGGCTTTCGATAAGTCGTAGCGCGTCTCAACCGGCTCACCGAACGCGAGCTTTGCGCCTTCGTAGACGTTGTCGCGATTGATCGGCTCGTAGACGTGCCATTTGGCCTGCGGATTGGCCGCTAGGTAATCGCGAATTTGGGCGGCCAACGTCGGCGAGGAAACGGTCTGGGTCAGGATGCGGACGCCGGCTCCGGCCAAGCCTTTTTGCACGCTC
>CAVZUP010000052.1:0-28775 GCA_963778255.1 uncultured Acidobacteriaceae bacterium
TCCCGGTGGGGCGCTTCCGAAGCTCAACGGGGTGCTCCTTCAGCAGAACGGAGCCGCACCAAGCCAGGAGTCGGGATAAAGGGGGAAAACGTGTCCTCTAAGCACACCAGTACTGCAAGGAATGGAGTTAGTACAAGACAAAATCTCAAATAACCAGGAGCTGCAGTCATGAGCAATCGAGGGCACAAGCAAATTTCAGAACGACGGCCGGGCGCGATGAGCGCGCTGGCAATCATGGTCCTGCTGCTGATAGCAGTGTGGGCAGTCCCCGCGGCGCAGGCGCAATCAAGTTCCACAATGACTCCGCTCTACGACTTCCAGGGTGGAACGGATGGCGACTATCCAGTGTCGGGGCTGGTTGCAGACCCTGCAGGCAATCTGTACGGAACTGCCAGCAATGACGCCGCAAGCGGCACCGGTGGCGCTTTCGGAGTCGTTTTCGAAGTGAATCCGAGCAGCGATACCGAGAGCGCTCTTTACACGTTCTGCCCTAACGGTCTCCCATGTTTAGACGGATCGACCCCCGACGCCGCGTTGGTTATGGATTCGGCCGGGAATCTCTACGGCACTACCCAATATGGTGGCGCTAATAACGATGGGACAGTTTTTGAGTTGAGTCCGCAACCGAGCGGTGGCTGCCCAGCTAACAGCAATCAGGGCAATGGCTGGTGTGAAACCGTGCTTTATAGCTTCACCGGCGGAGCCGACGGGACAGCCCCCATCGCAGCTCTGATCATGGATTCAGCCGGGAATCTCTACAGCACTACATCTTCGGGCGCAACGAACAGTTGCGGATCGGTGTTCGAGCTGAGTCCGGCGTCAGGCGGCGCTTGGACGGAGACTACGCTCTACGATTTTACCGGGGGCAGCACGGATGGTTGCACGCCTAAATCGGCGGTCACGCTGGATTCGAATGGTAACCTCTACGGCGCTACCTATTCCGGCGGGAATGCCACTAATTATGGAACAGTCTATGAACTGAACCCTCAGCCGAGCGGTGGCTGCCCAGCGGGTAGCAATCAGGGCAATGGTTGGTGCGAGACCGTCCTACACACGTTCACCGGCGGAAAGACGGATGGCTACCATTCGACCTCGGATCTGACGTTCTACCAAGGCAATCTGTATGGCACTACACAGTCCGGGGGCAATAGCACTCTAAACGCCGGCACCGTATTTGAGTTGAGTCCTAACTCTAACGGCACTTGGACCGAAACGCTCTTGCACAGTTTTGCCCGCAATCCGGATGGAATGACCCCCGAACAAGGCGTGGTTTTCGATTCGCGGGGCAACCTCTATGGCGCCGCTTCGCAAGGCGGCAATTACGTTAATCACGTCTCAAGCTGGGGGACAGTCTACGAGATAAGCGCGACAGGTATTTTTGCGAAGTTGTATCAATTTGGTGGCCAGACGGATGGCGCGTATCCGTTGGGCAAGTTGTTGATTGACGCGAATGGCAACTTGTTTGGCACAAGCGAGCAGACAGGGCCGGGATGCACATCCCTCCCCGGTCAATGTGTAGGCTACGGAGCGGTTTGGAAGTTGACTCCGCCGCCGACAGTGGTCAACCTAACTTCGTCGCAGAGTCCCTCGACGTATGGGCAGAGCGTAACCTTCACGGCAACCTTGCCAGCTGTAAACGGTGTAACTCCCACGGGAACTGTCACCTTCATGGACGGGACAGCGGCTCTAGGGACTGCAACGCTGAACAGCGGTTCAGCCTCTTATACAACGTCCACGTTGGCGGTCGGTTCTCACTCCATGACAGCAGCATATTCCGGAGATGCCAATTTTCCTGGCAGCACATCGGGGATCCTGGGCCAAGTTGTAAATCAGATTCCGCAGACAATCACGTTCACCATGGTGCCTCCATCCAGAGCGGTCTATGGCACCAGCTTTACGGTAGCCGCCACAGGTGGCGGGAGCGGGAACCCGGTAGTGTTCAGTACGAACGGCCCCAATGGCGCCCCATACCTTGGCTGCAACAGCTCCGGCAGCAGCTTCACGATGACGAGCGGAACCAACACATGCTATGTGCTCGCAAACCAGGCGGGCAATACGGACTATGCGGCGGCTCCGCAGGTTTCGATCGCAGTCACGGCGGTGCTTGCCCCTACGGCGACGGGACTGGTATCCAGCCTGAATCCATCGAATTATGGCCAAGCCGTCAGCTTTACGGCGACGGTGACGGCGGGCGCGACTGGAACGGTGCAGTTCTTTGCTGACGGCGGCCTTTTCGACACGGAGAACGTTCCGGTTTCGGGTGTTGTGAACTCGGCCTCCATCAATACGCTGACGGCGGGATCGCACACGATCACGGCCGTGTACTCGGGGGACACGAACTACGCAACCAGTACGGGTGCGACGGTTCAAACAGTAAACACGGCAGGGCCGAACACTGTGAGCGTGACGTCGAGCCAGAATCCGTCTTCGTTTGGCCAATCGGTGACGCTGACGGCAACCATCACTGGCGCAAATGGACTCGTCAAACGCCGCAATGTACGAGTGGCGCCGCAGGATGTAACCGGGACCGTCACGTGGAGCAGCAATACGGGTTGCGGCACAACTCCGGTGACTCCGGGCAACGCTGGAACGGCGGCATGCACGGTGCCGAACTCGGTCGTTTCGAGCTTAGCCGTGGGGAGCTACACGATCACGGCGACGTACTCGGGCGACAGCAACCACAACGGTGGCGACTCGGGCACGATCACCCAACAAGTCGTCGCCAGCGCTTCAACCACGACTGTTACTCCAGCTCCTTCTTCACCGAATCCTTCGGTCTATGGCCAAGCGGTGAACTTTACGGCAACCGTGGTTCCGGCGGTGCAAGGTGCGGGAACTCCGACTGGAACGGTGCAGTTCTTAGCCGACGGAACACTTTTCGACACAGAAAGCCTTTCGGGATCGGGTGTTGTCACCTCGGCCTCCATCAATACGCTGACGGTGGCATCGCACACGATCACGGCGGTGTACTCGGGTGACACGAACTTCGCATCCAGCACGGGCACGGTGTCGCAGGTCGTCAATCCCGCGAATGCGAGCATGACGATAGCATCGAGCCTGAATCCGTCGGTGTATGGACAAGCGGTAACGTTCACTGCAACGATGACCGCCGACAACGGGCTGGTTAGGCGTCGCATTGGAGCACGGCCGCAGGATGTCACTGGGACCGTAACCTGGAGCGCTAATACCGGCTGCGGGCAGACACTAGTCAACTATGTAGCGGGAACGGGAACCGGCACGGCGACGTGTACGGTCTCTACTCTTCCTGTAGGAACAGCCGACATCGTGGGAGCGACTTACTCGGGAGATATCAACCACAACGGCAGTACGGGCAGCATTAGCCAGGAAGTGGATCCCGCTGGTGCAGGCGTAAGCGTTACCTCCGATCTCAGTCCGTCGACCTATGGCGGTACAGTGCAGTTCACGGCAACGATCACCGGTGCGAACGGACTCTTCAAGCTTCGCAATGGTGCGCGGCCGCAGGATGTTACTGGGAGCGTAACGTGGAGCGGCAATACGGGTTGCGCGCAGACCCCGGTAACCTATATGCCGGGAACCGGAGTAGCCACGGCGACTTGTAATACGAGCGCCCTGCCTGGCGGGACCGATACGGTCACGGCAAACTACTCGGGCGATAGCAATCACAACCCCGGTTCGGGCACGGTAACGCAAGTCGTGAATCCAGTCAGCCAGCACATTACGGTGACGACGTACCCACCGTCGAGCGCAGCTTATGGCAGCAGCTTCACGGTGGTGGCAAGCGCGAGTTCGGGGCTGCCGGTCAGCTACGGCCTGATCTCGGGCAGTGACTGCACGGTTTCGGGCGCGACTTACACCATGGGCAAGAAGGCTGGCAACTGCACGGTCACGCTGTCGCAGGCGGGAAACAATGACTACGTTGCGATCTCGCCGATCACGGAGAGTACAACGCGTGTGGTAGCACCGCAGAAGCGCACGGTAAGCTTCACGACGGCAGCGCCCGCGACGGCGGCCTATCAGTCGACATTCACCGTGACAGCGCAATCGCAGTCGCAGAATGACACCACGTTGCCGACAATCGCGGTGGTCTTACCGGCGAAGGGAATCGCTGCTTGCGAGATCGTACCCGGCGGCATAACAACCGGCACAGCCGTTTCTGCGAATGTACAGATGACAAGCGGAACGGGTGCGTGCAGTTTGACAGCGACGTGGCCGCTGAGTGAGGTCTATGCAGCTGCGACGGCCAAGACGGCGGCGAAAGCGACCAAACTAACCCCCGTAATCACGTGGAATCCGGCGGCGATCACTTATGGAACGCCGCTCGGCAACGATCAACTGAATGCCGTTGCCACTGGCTACAATGGCGCGGCCTTCACGAGTGGCACGTATCAGTACAACCCGGCGGCGGGGAGGGTTCTCGGCGCGGGAAGTCAAACACTTAGCGTCAAGTTCACTCCTTCGACGATGGACGCAGCGAACTACGCGGATGTCACGGACACCGTGTCGTTGCCGGTTAGTCAGGCCTCTACAACAACGGCGATTGCCGGCACCGCACCCAATCCCTCCGAGGTCGGGAAACCGGTGAAGGTGAGCGTTCTGGTGACGACGCCGGGAAAAGCGACGGGAAGCGTGACGGTTTCTGCGGACACGGGAGAAACTTGCACGATCAAGGAGCCGTCAGCTACCGGGACCGGCAACTGTATGCTGACGATCACGCACACGGGAACGCGCACGCTGACGGCAGTCTATGCCGGCGATTCAAATACGGCGACCAGCACCTCGGCTGGATTCACACAAACCGTGAACTAACTAACGAATGATGCCGTAGGCGGGGATGCGGACGGCGAGGCAACAGACCACTAACCGAAGCGGCCTGGGGAAACCTCAAAAGGGCAACCTGGGCCGCCGTTAAGCAAGACCAAAAGGAGAAGACCTTATGCAATTCACGAAGCCAACAGCCTCGCAGAGCATGATGAAGACAGCAGTGCTGACGGTGGTTTTGTTCTTTGCTTCCGGCGCATTTGCGAATGATTTCATGCCCGATACGCTACTTAAACCGACAGTGAGTTTTACTGGTGCGCCAGCGACCGCGTCGATCGCCGACACTTTCATAGTCACAGCGACGGACGAGTCAGAATCGGGAAAAACCGCGACCATCACGGCGACAGGATCCTGCACGGTTCCCGCTGGAAGCGAAGGGGGTACGGTTACGGTCACGATGACGAAGTCTACTGGGTCGTGCACACTGAAGGCTTCGTGGGCTGCCGATGCGAAGTATGCGGCAGCCACAGCCACCCAGAAAACGACGGCAACGATAGGGTATGCGGAATCGGTGATCTATCCGTTTTACTCTCAATCGCCCGATGGGATGACGCCAAGCTGTAACGGCATGATCATGGACAAGGCGGGCAACATCTATGGCACCACGCCCGGCTCCGCCGGAACAGGCACGCTCGGAGGTGGCGGCGCGGTGTTCGAGGTTTCCCCTGTGGAGGGAGGCGGTTGGACGGAGAAGGTTCTGTTTCTGTTTAACCCGGAGAGCACGGGTTTCAACGGCTATTATCCGTGCGGCACGCTTGCCTTTGACAGCAAAGGGAATCTCTATGGCACCACGATGGGAGGCGGCAATCTTGACGCTTGTGTAGGAGGCGGGACGACCGGTTGCGGCACGGTCTATGAGCTTACGCCGAGCGAGACGGGCTACTGGACGCCAACGTTGATCTACGCCTTCAATGGCGGCAACACAGATGGATTTTGGCCGCGGGCCGGCGTCACCCTCGGAAGTACTACCGCAACTACTCTGTATGGCACCACGGGATGCGGCGGGACGGGAGTCCTATTGGGTGAGGGCGGGGAGTGCGAAATCGACGGAGGGGTCCCGGTAGGCGCGGGAACCGTATATGAATTAGCGTACACGAAGCCAACAAAGACGAATAAGGGCGGGTGGGAGGAAACAGTCCTACTCAGTTTCGCTGGTAATGAGAGCACCACAAGTGGGGCCAACGTTGGCGGCTTTAGTCCCTTAAGTGGAGTGCTTCTAAAGAGCGGTAACCTCTATGGCGGTACTCAGTCTGGAGGCGAGGGCGGCGGGGGCGTGGTCTATGAACTCGAGCCTGGAGCCGGCGGATGGACTGAAAATGTGCTCTATAACTTCTGCTCGCAGCCGAATTGTGGCGATGGCGCGGGGCCAATGTATGGCGTACCGGCGATGGACTCCACGGGCAACCTCTACGGAACTGGTAATTATGGCGGCGTCTACGACAAGGGCGCAATCTGGGAACTGGTATCTTCGGCGGCCACAAAAACCTACACCGAGAAAGTGCTTTACAGCTTCGGCACCAACCTCAATGACGGCACAAATCCAAGCTGGGGCATTGTGCCATACAAGACTGGCTGGTACGGCACAACTGGCGGGTCGAATACCAGCACTTGCGGCACCGCGTTCAGTCTGGCGTATTCGGCCAGCACCGGCTGGCAGGAAAACAACCTCTGGCAATTCAACGGCCAGTCCGATGTGTGCGAGGTTGGCTATAACCAGCTGATTGTGGACACGAAGGGCAACTTTTATGGAATGGGTATGATCGGACCCGGACCAAACAGTCTAAGTGGCGGGGTGTTTGAAATCTCGCCGAAATAGGCGGGTTCAGCGCTAAACGTCAAGAAACGTACGTGCATTGCCACTCACTTTGCGGGTGGCAATGCACGGCGGTACAAACCGCAAACGGAATGCCGTAATGAGGAAGCCGGGAGTCAATATGAATCGCGTTCCATGTCGCCGAATTCGTCCTTTTCTACACTTAGTTGCTCTCTTACTTTTACTGGGTCTCGCTTTAGCGCCCGCGAATGCTCAAGGGCGTCGCTCCGCGAAGCAGACAAAAGCCGCCATCACCCAGACCTACACCCAGACTGTTGTGCATGAGTTTGGTTCTTCCTATCTAGATGGGACTCACCCGTCTGGCGGGCTGATCCAGGACAGCGCCGGCAACTTCTACGGCGTAGCCACCGAAGGCGGACAATCCGGCGTTGGATCCATTTTCGAGTTCACGCCCAGCAGCAGTGGCGGGACGTATAGCACGACTTACTCGGGCTTGGGAATCTACTTGCCCAACTATTTATCTATAGACAGCCTTGGGAATCTGTATTGGACGGACGGCTTTGCCGGAACCGGTGCGGCGTTCGAGATTAGCAAGGATTTGGATGGTAACTGGATTTTAAGCAATGGTTACGAGTTCACCGGCATCTATGACGGCGGGGACCCATCCGCTCCGGTGGTGATGGATTCGGCGGGGAATGTTTATGGCGCGACGCTAACAGGTGGGCCAGGCGGAGGCGGAACGATCTACGAGCTGGCGTTGTCGGAGAACCAGTGGCTGGATAACACGCTGGTTGCTTTTGGCGAAGGCCGGGCCGCAAACGCGGGAGAACCAAACGCTTTGATTATGGATAGCGCGGGCAATTTTTATGGCACCACGCAAGGGGCAGGAGGGTCAACTGGTGGCGGTGGCGTTCTATTTAAGGTCCGTAATACGGCAACGGGTTGGGTCTATAGCGTCATTCATGCCTTCCAGGGTGGGCCGAACGATGGGGGCTCGCCATACGGAAATCTGATCTTCGATTCAGCGGGCAATATTTATGGAACGGCTGCGGGTGGGCTTCAACCGAGCGGCTCGTGTTGCGGTGGCGTCTATAAGATCACGAAATCAGGAAAGATCACCTGGCTCTATGTGTTTCAAGGGGGCGCTGACGGCGCTTCTCCCGAATCTGGCGTGGTATTCGATAAGAACGGGAATCTCTACGGAGCTACGCGAACTGGCGGAGGCGGCAATCCGGACTATTGCGGTTCCGGCTACGGTCAGGGCTGCGGAGTGGTCTTTAAGCTGACACCGCCTTCCCCTGGAAGTTCGGATGCGTCGTGGACTGAGAGCGTACTGCACACCTTCACGGGCGGCACCGATGGCTACGAGGCAACGGGTGGGCCCATGGGAGCGCTGGTGTTTGACGAGGCAGGAAACATCTACGGCACCACCTTTGGCGGCGGAAACGGCTGGGGTAGCCATGGTGCGGGAGTTCTCTATGAGCTGACGCCCGATCCAGTGGCAACCATCAGCGCCATTACGAGCGTTACACCCAACCCAGCTTTGGTGAATCAGACCGTGGCCATCAAGTTCAGCGTCGTGGGCCTGAATCCGACGGGCATTGTGACCATACAGGCGAGCACGAGCGATGCCTGCGCTGGGCCGGTTCAAGCGAACGGGACGGGCAGTTGCATGCTGAAGTTCGCAGCGGCGGGCGCGGAAACACTGACAGCGAGTTATGCGGGCGACGCGGAAAATCTGGCCAGCGTTTCGCAAGCTGTTGCGGTCCAGGTTCAGAACCTGACGGCAACCACCATTACGAAGAATGCCCCGAATCCGGCCAAGGCCGGACAAACCGTGACCATACGCTTTAATGTCGTCCCCAACAGCACAAGCAAGAAAACCAAACCCACGGGCGAAGTGACGGTCAATGCCAGCACCGGCGAGAGCTGCACGGGAACCGTGGCCCCGAACGGTAACGGCGACTGTCAAATCGCGTTCGGCTCGTCAGGATCGCGGACGCTGATCGCAACTTATGCGGGCGACGCCGACAACGTCGGGAGTGTCTCGAAGGCAACGGCGGAAACGGTGAAATAACGATGCGCTTCGAAGGCATGGAGAGCGTGAAGCCGCGCCGAAGCTGCTGGAATGTGGTTGCTTCTCCTGGACCCGATGGCCGCGCGGGCAGCGAACTGAGAGTTGCCCGCGTGGTGGTTGGGATGCGACAGGAATGCGAATGACCTCCGCTACGACGGAGTTCGTTAAGAACGGACAGTGGCAAGCATCTCCCCCGATCTCAAACAGTCTCATCCTGAATCTCGAACGATGCGAGAGGCCAGGGACACAAAGCGTCATATTGAACTGAAAGGATTTCGATCCATGAGCCGTCATACGATGAGTCGTCATACGATGTATCTAACTCTGGGTTCTTTAGCCATGGCGTTAGCGGTGCTGTCGATGGTTGTGTCTCCGGCAGGAGCGGCCACGGCTCCCGCGATCACGCAGGCCGTGGACGAAAGCAATCTGGTCACGCTCGGCGGCAACGTCCGTCCGGAGGTGAACGCGAGATTCGATCGCGGGGCTGTGGCAGACACACTGCCGATGGAACACATGCTGTTGCAGTTGAAGCGGTCTCCGGAAAAAGAAAGCGAGTTGCAGGCTTTTATCGAGGATATTCATAACTCATCCTCGCCGCGTTTCCACCATTGGCTGACGGCCCGGCAATTCGGCCAGCGCTTTGGCTTGGGGCAAGCGGATCTGCAGAACATAACGAGATGGCTGGAATCGCATGGATTCGCGGTCAACGTAGTCTATGAAAATGGAGTGCTGATCGACTTCTCGGGCACGGCGGCGCAGGTGCGAGAAACGTTTCACACCGAGATCCATGAGTTGAACGTGGAAGGCGAGAAGCACATCGCCAACGTCCGCAATCCGCAGATTCCGGCGGCACTGGCGCCCGCGATTGCAGGGATCGTATCGCTGAACGATTTCCGGCCTCGTCCGCAGTACAAGGCGAAGGCCGAGTTCACTTATGGCGGACAAGGTGGCGAAACATACGCCGTTGTTCCCTCCGATCTGGCGACGATCTATAACATGAATCCTTTGTTCAAGGCGGGCACTTCGGGGCAAGGGCAAACGATCGTGCTGATCGAGGATTCGGATGTCTACAGCGTCTCGGACTGGACCACGTTCCGTTCGGTGTTTGGCCTGTCTTCTTATACTTCGGGGTCGCTGCAACAAGTTCATCCCGCGCCTCCGAGCGGCGCCAATAATTGCATTGATCCGAAGACGAACTACGACGATGGGGAAGCCACGCTGGACGTTGAATATGCCAGCGCGGCCGCGCCCAGTGCAGCCATTGAACTGGCGTCGTGCGCCAGCACATCGAGCTGGGGTGGATTGATTGCCCTGCAAAACGTTCTGAACAGCAACAGCGTACCGCCGGCGATCGTCAGCATCAGCTACGGCAGTTGCGAAGCGCTGTCGGGGGAGGGACAAAATAAGGCATTCAACACGGCCTATGAGCAGGCGGTCACGGAAGGCGTTTCGGTTTTTGTCGCGGCGGGAGACGATGGCGCCGGGGTTTGTACCTCGCCCTATTATTGGTCAGTATTTGGAATTGGGGTCAATGGATTCGCTTCCACGCCTTACAACGTCGCCGTAGGTGGCACCGATTTCGGCGACACCTATGCGGGCACAAACACCACGTATTGGAATAGCACGAATAACAGCGTGTATGGTTCGGCGCTGTCGTATATCCCGGAAATTCCGTGGAACGATTCCTGCGCCGGCAGCCTTCTCGCCAGCGCTTATGGTTACAACGAAAGCTATGGGGACCAGGGATTCTGCTATAGCGCGAGCGGGCAGCCTTACTGGTCTAACGGCGCCGGTAGTGGCGGACCGAGTGAGTGCGCATCGGGACAGGCGGCGCAGCCGGGTGTTGTGGGCGGCACCTGTGCGGGATATCCCAAGCCATCCTGGCAATCGCTGGTGGGAGTGCCGAACGACACAGTCCGTGACCTTCCCGATGTCTCTCTATTCGCGGCCAATGGATTGTGGGGACACTATTATCCATACTGCTACACCGATCCGTCATGGGGCGGTGTCTCCTGTACGGGCACGCCGGATACATGGGCCGGAGCTGGCGGCACGTCTTTTGCTTCGCCCATTATGGCTGGCATCCAGGCGCTGGTGAATCAGAAGACTGGAGACCGGCAAGGCAATCCCAACCCGGTTTACTACAGCCTGGCGGCCAAGGAGTATGGGGCCAACGGCAGCAACGCCTGCAATTCGACGCTCGGGAACCAGGCCGCGAGTTCCTGTACCTTCTATGACGTAACGCTCGGCGATAACGTTGTGGATTGCCAGACCTTCGATTGTTATTGGCCGAATGCCTCGGAGTCCACTCCAACCGACCCAACCGTGGGTGTACTTTCGACAACCTCAGATTCGTTCGAGCCAGCCTATCTCGCAACGGCCGGTTGGGATTTCGCAACCGGCATTGGTTCGGTAAACGCAGCCAATCTGGTGAACAACTGGCCGGCGTCGAGTCCGAACTTCACGCTGGCAGTCAGCCCTTACAACGTAAGTCTCAAGCAGGGCGCAAGCGTCGCCAGCACCATCACGATTGTGCCGCAAGGACACTTCAACGGCAGCGTGAATCTGACGGTTTCAGGCTTGCCCTCTGGAGTGACGGCCTCCTTTAATCCAAGTTCGGCAACATCCACCAGCACGTTGACTCTGAATGCAACCGACGCCGCAACTCCGGGCACAACTACGCTTACGGTCACTGGAACCTCTGGCAATCTAACCGCGAGCACGTTTGTGACACTGACGGTCATCCAGAATGAGCGCTTCACGCTTTCCGCCGCGCCGAACGCAGTCACGGCTCCGCAAGGGGCGACTGGCACGGCTGTCATCGCGATTACTCCGGTGGATGGGTTCTCGGGGAACGTGGCCTTCGCAGCGTCAGGCTTGCCGAAAGGGGTGACGGCTGTGTTCGGTCCGAATCCGGCAACGAACTCAAGCACGGTGAGTTTCACGGCGGCTCAGAAGGCGAAAACGGGAACATCGAGGATAACCATTACCGGAATCGCCGATGTCCCCACCGGAACGGCGACCGCCAGCACCACGATTACGCTGACGGTGACTCCGTTAGGGACGTTTACGATCGCGGTGGCGCCGACGAAACTGTCGATTGAGCGAGGCAGTAGCGGCACCGCCACGATAACCATCGCCTCCAAGAATGGGTTCGATCAGAACGTCGACTTACTGGCCAAAGGATTGCCGAAGGGAGTGACGGCATCGTTCAGTCAGAACCCGGCAGGCTCCACGAGCACTCTGACACTGACGGCGAGTCCATCGGCCAAAACCGGAACATCGAACATTGCGATCACGGGCATCTTTGGAACGTTGAGCAAGGAGGTTTTTCTGGCGCTCACCGTTAGCAAGTAGGTGAATTTGTTTATGGCAATGGTTCACGAAGTGAGTGCGAGAGTGACGGCTGGAGATATTCTGTTCTAGGGCGGCAAGAAGCTGACTTGGGACAGAGTCTCTAGCCGGAAATCTCGGGGCGCAGTTTTTCTCGTGCCACAAGAAGCTGTGAGTCGCCCTCCAAGAGCAGCACGCGCGCACACTCGCATAGGACCAGTTCCATCAAGGACTCAAGCAGCCTGTCCAGAACAAAGTCCATTCGAAGATCTGCGGTGAGCGCGGGAGTGGCCTTGTTTAGAGCATCTGATTCTGCCTTTGCGGACTCGCCTTTGGCCAGGTGCTCGGCAACCTTATCCTCCGCTTCCTTGTGCGCAGTAATATCCCGAGCAGTGCCGATAAGACGGGTGGATCTTGCCGACGGTATCCCGTACCGGAAACCCATGCACAGCGACCCAGCGGACTTCACGCGGGGGCGAACGATCCGGAATCTCTCATTGAAGTGCCCCGTCTGCGTGGCGTCTCAGCTTCTCCCCCAGCGGGATACAGAGTTCTGATGAATGGCGTGCCCAATTCGTAGGTCGACGCGCCTCAAGTCTATGTAAGTTATTGACGAAAAACGGCATAAGGGGGCGTCGGGATTTCGTCCGCCGGGGTCAACCTTTTTCGGGGCTGTATTCTTACAGCCTAACCATCTTTTCAATCAACAACTTAACTTGTCAAGATGCCCGATTTATTGTGACCATTCTGTGACCAGCGCCGATGTTCGCCTAAACGTCGGCTGGCTGGCGTTGACGCAGGAAACCGGTTCTTTCGAGTAGCATCGTCGAGTTCCACTAACCGCAACGCAGTTGGTTGTCTCTAAGTGGAGATTTGCCGACACGGGGATGGTGCAAATCTAATCTCCCTACTGCATCCGAGAGTTACTTCACAAAATCCATGACTCAAAAGGCATCTTGTCGGGGTTGCACGGTGTAGCCGATGGCGGCATATCCTTTCAATCGTCGCTCGTACATCCGCGCCAGCATCGGAACGTACGAATCCACATAGTCGTAGACTTGAACAACCTGCTTGTTGTCGTGAAGTCGATGCAGTCGCCCGACATATTGCTGGAGAGTTCCCTTCCAAGAAATTGGCATAGCGAGAAAGAGAGTATCCAGCCTGGCGTCGTCAAATCCCTCGCCGATATAGCTGCCAGTCGCAAGAATAACCCGCTGGTCTCCCAAGGGCACTGCGGCCAGCGCGTCGGCGCTGCTCTGGCGTTGCCTCTTGCTCATGCCACCCTTTAGGACAAACAAGCTCTTCACCACCGACGCAAGTTTCTCCGAAAAGTACTTCAGATGTTCGGTTCGTGCCGTCAGAAGCAGGGGAGATCGTCCGGCCTCTAAGGAGCGAAGCAGATCAGCCGTAATGAGTTCATTGCGAGAGCGGTCATGAACGAGGGCAGCGTATATGTCCTGAATCGTCATATCCGAAAGCTCAGGCGGTATCTGGAACTCAGTCACGCGCGGAATTACCCGGTGCTCAAACGGATTTGTTTCCGTCATCTTGCGGGCGCTGAGATTGAATCGGATTGGGCCACACTGCATGTAGATAATGGGATGGTGGCCGTCCTTCCGTGTGGGAGTTGCTGTCAATCCCACAACATACCTGGCCTTCACTTGCCTCATTACCTGCTCGAATGTAAACGCCGAAATATGATGGCATTCATCCACAATGACTTGGCCGTACTCTGCTACAAAATCTTTGACGGTCTCTTTTCTATGCAAACTTTGAATGACTGCGACATCCACACAGCCAGTCCGGTTTGTCTTTCCGCCTCCGATTTCCCCAATTGATTTAGCCGGAAGCTGCAGAAACATCGCTAGGCGTTCGCGCCACTGGTCCATTAGCTGCTGTCGGTGTACCAAGATTAAGGAATTCACTTTGCGTGCGGCGATAAGCCATGCGGCAACAGCCGTCTTTCCGAAGGCCGTGGGGGCGCACAAGATTCCTTCATCGTAAACACTGATGTTTGCAACAGCTTCCTCTTGAAGAGGTCGAAGCTGACCATGGAAGTCCACGTTGATGGGTTTGCCTGCAAAACGTTCATCCTGAATCAGCGGTGCAATTCGGTGCGCTTCCAACAAGGCCAACAGATCAGAGAAACAGCCACGAGGCAGGGCAATGTGATTAGCGAGGTCTTCTCCGCAGGCTATCACGCGTGGCTTGTCAAAGGTTGAAAGGCGCATCGCCTGAGCTTTGTAGAATTCAGGGTTTTGAAACGCCGCGAGACGAAGCAACCGATTTTGCATCGCGGAAGGCAGGTCCTTCTTCTCCACATAGAGAAGATTCGCACGAACAAGTCGAACTCTTTCCGGGAGCGGCTCTTTGATGGGCTGCTCAAGCCGCTTGCGTGAGGGCGGCAGAGTCCAGGGGTCTTGGTCGTTATCGTCTTCGGAAATGCTGATTCTCACTCCGATCAAATCACCTGCGCGTTGGGCCTGCACAACAAGCGCTTCAGCAGCATGACTAGACATACGTTGAATCATCGTGAGGAACTGCCATTGATCTGCATAGGGTCGACAGGAGGAATCTATGAACACACTGTTGCCCGACTGGCGCGGCATCTTTTGCAACGGAAGCGCAATGAGATTGCCGAAACCCCCTTTCGGCATTGTGTCCTGGTTCGGAAAAAATCTATCGTAGGAGTCAAGGCCGACTTGATGCCTGCGCTCCATCGTTCGGGTAAGAATGACGCAGCCTAACTTTCGCGCCGTTACTGCTGGGATTGCTCGCTCAAAGAAGATCCAAACATGACCGCCATTGCCGGACCGAGAACGCTCCAAGGCGGCGGCCACATCGAGTTCGTGGCAAGTAGCGAGAAATGCGGCGGCATCCTCCTGCCATGTTTTCTTGTCAAAATCTACCGCCAGAAACCAGCATGTCTCGTCGGGCAGCAGCGGATAAGCGCCGACGGTGAGTTCGCCCGCCAAATGCTGACGAACTACCTCGTCGGTTAAAGGATGAAAAGTCCGCGTCTTACGGTCGACTCTCTTGCGGTCTTCGGGTCTGCTCGCATAGTAAGCCTTCCAGTCGCGATCTGCCTTTGGCATATATCCAGACCGGCCATCAGGGTTTTCCCATCGAACCGCATAGACGTCTTCCCGGCTGCGGAAAAGGCTTCTAAATAGGGCAATTTTAGCCTTTGAGTCGGAAGCATGACTGACAGCATCGATCGCTGTCCCCACGTTTTGGACCAGCATAGGCCCCTGAGTCTGAGCCGCAGGAATCGGGATACCGTGCTCAGTCAGGACCTTCCGCAGGCGATTGTTTTCCTCCCGTAAACGGTCACATTCGACTTGCGCGGACTGAAGCTCTTTTTGAAATTCTTTGCCGGACATAGCTGCACAGTCATCCTACAATCAGTGAGATATTTTGCGGGCGGTTCTGTCCACAACAACCGGGTCGGCCGTCATTAAACAGCGCTTGCTTTTTAGCCAATAGCCGTCTAATATTTAGATGGTTAATCAAAATGCAAAGCCTTACACTCAAACTTAAGCAGGCCAGCGCCGTACTGGGAGTGCTTCCAAAAGACCTTCAAAACCTGGTACAACTGGGGATCATCCGTCCTGTACGCCGCAACAGTGTGTGCTGGTTTGATACGAACCTTCTGCTAGAAGCGAAAGTGGCTTTTTATCTCAAGGAAACCCTCGGCAGTTCGAGTGATCTCCTGGCCAGATTCACAGAAGCGTTTTCGAAGAATCTTGGCAAAGCCAAAATGGGCGATTTGGGGGACATCTGCCTTCGCTCTCGTCCGCATAACGGCACCGATGCCGTGGAAATCAAGATTCCGATTCGGTCCTTGGCACGGGAATTGGAAGACCAGATACCTCTGGCCTCGGCTTACAAGGACCTTCCCAAGGGCCGCAAGAAAGCTGGGTGGAAGAAGGATTTCTTACGGAGTGTGCAGAAGGCCGCTGCTGTTCTGGGGGACATCTCAGAGGAAGACATTTTAGGAACGGTTCGTGAATACCGCTCGGGACGAAAGAAGCTGCCGGAGATTACAGTCGTTGCCCGCACAAAAAAGAAAACGGCGTAGAGGCGTCGTCGATACCTCCGTCCTGGTAGCAGGAATCGCAGGACTTAAATCCCTGGAGATCACGCCCAAGAATCCAAGCGCCAAACTCCTCCGGGATTGGATCCAGGAGGATACGTTTGTCTGGCTGGTGAGTGATGAGATCCTTCTGGAATACAAACGAATCTTGGGAAGGCTGGGTGTCCGGCGGCCACTCATTGGGAAGATAGTCAATCTGCTACGGGAAGCGACGGAACTTATCTCGGCCTCTTTGTTGCCAAGCATCTCCCCTGATCCCGGAGACGATCCCTTCTGCGCGTGCGCTGAAACTGGCCGTGCCGATTTCATTGTGACTCTGAATCCGAGAGATTTTCCGCAGGCACTATTATCGGCTCACGTGATCAGACCGGGCGAAAGCATTCCAACAACTGCTCGCAGGAAACAACCCCGTCGATCCTAATCATTCCGCAACAGCTCAAGGCAAGTCCATCTTCCTTCACGTTCCGCCGCCGGCTTCAACACCCTCTGCCCGGCGGAAGTCCACAAAATTGGCCACGGTTTTCTTCACCGCGAGAAACTCCAGCTACAACACTGTGCGTCGGGCTCGGATGAAGGTCCGATGCTGCTATCGTCATTTTCACGATTCCATTCACTCGCATTGCGACCAGCCCGTCCGTCGGAAAAACGGACGAGGAGTTCTCAACAATGAGCGCAAAGTAGTACACGTTTCAATCTATTACCAGCGCTAATAGATTGATTCAAATGACTTTGTTCTCTGAATGTTAACTTGCCTGATAACTCTTCTTAACAAAACCCGATTAGGCTTGTGTCTTTCGCATTGCGATAGAGTTCTCTGGGGTAGGCCAGTCTCAACGGCTTCCTCCTTTGCTCACATCATCACTATTTTCGGGGCGACGAGCTGACGTCCGATGGAAAAGGACTTTCAGCTTCGTGAATGGCGTCCCGGTTGTTGGGCAGGCCAGCACTCTAAACGCCACAGCGCTTGTATCAGGGCGACTAAGAGCGCGCCGAGGTGTGTCGCCCAGTTCCGAGCAGTTTTTGACCAAAACTCCAACGTGCTGGGCGCCTCCATCGAGCAGATGTAGGCCGACGGCTTTCGCTGAAGTGCCGCAACTGTGCGGCGCTTAAGGCGTGCCTAGCGCAAGTCTCCACCGGAGGCAGTAAGCGGCGTTCGGTTCAATTTGCCGGCCGAGGCCACCGACTCAACAGTTTTACTTACGACAACAGGTGAGCGCGAACTCAAAGGGGGTTTATAGTGTATCGCTTCTGCATTCTGCTTCTTGTGGTTTGCATTCTTAGTTCTCAAGTACCAGCGCAAACGTCAACGGCCACTATCACTGGCCAAGTCACGGATCCGTCGAGAGCGGTGATCGCCCAGGCGAGCGTGGCGGCGATCAACACCAACACCAGCGGCCGCTACGAGGGAGTGACCAACTCGACCGGATCGTACCTAATTCCATCCCTCCCACCCGGCGACTACCGTCTGCAAGTGGAGAAGACTGGCTTCAAGAGCATCGTGAAGTCCGGCATCGTTCTTCACGTCCAGGACACCGTGAAATTGAACTTCGAGATGACTTTAGGATCGGTCTCCGAGACCGTGATCGTCGAAGCAGGATCACCTGTTTTGACCACCGAATCGGCTTCTGTAGGAACCGTAGTGGAGCGTCAGATTGTTGAAAACATGCCCTTGAACGGACGCAGTTTTCAGGGACTGATTACGCTGACGCCCGGTATCGCTACAGTGGCAACGGCCGTCAACACCCCAGGGCAATTTGTAGTTAATGGCCAGCGCAACGACACCAGCTACTTCACGGTGGATGGCGTGAGCGCAAACGTCGCCTCTCCGGTGCTGGGTGCGGTCAATGTGAACGGCACCGGCTCCACGCCAACCAATTCGGCGACGGGCGGATTCAATACCATGGTTTCCATTGATGCCCTGCAGGAATTTCGTATTAGTACCTCAAGTTTCGCGCCAGAATTTGGGCGCTCGCCCGGTGGCCAGATTGCACTTTCGTCGCGCGGCGGAACCAACGGCTTCCATGGCGATTTATTCGACTATCTCCGAAACACCGTATTAGACGCCAACGACTGGTTCCTGAACTTGCAGGGCAAGCCTCGCGCCGTGGTGCAGCAGAACGACTTCGGAGGCGTGGTTGGAGGACCGATTGTCAAGAACAAATTGTTCTTCTTCGGCTCTTACGAAGGGTTGCGCCTCCAGTTCCCAACCACCGGGGTCAAGGTTGTTCCTACACAAGCGGCTCGGAGTCTGGCTGCTGCGGCAAGCGAGAATGGTGTGGTGGGCTACATGGCGCAGTTCTTAAACGCCTACCCCTTGCCTGACGGAAATCCTGCAACCCCCTGCACCTCCGACGCCACATGCTTCGCAAATGCCACTCTGAGTCTGCCCGGCAAGTCGCCAATCAATGCGACCAGTGTGCGAGTCGATTACAACATTAACAACCGCATGACCCTATTTGGCCGCTATAGTCACGCGCCCTCAAGCCTGATCATCGACGACAGCGTAAACACGACCAGTTTGAAGGAAGGCAACGACGTTTATACAGCGGGCTGGACTTGGGCTCTCACCCCCTCTATCAGCAATGATGTGCACTTCAACTACACGCACACTACCTTGCTGAGGGCAAGCAGTCCGAGTCGATTCGCCGGCAGCTGGAGCACAATTTTCCCGTCAGGATTTGCGCAGCCTCCGTCTAGCTACACCCCATCGCAACTTTCTGATTACGTGTATGCGGTTCCCCTGACATCGGATTACTTTGACCTCGCGCCTGGAGCTGCGAACAATGACAACGAGCAGCGCAACATTACCGAGACGATCAGTGTTGTCAAAGGCTCCCATGAACTTAAGTTTGGCGGAGATTACCGGGCGTTATACCCGTCTTTCAATCAGTCTAGCTTTAATTGGTTCAATGTTTTTGGTCAGACGATTTCACTCGCCCCATTCAGCGCGAACGTGTGTCCCGTCTCAGTGCTGCCTGCAGGTTCCAGCACCACTGTGCCCGGCCTCATCTGCGGCCAAGCCACGCTCTCTAACATTCAACGCAACGTTCCTCAACACTTCCTTTTCCGTGAGTACTCTTTCTTTGGCCAGGATACCTGGAAAGTAACGCCACGCTTAACACTTACCTACGGGTTGCGGTGGGATATAAATCCCTCTGTGAAATGGACCAATGGATATCCCGGCTTTTCTGTTAATCCGCACGGGTTCGATCTTTCAAATTTATTGACTTATACCCTTAATCCATTGGGAACGCCCGCATTCCCAACACGCTGGGGAAATGTCGCGCCTCGCGTCGGTCTCGCTTATCAGCTTTCAACAAATCCCAACTGGGGACGAGTTCTGCGGGTCGGCTACGGCATCTTCCATGACACCGGCACTCAAGTAGGTGACGCATTGAGTTCGAGCACCCCTTGGAACGCCAGATACAACAACCTTGGTGCTGGCACTACTGTTGCTATCGTCCAGTTCCCGATCACAACCGCCAACTCTGCATTCGTCACGCCGCCGATCGTACCGAACCCTCCGACTTTTCCGCTCAGCCTCGGTGGAGACAACCTGGTTGATCCAAGCTTCAATCTGCCCTATGTTCATGAAATGAACCTGACGCTGGAACAGCAAGCCGGCAGAGATCAGAGTTTCACAATCAGTTATGTGGGAGCCCTGGGAAGAAACCTCATCGGCAACCGAGTCTATCCTCCGACCTTAACTAACCCCAATGTCTTAGGGGATGGCACTGTCGGCGATACATTGACCCTCTTTGGCAATTACTCAAGCTCGGACTATCACGCGTTACAGACTAAGTTCCAACGGCGATTCTCACACGGCGCAAGCGCGCTAGCCTCCTACACATGGTCGCATTCCATCGACGATGCATCGGTGAGCGGTGTTGCTTCGTCGGCTCTCCCCACCGCCGCAACCGTCGCGTCGGGGCTGCCAGTCGCTCTACTACGGGGGAATTCCGACTTCGACGTCCGGCATGTCTTCGGCTTCTCCCTGGTTTATGACATTCCAACCCCTCCAACTTCAAATGCAATCGCGAAGGCCGTCCTGGGTCACTGGTCGATTGACCCCATTTATCACTACCAGACGGCTGCCCCGGTTGATCTCTTCACCGGTTTCAGCGGTGCGTTAGGGGGCACGGCCTTCTCGCAGCGTCCAAATCTGATTGCCGGAGTTCCCATTTATGTGACGGGGAGCAACTGCCTGGCTCAGGAAACGGATTGTCCAGGCGGAAAGGCGCTGAACACCGCAATCGTGAGCGCCGCCGCCGCCGCTTCGGCTGGCTGCCAAGCGCCGACTGCGACCAATGCAAAGGGGGCGTTCTGCACTCCTCTGCCATCTGGCACTCAATCTGTTTCTGGAAATCTTGCCCGCAACGCTGTGCGGGCATTCCCTCTTCAGGAGCTTGACTTCTCCGTCCATCGTGAGTTCCCGATCCGTGAAAGCATTCGCTTACGCTTCCAAGCGGATATGTTCAACCTCTTCAATCATCCCAGCTTCGGTCCCGTGGACGGAACGCTGAGCGATTCTCTTTTCGGCGCTCCCAGCGCGATGGCCAACAACGCTCTCGCAACCTCGGTTGGCCTTGGTGCCGGCTTTAACCCGATTTTCAGCATCGGTGCTCCGCGCAATTTCCAGTTTTCTCTAAAACTTTTCTTTTAGCGGTGGATTGCAAAGTTGATCAAGACTTAAAAGGAAGGGCACTGCATATGAAAAGCGCACCGTTGTTAGTGTTGTTAGGTTCTGTCCTATTGGTCCAGGCAGCCTTGGCGCAACATGATCCCTTGTTGGCCGCAGCTTCTCTCCCGCCGGCCGCCGCATCGCTTACATTCGAGGCAATGATCCCGAGATCGGCAAGTATCGTCTGCTGACTGCGAATCTCGATGGCAATGACGAAAAAGTTCTGCTGATTGCGCCGGCGCCGGGCGACAATGCGCCGGGTGCTATCGCCTGGTCCCCTGATGGTAAAAAGGTCGCTCAGGTGCTGCCCCCGCAGGACAGTTCCTTAAGCGCAATCGCGATTTTGGATATCGACACCGGCAAAGTGGAGCGCCTGGCCGCTTTCGAAGACAGGTCCGTTCATCAGATAAAGTGGGCGACTGACGGCAGCGGGCTTCTTGCCATCTACCAGCAAGCCGGTCCGAATTTTCAACGAGCGCAGGTCGGTTTCTTACCCGTGGGTGGAGGCGGCCTCCAACCCATTACTCGCGATACCAACAGCTACTCGACGCTCACTCTGTCTGCGGATGGCAAGACTCTGGCCACGGTCCAGGTGAAAACCGCGCAGAATTTATACCTCGTTCCCGGCACGGGCAGCCCGACTCCGGAGTTGCCGCCAATTTTGCCTCAAGGAGACGTGAGCGGGTTCGGCTGGGACAGTGGCGGCAATCTTCTGCTTGGTGAGCTGGGGCAGCTTTTGCGTGTGGGGCGCGATGGCGGCAACTCCAGCCAGATCCTGAGCGATGCCGCTTCGCAGATTCTAGAGACCGCAGGGTGCGGCAGCCGCAACTTGGTCTTCTCCTGGAGATTTCACGGAGGCACCCAAACCAAGAATATTTGGCGCGCCAATGCCGATGGCTCCAATCCCGTGAAACTGACCGATGTGACCTCAAACAATCCCATTTGTTCATCGGATGAAAATGGGTCTATTTCCAGAATGATTCCGCGAACCAGATTTGGCGTGTGCCCTTGGACGGATCAGGCAAGGCGGAGGTAGTTCCCGGAACCGTTGTCCCTAAGACCTTTCTCGCGGGTGTGCAGGCCGGCCTTTCTCCGGACGCCAAACGGCTGGCGTTTGTGGTGGCCGCGGTGAATCAGGAAGCCGTGAAACCGGAGGACAAGATTGTGCTGGTCACCTTGGACTCGCCTGCGGCAGCACTGCGCCTCCTCAATGCCGACTCGCGTATTACGGGCAACGGAGTGCAGTTTACGCCCGACGGAAAAGCATTGGCCTACGCCATCCGCGAAAACGGAGTCAACATCTGGCTACAGCCGCTGGATGAGTCCCCTGGGCGAAAGATCACGAATTTCAGCTCCGAGCAGATTGTCGATTTCCGCTGGTCGCCAGATGGCAAGTATCTCGGCTTACTCCGCACCCATTCGGAATCTGATGTAGTGCTGCTGCAAGACTCAAAGCCTTAGCGGACTCATTTGCCGTCGTGACATCCCCGTGGAACTTTCGTAACTCTACACATTACCCTGCATTTTCTATACTTGCTCCAGCGCGTATCAGAGAAGTCCAACCATGCGTCGAACGATTTTGTGCTACATTTTCGCGTTGTTGAGCTCTATGGCCTTTGCGCAGAGCTCGTCTCCAGACGCTCTCTTCGATCGGGGGATGGACGCCATTACCGGCGTTGGAGCATCGCGGAATGACTCCCTGGGGGTCGACTACTTTCGGCGCTCCGCCGAGCTTGGCTACGGACCCGCCCAGATCGCGCTGGCCTACTTCTATGAAAGTGGCACCTTTCTGGCACGCGACCCGGCGCAGGCCCTCGATTTGTATCGCAAGGCGGCGCAGCAGGGCGATCCACTGGCAGGTTGGCTTACCGGACGGCTCTACTTCCTCGGCGCCGGCGTGGGGCGCGACCCCGACGCGGCGCAGAAATTCTTCAAAATCGCCGCCAGTCAGAAGAATGCTTTCGGCGCGTACTATCTGGGCCGTTTGATGGCGGATCGGGATTACACCAAGGCTCCGGCGCTCTATAAGGTCGCCGCCGACCAGGGGCTGCCCCAGGCGCAGTACTTTTACGCCAAATCCTTGAAGGATGGCCGCGGCATTGCCCAGGACCGCTTCACTGCGTATATCTGGTACACGATTGCGTCCGATGCGGGCTACACAGCCGCGGGTGCGGACCTCAATGAACTCGAGCGCAGCGGGTTTCTCACGCTGGATCAAATGTCACAAGCCAAGGCGAAGGCGCGCGATCTGGAGCAGGTTGTGATTCGCGCCGTTACCGCACGTGGATGCTCTGGATGGGAGGGAGAGTTCGATGAGTTTCCCGCCCCACCTCCGCCAAAGCTACAGCCCTTCTGCCACTAGTTCCAGAAGAATTGCCCATCGACCGGGGCTGGGAGACGCTACACCATCTCCGTACCCCACAGGTCATGCAGGTGCACGATCCCCAGCAATCGCCGATCGTTTTGCGGCGCCACCTCCACAACGACTAGCGAGGTAATCTTCATCTCCTCCATGCGCGCCAGCGCGGTGGCGGCGAATTCCTGCGCGCTGATGGTTTTAGGATCTCGCGTCATGCAATCCTCCGCCGCCAGGTCCAGCGCGTCTTTACCGCGCTGCTCGATCAGCCGCCGCAGATCGCCATCGCTGATCACTCCCAGCAAGCGCTCGCCCTCGACCACCGCCGTCATGCCCAGCTTCTTGCGCGACATCTCATAAATCACGTCGGGCATCTTGGTCTGAGCGGTGACGCGCGGAACCGCGTCTCCCGAGTGCATTAGCGACTCGACCCTCGCCAGCCGTTTGCCTAGCTTGCCACCTGGATGCAAGTTGGCGAAGTCTTCTTCCTTGAAACCGCGCTTTTCCGAAAGCGCCACCGCTAGGGCGTCGCCGAGGGCAAGCATGGTGGTGGTGGAAGCAGTCGGAGCCAGCCCCAGAGAACAAGCTTCTTGAGAGATCGAGCAGTCCAAGGCCACATCGGCAGCCGATGCTAGAGTCGAAGCCCGTGTGGCGCGTGCGCCGCCTGTCGCGTTTTGCGCGACCGCGTCGCAAGTCATGGCAACCAGCGGGACTTGGAGGCGTTTAATCGTAGCCAGCAATTGCAGAATTTCTTCCGTCTCGCCACTGGCCGACAGGGCGAGGACGACATCGCCGCGCACGATCATCCCCAGATCGCCGTGCAAAGCCTCCACTGGATGCAGGTAGAGCGCCGGCGAGCCAGTGGAGCTCAGCGTAGCCGCAATCTTGCGGGCGATGAGCCCGCTTTTTCCCATGCCAGTCACTACTACCCGGCCTCGGCAACCAAAGAGCAGGTCGAGGGCCTGGTTGAAGTCCGCGGCCATCGGACCGGCGAGCCGGTCTGCCAGCGCGCGCAACGCTTCCGCCTCAATGCGCACTACGTTTTCGCCTACTTGGCTCATGAAGGAGAAATGTTAGCAGAAGCGGTTGCCCCTCCACCTCTCAGTTGGAAGCCGCTGTCTCTTTTTCCATCGCCAGCAGCAACTCTTTTCGTTCGATGCCCCAGCGGTAGCCGCCTAATTCGCCGTCTTGCCGGACTACTCGATGGCAGGGGATCGCTACTGCTACCGGGTTGGTGGCGCAGGCTCGGGCCACGGCTCGTGTGGCTTTTGGCATTCCGATCTTTTTGGCCACGGCGCTGTAGGAGCGAGTTTCTCCGCGGGGAATTTCTTGCAGTGCCTCCCAAACCCGGCGCTGAAAGGCGGTCGCACGGATATCGAGCGGCAATGAGGGATTCGTTTCCTGCCCCTGCAGGAGGCGCGCGAGCTGCTTTCGGCATTCCGACATGGCGTCGTCGTCGCGGCGGCGAACCGCGAACGGGAACTCGCGGATCAGTCCCTGCTGCAGTTGCTGATCGGAACTGGCAAACTGAATGGCACAGATGCCTTTATCGGTGGCGCCGATTAACATGCGTCCCAGCGGCGAGTCGGCGATGGTGTATCGGACGACGGCCGCTACCGCGCCGCGCCGGTACTTCTCCGGAGTCATTCCCAGTTGCGTGGCCGTGCGTTCGTAGAGACGGCTGCTGGAGCCGTATCCGGCAGCGTAGAGCGCAGTGGTCACGGAGTGGCCGGCTTGCAGATTTTGCTTCACCTGGCGGAGACGGCAGGCGTCGATGTAGGCCTTGGGCGAGACGCCCAGCACCGACTTGAAAGTCCGTTGCAAATGGAAGGAACTGCGGCGGAATTCCTTGGCCAGCAAGCCGAGGGTCAAGCGGTCTTCAATATGTTGATCGGCGACGTGCCGCTCGATATAGCGGCACATGGCCCGCACCAGCGCGGATTGTGGATTTCCGTCCACTGCCTTGGGACAGCAGCGCAGGCAGGCGCGATACCCGGCCTGCTCGGCTTGCAGAGAATGATCGAAAAAGCTCACGTTCTCGCGGCGCGGACGTTTGGCGGGGCACGATGGACGACAGAAAATGCCGGTACTCGACACGCCGAAAACGAACGCGCCGTCGAAGGAGCTGTCGCGACCGACTACAGCTTGCCAGCGGCGGTCGTTGATCTGGAGAACAACTGCGGCTGCCGCATGTTCTGAGCTTCGCTTCATCGTTTCTTCCTCTGGAAGTATCGCATTGGTGGCCATGCACGTAACATAGGCCAGTCGCGTCTACACGGACTATCCGAATGTTGCGGTCAAACGGTTTTCTGTTGCTCCCTGCTGGGATCGTTCATCGGCCCGTGAAAGCGCAGCCGACATCACTGCCCAGAACCCTATGAATCATGTAATATGACTGGCTCAACGCGGCAAAATTGAATCCCAACATCTGAAGAGGACACGTCTATGAAATGGAATCGCAGAATGATGTGGCTGGTTGCGGTGTCGGCGCTCGTGTTGTCACACGCCAGTGCCCAAGTTCTCACAGCGGATCAAGTGAAGAAGATTGCTCCGAGCTCGTTTTTCTTTGCCGGGCAAAGTGCGTCCGTACAACTGAGGAATACAGCGGGATTGAAGAACTCCGCGGGCAAAGTGGTGCTGGCGGGTCTGGTGGATACGTCTGGTTATTCCACTGCCATCGCGGAGAAATACCAGGGTTTCCTGATTACCGAAACCAAGCTCAGTTTCGGCGGGACCGCTCTGGAGGTGGGCGCTTATGGATTCGGTTTCAAGGAAGGTAAGTTTACGGTGATGAACATGGCGGGCACGGACGTGTTCTCAATCGCCAGCCAGAACGACGATCAGCTCAAGCATCCGGTTCCGCTGAAACTTGAACAAGATGGCGCCACTTACCGTCTTTATGCGGGACGGAAGTATGTTGTCTTGAAGGCGGAGTAGAGGCCAGGTTCCAGGGCTTTGAAAGCTCTGGAACTTGGGCGCATCGACTGTGCCGGGCGGGGACGCCCGGCGTCCACTGAAGGTGTGCAGCCATCGCGGGGTGGGAATCCGTAATTTTAGACTGGTCCAAAAGCCTTTGCTGACAGGGGCTTTGGACGATTGTTCGAGCGCAACTCACACCCAGGTAACGCTGGTTTGGTTACTCATAAAGTGCAGAGGCTTGCACCCATCGGATCGTCCTGATCCCGCATCCTCTTACTAACTCCAATCACAGCACATACTTACACTTCCCCTTGTATATGGTTTTACGGGTGCACTGTTTCTCACGTAGCCCTGAGCGTAGGGGCGAGTTTTTGGGGGCACACTTGACCGTCATATACAGCGCCGAATATGCAGCTCCTAAGACGACGTCCCGGCCGGTCGCCCTGCTGCCGCTACTGGTGATTTTATTTGTCGTCTCCTACGGCATTCTGACCACGCTGGTGTTCGAGCAAGGCCAGACCATTGAAGCCCAGCGCAGTTTAATCCGCGAGATGTTGAAGGACAGCAACCAACTGGCGACGCTGAAAGGCAAGCTGGCCCGCGACGACAGCAAACGGGCTCAAGACAAGGCAGCCGAGCCAGCGGAGCACAAAAATGCGGATTCCGGCCATCCGGCGGCGGGAGCCAAAGGAACGGACAAGGATACCAAGAGACCCGGTAAATCGGCCCACTCCATGAAGGCAGTTCCCGGAAAACCGGCTGCGGATTTGGAAGATGTGCGGCGCTCCACGCGAGTGATCTAGCGGTCGCACTGGCTTACATCAGGACGGATCAGCGAAAGCGATTCGGGATTCCAAGAGACTGTAAAGAACGGAAAAAACGAAGACAAGGTTCTGTGATAACCGCGGCCCCATTGTGGGGGGCCGTGATGGAAGCGAGACCCAATTATGAAGACCCTGGCCCTAGCCCTAGTCTTGTCTCTTCCCATCCCTAGATTGGCACCACCCGTTCAGTCCTCCCCCACCCCCAGCCAACAACCGGCAAAGAAAAAGGGAGGGCGCTGGTATTTCGCCGCGAATGGGCACGCCGTGTATTGCTACGGACCGGTGATGACCATGCCCCAGGCACAAGGTGGCCTCTCGAAAGTCGCAACCTTTTGCCGCGGCGATCAAACCATAGTGCCGCTGAAGGACTAGCAGGCCGCGCAGCAATGCATCTTCTGCGGACGGATCACTCTCCGCAACCTACGCCCCGCGCGCTTCCCCTATAATCTGTAACAAGTGGCCACGTTGCCAGGGGCCCGTAGCTCAAGCGGATAGAGCATCGGATTTCTAAAGCGAATCGTGGCTGATCGCCAGCCTTCGTCCTCTCGGTTCCAACTCCCAGACAACAAGTGACTTGGCCAATAGGCATCAGTGTTTGGTGACTTTGCGCGCTTCGGGTATTGTCGGGTTTCGGGTGGTTGTTGACCGGTGGCTTCGTGCGAGCGCGAGGTAAGCAAAAGGTAAGACAGGAATGGGTGCTTATATTGATGTACGTCAATACGACCCGCTCAGATACGACCCGTGTTCTGGGCCCTGGGCTGAACGGGGAGCGGCCTTCAGAGGACTTAAAAATCGGCTAACTACTTGTATTTGCAACGTTAAGTCCCCTGAGTCCTCTGGTTCCCAAAAGGTTATATAAAGTTTGTGTTGTTATATATAAAGAAGTTTGGGAATCAGAGGACTCAGGGGACTTAACACGTAAACACTAGATTCTACAGGCACAATAAATACCTATATACCTTTCACGCGGAATAAAGTACCATTAGTTATCGAGACGCGTCTCGATAGCCGTGGGGCAAGCAGGAAGCCACCAAGTCACCGGTCGCTGAGAGCAAGCCAAGTGCAGGCCGTGTAATCCTGTAAAGGATAGCGAAGCCGAAGCAGCCACGATACCCACTCAAGGGAATTCCCGTAACAACGGAGAACGCCCTTGAGCGACTCGCCTGACGTATTCACCACCCCATCTTTACAGCTAGCAACTTGGCTGGATTACGCTCGCCTTCCGCAACTGCGATTCTCGCGGTATGACGCGGAGTCTCGTCTGTTCTACTTCTGGGACCCAGAGCACAAGGCACAAGCCATCATTGACCGATTCCACGCGGTGGACCCAACCGTCAATCTCCACCGCTTCGAGCGAACGCGGAAACGCATGACCAGTACCAAGCTGAACGCGGACGGTCGCTTGAAGGCTGAGCGCCGGAAACAGGCAGGTGTGCTCAATGACTAGTCTCCGCGAGCCTATCTCCACGAAGGAACTCCACCGTTTGATGCTGGAGGACTTAGACCGCTCCACGCTCACCGAGCGCGAGGCGAAGCTCATGAAGCTCGAAGTCCTAGCAAACGCCGATGTGCCGTACAAAACGGACGTTTACAAGATTCCGTACTTTCACATCAACGGCACGCTCGCCAACTTCGCCCGGTTCCGCACTATCCGGCCCAACAGCGAGGCACCCAAGTACCAGCAGCTCAAGGACTCCACCAACCTGCCGTACTTCGAGCCAGTCACAAAGGACTGGACCGCGGTCGCCAAGGACGCTCGCCGCGAGGTGAACATAGTCGAAGGCGAGAAGAAAGCTGTGGTTACCGCCATTGCCACAAAGATTCCCACGATTGGGTTGTCCGGCACGGACTCCTGGCGCAGCTCTAAGAAGAACCTAGCCTTGCTACCCGGTCTGCACTTGATTGAGTGGAAAAC
>CAVZUP010000053.1:0-5102 GCA_963778255.1 uncultured Acidobacteriaceae bacterium
GTTGCAATGCCAGCAACGCTGGTGGCGATTGGCGTCTGCATGCTTACCGCATTCCTTCTCTACCGCCGGATCACCGCCATCTCCCGGCTCAGCACGCTGCTTTGGGCCGGAGTCATGGGGACAATCGGATGGATCATTTTCGCCGGCCTCACCCATTTCAATGCGCATCGGGCCTTCGATTTGCCTCCGCACGCGTTCTCGCTTTCGCCTGGCTTCTTTCACGGACTCGGCGGCGCCATGCTCATCGCCGCCTACGATATCGGCGGATACTACAACGTCTGTTTTCTCGGCGACGAGGTCAAGGAGCCGACAAAAAATATCCCGCGCGCGCTCTTCCTTTCCATTCTGGCCGTCGTCTGCCTGTATATCGTGATGAACGTCAGCATTCTCGGGGTCATCCCGTGGCGCGAAATGGCGAGCGCGGGGGCGGCGAACAGCAAGCTCTACGTGGTCTCCACGTTGATGGAGCGAGTTTACGGACACGGCGCCGGCTCGGTGATTTCGGTGCTGGTGATGTGGACGGCGTTCGCTTCGGTATTCTCGCTGACGCTCGGATATTCACGTGTGCCCTACGCAGCGGCACTCGATGGAAACTATTTTCGCGTCTTTGCGCGAGTGCATCCCGTGCATCGGATCCCCTACGTTTCAGTGCTCGCGCTGGCGGGAGTGGCGGCGCTCTTCTGTTTTCTGCGGCTGGCGGATTTAATTGCCGCGCTGGTGGTGATCCGCATCGTTCTGCAGTATCTGGTGCAGGCGGTTGGCCTGATCGTGCTGCGAATAAGGCGACCTGATATGGCGCGTCCGTTCCGTATGTGGCTCTACCCCGTGCCGGCTCTGGTCGCGTCTGCGAGCTTCATTTTCATCCTCGTCTCGCGCGCGAATTTTCTCCGCGAACTTCGCTATGCGGCCATCGTTCTAATCGCTGGAATCGCAATTTACATGGTGCGGGCGTGGCGGCGAAAAGAGTGGCCGTTTGCGAGTCCGTCGGTAGTCGCCGGTCGCTAGTCGTTCGCGCCTGGCCGACTGGCGCGTACACCCGCGATAGTGAAAGAATAGCGCGGCAGCTTAGTTATCTGGAGGCAAGATGAAAACGATCGGCGCGGTTTTGGTAACGATTTTGGCGTTGTGCAGTTTTGGTCTGGCACAAACGAACGAAGAGAAGAAAACTATCAGCCAGGTCCTTGACGGTGGAATCAAGACCATTGAGAGCGAGTTCGTTCCCGCGGCAGAGGCAATGCCAGAGGGCAAGTACGACTTCGCACCCACGAACGGTGAGTTTAAAGGCGTTCGCACATTTGCTGAGCAGATTAAGCATGTTGCCGCCAGCAACTACCTGATTGCTGCCCACATTCTTGGCGAAAAGCCGCCCGTCGACGCGAACGGCGGAAAGGGTCCCGATAGCGTAAAGTCGAAGGCCGACATCCTCAAATACCTGAAAGACTCCTTCGCTTATGCCCACAAGGCCGTCGCAACCATCACCGATGCAAATGCCCTGGAACCGATTCCCTCTTCTGAAAGCAAGTCAAAGACCACGCGGCTCAGCCTGGCGATGATCTTCTCCTGGCACGGTTTCGATCACTACGGGCAGATGGTGGAGTACTTGCGGATGAACGGTATCGTGCCTCCGGCCAGCCGCGGCTAGAGACTACTTCTTTGCGGGGGGATGGTGTTTTTTCCAGTCGGCCCCATCCCGCCCACCGTGCTGGGCGATCCCGGTCAGGATGAGTTCCGCAGTCAGGCGGCGCTTGGCCAGATGAGCGGCGATTCTCTGCTTAGCTTTCTTCGGCGGAACCTTCGGATCGAGGAACACGAGCACCGACGGCCCCGCTCCGCTGAGCGCGGCGCCCAGAATGCCGGACTCCCCGGTAAGCTCCTTAAGCGCGGGCAGCAGCGGACAGAGCGGCGCGCGATACGGCTGGTGGATACGGTCCTCCAGCGCCGAAGAGAGCAGGTCGGGACGGTCCTGCGTAAACGCCGAAAGCAGCAGCATCGAGTTCTGAATATTGGTGACAGCATCGGCGCGTGAGTACTGGAAAGGCAGCACGCGGCGGGCTTGCTCGGTCGAAAGCAGCGCGTCGGGAACGGCGAGCAGCAGCGGCCACTTCCCTTTCGGCTTTACTTCGACCACCTGCGCTTGCACCTGATTGGCCATGCGCGCCACGGTCAGTGCGCCCATCCAGCAGGCGGAGGCGTTATCGGGATGGTGCTCGCGCATGGAGGCTTCGCCAACGATGCGGTCGTCCTTCCAGCGCAGATGTCCGAAATGCACGGCCAACGCGATGCCGGCCAGGCGCGCGGCGGCGGATGATCCGCAGCCCCGGCCGATGGGAATCTCGTTTTCGAGGTGGAGGCGCAGGGGCGCGATCTTGCGATTCTCCGACTCCAGCACCTCGCAATAGGTGGTGACGATGAGGTGGTTCTCCATGCGGCTGCAGATGTGCGCGTCGCGGCCTTCGGCGGTAACAAAGAAGTCGGGCGCACGCTCGGCGCGCAGGCGGAGATGAAAATCCAAAGCAAGGGCAGCGGCGTCAAACGCCGGGCCCAGATTGGCGGAAGTCGCCGGCAGCGCCAGGCGCAACGAGCGATCTAACGATGTGGGGCGTGAAGGCATAGATTAAACACAGTTCTCGGTTCTCAGTTCCCGGTAAAACCGTTCTCCACTGCAAGCTGAGAATCGGGGACGGAGAAGCCTCTCGACGGGCCGGAGCCATCCGAAACGATAGACATGAAAGACTTTAGCCCGGGGCGGACTCAGCAGAATCCCTTGCAATCATCACTGACATCAAACTTGTTTTTATACACGAGTTTGGGGCGAACTGCTACGAATTTCTGCGGGAGTATGACCTTGACAAACCCAAGAAGTCTTAAACTAGGGCCAAAAGAATCTGGCTAGCTGGTACACCCCTATAGCGACAGCCCCGATTCCAACCACGAAAAAGACGTATTGTTGGCGCTTAAGTAGGCGATTGCCCGGCGAGGCTGGGAGCCCTCTTAGGTAGGTGCGTGTGCTCTTTGGACGATAGAGACAGTAACCCCCGACAACGAGCCAAAGAAGTGCAAACAGAAGTCTCATAACGATGCTCACCTCGATGAATTATTCTTTTAGTTTCCCTTCGGAGGTCTTAACCCTCCTAAACTTCCTCTATCCTGCAACCTCAGTTTAATTCCGATTTTCTCTCCGCTGCGTTGAGTACGCCAATGACGGCCCCCAGATCGGCATCGAGCACCACCGGGGCGCGCTGCAAATGCGTCGCCTGGGCGGCCTCGGCCTGGTCGGACGTTCCGGCAAACAAGTCTCCTCGATGGAACTTGATGGTGAAGTCGGGATCTTTGAGCAGATGTCCGGTCAGAATCAAGACGACGGACTCGCCGGACTTGACGAATCCGCTGCGGCGCAGCTTCTTGAGTCCGGCCAGGGTAACGGCTGAGGCCGGTTCGCAACCGATGCCATCGGCGCCGATTTCTGCCTTAGCCGCGGCGATTTCAACTTCCGAGACCTCCTCGACCTCGCCGCCGGTGGCTTCGAGCGCGCGGAGGGCTTTCCTCCACGATGCCGGATTGCCGATGCGTATGGCGGTCGCCAGCGTGTCGGCAGTCATGGGCTCGATCTTCTTGCCGCCAAACTCGCGCACCGAGCGGTAGAACGGATTCGCGCCGTGCGCTTGAATTATGGACAACCTCGGCAGGCGCGAGACCAGCTTAAGATCGTGCATTTCGACCAGCGCCTTGCCGATCGCGGAACTGTTCCCGAGATTGCCTCCGGGGACGATGATGTGGTCGGGAGGCTCCCATCCGAGCTGCTCCATGAGCTCGATGGCGGCGGTTTTCTGGCCTTCGATGCGATAAGGATTCACCGAATTCAGCAGATAAACCGGCTTCTGGCGGACGAGTTCGCTGAGGATGCGAACGCATCCGTCGAAATCGGTGCGCAGTTGGCAGGTAAGCGCCCCATAGTCGAGCGCTTGCGAAAGCTTGCCCCAGGAAATCTTGCCATCTGGAATGAGCACCAGGCTGTGCATGTTGCCGCGCGCGGCATAAGCGGCCATCGAAGCCGAAGTGTTGCCGGTGGAAGCGCAGGCCACCCACTTGAATCCGCCGTGGTGCGCGGACGAGGCGGCGAACGTCATGCCCGTGTCTTTGAACGACGCGGTCGGGTTCATGCCCTGGTGCTTGGCCTGCAGGTTCTCGACCCCAACGGCGCGGCCGCACCGTGGCAGGTGGTAGAGCGGCGTGTTGCCTTCGCGCAACGTGATGGCGTGTTCTTCGGGAATATGCGGAAGCATTTCGCGGAAGCGCCAGACTCCGCTCTGGTCGAGGGCTTCGCGTGACGTCCGGCGGTTGAGCCAGAGCGACTTCAGCGCCACTGGTTCGGCGGGCTCACCGGAGGTCCATCCCGGAAAGAAGAATTCCAGCAAGTCGCCGCAAGCGATGCAGCGGAAATCCTGCGCGGCGGAGGCGGGAGTGGCTCCGCAGGAAATGCAGCGAAGTTTTGCGGCGGGCTCGGCGTTTTGAGTGGTCGACAAGGGCTATGATCCGGTACGCGGCGACTGAAGGCGCTCGCCTACTGACATGATACGGCACGGCTGCATCGGCTAGCCCGGCATCTGTTGAGTTTCCGGATGCTGCCAGCACGCAGGCTAATACTGCGTGCTGTAAACGACGCTGGAGTAGTTCTCGGGATTGCCGATGAATCCGGCGCACCAGATCTGGTGGCCGCCTGTGACCGCGTGTTGCGCGCATGCTCCCATTTCCGCGTTAGTGGTGGCGTCCACCGACCAGGTCGTGCCGCCATTGCTAGAAAAATAAATGCCGCCCACGCCGGTCCAGAAGTTGCCGCCCGTTGCCCAGCCCGTCTTGCTATTCAAGAACAAGATGGAGCGGATCGGCCACGGTCCGTCAAAAACTCGGCCGGTCCAGGTGTTGCCGCCGTTGGTGGTGAGATGGAGCCACCCTTCCACGTTAGGAGAAATCTCGCCACCGCCAACCCAACCCTTCTTGTCGTTGAGAAAGAACACCGGGCCATCGAAGACGGAATCGACCGAATTGCCGCAAGTCCATTGCGAGCCGCCGCCAACGCTGGTGCAGAAGTTGATGCCAGAGGC
>CAVZUP010000054.1:0-71655 GCA_963778255.1 uncultured Acidobacteriaceae bacterium
CCCCCATGCGCTCGAGCGCTAGATCCAGCGTCTGGTCGGGGTGCAGGTGCGGAAAGGCTGCCGCATCCACCAAATTACCGAGCTCTTTCTCTCCGCTTTCCGCCAGTTCTTCTTCCAGCGTGGAAAGGTTGATTACGCCAACGACGCCGCGTTGGTCTGCCACCAGCCAGGTCCGGGCGCCGCTCGCCCGAACCCTCTCCAGCGCTGCTCGCACCGTGATCTCGGCGGGCAGCAGGTGGCTCGCGGCCTGCATTACTCTCGCGACCCGACGCTCACCATAGCGTTGGCGCGTCGCGGCTCGCGGCAAGTGGATGCCATCCTGCACGGCTAGGGCTTCGTAGATGGGCTCGTGCTGCAAACGCGACGCAATGAAGAGGCTCACCAGATTCGCAATCATCAGCGGGACGATGACCGCATAATCCTGCGTCATCTCGAAGATCATCAGCACAGAAGTCATGGGAGCGCGCACGATGCCCGCGAAGACTGCGCCCATTCCGACCAGGGCGTAGGCGCCCGGCGTTGCGGTGTAGGCGGGGAACAAGTGATGCGCGACGGTTCCTACCGTGCCCCCCAACATCGCACCTATAAACAAGGACGGTCCGAAGATGCCGCCTGCGTTGCCGGACGCATAACTGGTGGTGACCGCGATCAGTTTCAGAACCACCAGCAACATCATCATTTTGAAAGCCATGTTTCCGTTCAAGGCGTCGCCGACGTATCCGTAACCTACGCCCAGAACCTGGGGAACGAACCAGCCCATCAGTCCGACCAGCAAGCCTCCCGCCACAGGCTGGAACCAGACTGTCTTTTGCGGGAACCGCAGGAAGCGCGCGCGCATGCCGAGGAGGAGTTTGCTGAAAGCCGCCGACACCACACCGCCGGCCATGCCGAGTACCGCATAGACCGCAAACTCCGCGGGGTGGACCAATTGATATTGCGGCACCTTGAAGAGGGGATTGTTGCCGAGAAGCACGCGCAGGACCATCCACGAAGTCGCCGAGGCCAGCACGACCGCGCCCATGACTGGGGCGTGCAGGTCACCCATGATTTCCTCGAGCGCAAACACCACCGCCGCCAGAGGCGTATTGAACGCGGCGGCAATGGCTGCGGCCGCTCCTACCGGGATCAGATTCTTAACCTGCTCGGTGCGCAGCCCGAGAAGGCGTCCGAGCACGGACGCAATGCCCGCGCCCACTTGGACCGAAGGCCCCTCGCGTCCCAGGGGGATTCCGCTGGCCAGGGTTGCGGAGGTGCAGAAGAACTTGCCCAGCACGGTGCGCAGCGTGATGCGGCCATCGCGCGCGAACATAGCGGCCTTGGTCTGCGGCACTCCACTGCCGCGCGCATACGGAAAATAGCGATACAACAGGTAGCCGATAGTCAGCGAGCCGACGACCGGGAACAGCACTGGCCGCCACGCCGCGCCGTGCACCGGATACAGGCGCATTCCCAAGCGCTCCGTCAGCAGGATGAAGGCGACGACCGCCAAGCCGGTCAATGCGCCGATCACCAGCGCTAGAACGAGGAAGATCTGCTCTTCACGCTGCCGCAACTCGGCAATGCGATTTGAAAGCCAGGCTTTCCACCCAATGGCGTCTGGCGTGTGGACGTTTTCCGTCATCGTTTAGGAACTTCTTTCCCCAGAGCATACCGCACAGGTTGGGCTCATAAGAATTAACAGGCGAAGGGCGGCTCAAAAGCGAGCCGCCTTTCGCGACAGCTGACTAGCGGTCGAGCGCGAAGTGATCGACACGGTTCTGCTGCCAGCACTGTTCGTTGTCCTCGGTGCAGAAGGGCTTTTCCTTGCCGAAGCTGACGGTCCTTACCCGATCAGCAGGAACCCCCTCCTGGACCAGCGCTCGCTTCACCGATTCCGCGCGGCTGGCTCCGAGGGCGATGTTGTATTCCTCGGACCCGCGGTCGTCACAATGGCCTTCGACGAGAACCTTGATACTGGGATGCTGCGCAAGGAAGGCTTCGTCATTCTGGACCTTGGGCGCCTCGACGGGGCGGATCGCATATTTGTCGTAATCGAAGAACACATCTTTGACGTTCCTGCTGAACAGCTCCTCATCCGTGGGTGAAGGTGTCGCAGTGGCGAGTGGAGCATTGACGGTTATGCGGGCGGAGGCTTCGTTTGTTCCTCCCGCGCCTTTGGCAGTCAGGGTGTAGGTAGTCGATCCACCCGGCATGACCGACCGTGAACCGGAGGGCGGCAGCGTGCCGAGTCCAGCGATGGCAATTTCAGTAGCGTTGCTGGTTTGCCAGGTTAGTACGCTGGTTTGTCCCTGCTGAATCACGCTGGGATTGGCCGCGAGCGTGGCGGTTGGCGCTGCGGGCGCGGGCGCTGGCGGAGGTGGTGGGGTAACTTTCGCTACCTTCTTGGCGCATCCGGCCAGGGCCAACACACCCGCGAGCGCTGTGACTAGAGCAAATATCTTGATTCTTTCCTTTGTCATCTTGTGAATCCTCCTAACTCGGGAAATGCGTTGAGTTGGCTGTGGAGCAACGATTGCTGGACAATCTCCGCATAAGCTTCGGCGACGGATGTGAGCCGGAACGAAACACTTCCGGCACCGGCGACAGAGATTGAGATGTTCTAGAGGGTCAGCCTGAGGAGAATCAGCAACGCAGTATGGTGGCGCATCCGGACAAGGCGCCCGAGTGCAGATACGCTTCGCGAAGGGGCATCCAGCCTAAAACTACGAGAGGCGAAACCAGAGAATTGCCGAGGGATCTAAGTGCACCCTGCACAATGGCGACCCGCAAACGGGCGGCCGCGCGTGCAGCCTGCAAGGCACTGACCGGTCCATGGACAGCGGAATACGGGCCTTGCATGGCCGGGAAGAGAAAAATCGTCAGGACGCAGAGAACCGCCAGCACAGCCAGTTCACATCCTATGCGGCCAGGGTTCATGGACTTACTGTCATTATATCGTAGGATTTCGCCCTACGAACTTCATCGTTAATTGATGGTAAATGTCTGGGTCGCGCTGGTGCCGCCTCCTGGGGTTGGGGTAACTACAGTAACATTGGCTGTGCCGGCCGTCTTGATGTCCGCGCTGGGGACGGTTGCGGTCAAGGTCGTGCCGCTGACATGGGTTGTGGTTAGTTTCTTTCCGTTCCACTCAATCACGGAGTTGGACACATAGCCGGTTCCCGTCGCCGTGAGGGTGAAGGCTGCGCCCCCGTGCGTGGCCGAGTTCGGAGAGATCTTCGTCAGCGTCGGCGCCGGGTTGTTGACGGCGAAGCTGGAAGATGCAGACGCTCCGCCACCGGGCGCGGGGTTGGTGACAGTGACTTTAAACGTTCCGGCTTTGGCAATGTCGGAAGCGTTGATGGTGGCCGTGACCTTGGTTGCGTTCACATACGTCGTGGTGCGAGCAGATCCGGCCCAATCCACCACGGAGCCATTGATGAATTTTGTGCCGTTTACGGTCAGCGTGAATCCGGGGCCGCCTGTGTTCGCGCTGGGTGGCGAAAGCGAGGTGATGGTGGGTTTGACGTTATCTACCGTAAACGTCAACGAACCGGACTGGCCGCCGCCTGGGCCGGGGTTGGTCGCGGTAATGGGGAACGTTCCGGCTGTTTTCAGGTCGGCTACGGTGACGCTGGCGGTAAGTTCGGTGCTGCTTTTGAAGGTCGTGGCGAGAGCCGAGCCGTTCCATTGCACGGTGGCGCCTCTCACGAAGCTCGATCCCTTTACGGTCAGGGTAAAGGCCGCGGCTCCGACGGTCTTGCTGACCGGCGTTAACGAGGTCAGCGCTGGTACGGGATTGTTGACAGGAAAGGACAGCGTGCCGGATGCGCCTCCGCCCGGCGTGGGGTTCGATACGCTGACGCTGGCACTGCCCGCCGTGGCGATGTCGGAAGCATTGATGGCGGCCGTCACTTGCGTGGAACTGACGAACGTCGTGGTGCGGGCGGAGCCGTTCCAGAGTACCGTCGCGCCATTCACGAAATTGGTTCCGTTGACGGTCAAAGTGAAGGCCGGACCGCCAGCGATTGCGCCGGTCGGGGAAAGAGATCCGGCCGTGGGTACGGGGTTGTCGATCGTAAATGTCGCGGCGTTCGAGAGCTGTCCATTGCTGAGCACTGTGACCGCAGCTGTGCCACCAGTTAGTAAGTCGCTTGCGGGGACCGTGGCCGTAAGCTGACCGCTGTTCACGAAGGTGGTGGAGAGGCCGGCGCCATTCCACTGCACAGTCGCACCCGAGACGTAAGTTGCTCCGTTCACGGTTAGCGTGAAACCCGGCGAGCCCACCAGGGTGCTGGACGGTGAGATGTTGGTGATTGACGGCAGTCCTTCGATGGAGGCGACATTCAGCGCCCAGATACTGCGACCGTGAGTTGCAACCCACAACGTGCGCGTCGAAGCCTGGTACGCGAAGCCGTAATCGGCAACTCGGGGCAGACCGGTTCCTAGCGTTGCCCAGCTGGTTCCAGTGTTGGTGGTGTAGAACGTGCCGATATCGGTTCCAACGTATATTGTGCCGGGCGCGACGGGATCGATGACGATGGCGTTCACTGGAATGTTCGGCAGGTCGCCGCTGATGTCGGTCCAGGTGCTGCCCGTGTTCGTGGTCATGAATACGTGGCCAAGGTTGTCGCCAAATCCAGAGAAGCCGGAGAACGTGACATAGGCGGTGGTGGCCACACTAGGGTCACCGGCGATGGCGGTGATCGAGCGGTTGGGCAGGCTGGTGGTGCTGCTGATGTTGGTCCAGGTGGCGGAGGTTCCCGAAAGCGCATTCGTCGTTACATGAAGAAGAACGTCGGTGGAACCGGCATAGATGGTGTTGGGGTCGGTGGGAGCCACGGCTAACGCAACCAGTTGATTGCTATTGCCTGAGGTCAGATCGGGAGAGATCGCAGTCCACAATCCGGCGGCGTTGGTGGTCTGATAGACGTGATTGGTGCCGAAATACAGGCGCTGCGCGCTGGAAGGATCCATGATCAGCGGAGGCACCCAGTTCGTTGGATCGCTGGTGTTGATGCCGTTGAGGGCCGAACTGAAACTCGCGCCGCCGTTAGTCGACTTATCGAGCGACATTCCGATGCAGTTGACGTACACATTGTCCGGGTTGGTGAAGTCGATGACCGTGTTGCCGCCATCGCCGCAATCCACATCCTGCCACGCCAGTTCGCCGCTGTATTCGTTAGTGAGGTTATCCTGTGTGCCGGCGAAGCCTGCATTGGCGCTGTTGGGATTGATCGACGGACCCGAATAAAACTGCAAGGTGGCGAGCTGACTGTTCAGATTTGTAATCGTGGGTTTGGAGGAGGCGACATTGGTGGCGCTATACATTCCTCCGTCGTTGCCAATGTAGAGTTGTTGCCCGTTGGGAGTAAATACTAGCGCGTGCAGGTCGGGATGGATGCCGAGAGTGTTGAGGTTGGTCCAGGTATTGCCGCCATCGAGCGAATTCATGATGGGGCTGCCTCCATCGCCACCGGCATAAATTACGTTGGAGTTGCCGGGCATGACCGCAATCACGTTGTCATACCAGCATTGGCCGCCGCAGTAGTTGGGGGCGTTGGTGAGCTGGGTCCAGGTGGCGCCGCCATCGGTGGTCTTGTATGTGCCGACCAGTCCACTCGTATTGTTGTTGGTGATGCCAGCGTAGAGCGTCGTCGTGGAGTTCGGGTCCATGGCGAGCGCGACGCGGCCGGTGACACCTCCGGTGGGGAGGGTACTCGCCCCTGAACCGTTGTCGGCCGCCCAGGTGTTGCCTCCGTCGGTGGATTTGTAGACGCCGTTGTTGTCAATCGAGGCGTAGGCGTTGGCCCCGGTGGGATCGAAAATCACGTTGTAGGCCTGACTGTTGAGATTGAGCACCTGCGTCCAGGTATTACCCGCGTCGGCTGAGCGGTAGACGCCCCATCCGCTAGGTGGGCAGCATCCCACCGCCGCCAAAACGACCTGAGAGTTGGTGGGGTGCACGGCGATTCCGCCGATTCTGGCGCCGCCGCCCCCGCCGCCCGCGAAGGGGCCGGGAATCTGCGTCCAGGTATTGCCGCCGTCCGTGGTTTTGAGAATGCCGGCTCCGTAGTAGCTGTCGCCGGAGTTATTTTCTTCACCGGTGCCGACATAGAGGGTGAGATGGTTCTCCGGATCGAGTGCGAGCGACCCGGTGGCGAGCGACACCTGCTGGTCGGTAAGCGGCGTCCAGGTACTGCCGCCGTTGGTCGTCTTCCACACGCCGCCCTGGGCAGCTCCCGCGTAGACGACCTGAGTGTTCGTCGGATCCACGGCTACGGCCGCCACGCGACCTGAGTTTGGTCCCCACCAGACGTTGTTCTCGGGCTCGGGGCCGATCAAGGTCCACGCTGGATTGGTGTCCGGACTGTTCTTGCCCGCGCGCGAACGCGCGTCGGCTTCCTTGGCCAGTTTCGCGTCCATTTGCTTCAGCGCATTCAAACGCGCGCCGGAGGGAATGCGCTTGTGCGGATACGCCCTTTGCTGGTATTCCCAGTCATTGCGCTTGCGCATGAAGCTGCCGCCCTCACCCTTCTCGAAATCCCGGGGCCCGGTGGCGTTATCGTTATCTCTGTCTCTGTCTTTGTCTTTGTCCGTAGGCGCTTGCGCGGTGCTGGGCAGGGTGGATTTCTCCTGAGCCAGACTGGCGCAGTTGGAAGCGACGAGAAAAAGGCAGGCAAAGAAAGGCGTGAGCACACGAGATATGCGGACCATCGGACGACCTCCAGCAGGGGATGAATGGGAGCCCAAAACGCCGTAGGGGGGTACGGCCTTGAATAGTAGATAGGGTAGGAAGCTTGGCAGCGAGTGTCAAGCGGAATTCGCGGCAGGAAACTTCTCGGTCAAATTACGTTCGCCAGAGCTTGCGGCGTATGGCTGTGGCGAGGACGATCATGCCAATGCCGAGCGATCCCAGTCCCAACGTGCCGGGTTCGGGAATGTTCAGGCGGAAGTCGGTCTTGCCCATGAGAATGTTACCCCGGTGATTGTTGAGCCATTGCTTCTGGTTCACAAGGATGATCTGCCGCGTGGGCACGATCACTTCGCGGCCCGTAAATAACATGCCCTCGATTTCGCCCGACATCTTAAAAACGTATTGGTATTGGCCAGTCTGAGTAACGAGCTTCCAGTGAATGGGCCCGATGAAACTGCCGCTGAAAAGCGTTTCGCGGCCATTTTTCACCCAGGGGCCGCGTCCAACCACGTCAAATATCGAACCGGTGGAGGAGAGCGTTCCTCCGGTTAGGACGCTGCCGGTGGTGAAAGCGCCGGTCGAAAAATAAACCGAGCCTAGGGAATGCCCGGAGGGCGCCCCAATGTCCAGGAAGTACACAAGCTCGGACCCGGTGGATACGATTCCGGCACTGGTGAGGCTCACCGAGCCAAACTCGTTCACAATGAAATTGACGTCGTCTGCCCAAGCCGCCGCTGGGAACAGCAGCGCACAAAGACCGAGTACTACCGCAAGTCGCCGCATGGTTTCCTCCACAGAACTCCAAGCGAACCTGATCTGCCCAACCTTGCCTGAGGCCCGTCACCGGGGTCCCAACCGTTGGGGCGCTAATGTCGCACACTTCGATAGAACGTGCAAGAGACTCGATGGGCGGGCCGTCTGGGGGAAGCGCCGACTGGAGTGTAGTCTCCTGGGCGGAAGAATACTGTGAGTTATGTCACCAGGTTTCGTGACTGGGGAAGCAAGGCAGAAATCGACCGGCGCGGCTGGTTCGTCCCGGCGCGCGCCTCCACAACTTACACGGCGCTTGCGATGCTCAGGCGCTGAACCTCTCGGCGGCGCGAGCCTTTGCCTTGGCGGCCTCTTCTTCCCGATTCTTTGGCGGGGCGGCCGTGTCGAGCGAACGGAGGAGACCCGCCGAAATGGCGGCAATTTCATCAACCGCAGCCAGAAACGCGGCTTCGTTCGTCTTGGATGGTTTGTTAAAGCCGGTGATTTTTCGGACAAACTGAAGCGACGCCGCGCGAACCTCGTCGTCGGTGACCGGCGGATCGAAGTTGAAGAGAGTTTTGATATTGCGGCACATGCGGCGACCTCCCGCGTCGACGATGAACAACCCTGGGACATTTTCTCATGAGCAAGCCGCGCCTGGCCGCGTTTCGCAGGAGGCGGCGCACGGTTGACATTATGTGTGTACCGTGGTACATATGTACCATGATGAACGAATCGCAACTCCTTATTGAACGCGTTCAGACCGGTGTGCGTATGGAAAAACGCCTCCTCAAAGTGCTCAAGGCTTTCGCCGAATATCACGATATGTCCCTGGGCGATCTGCTCGAAGGCATCGTGCTGCACGCCTTCGACGGCAAGACTCCGTTTAGTCCCGAGTCGCTCAAGCGCATTCAGGACCTCAAGAAGTTCTATGCCCTCGATCTCGATTCCAGCGCCAGCCACCGCCTCACCGAGATCAAGCACGGATCCACGGGAAAGAAAACAGCTGCAGGGAAGCGGAACTTGGGCAAATGAAGATGACTGGCGACGAGTTGGACCCGTGTCGGCGCGTGATGGATCACGCGGCAAGAACCTTCTTGTCTTGAATTTTCTGAAACCGAGAGCCGGGACTGCGACCCAAGCCGCGACACCTTCTGTCTTGAAGCCAAGCCACTTCGGCGTTAGTATTCGAAGTCGCTCGTTTGCGACGGTTTCGAGGACTCATGCCGCAGAATTACGTTCCCATCTTTCTGTTTCTCGCCGTCGTCGGCATTCTGATTCCGGCGACGCTGCTGATCGCCAGGATCATACGCACGCAAAGCCCAAACCGCGTGAAATTGATGCCTTACGAGTGCGGGATCGATCCTTATGACAGCGCCCGGGGACGGTATACGGTCCGCTTTTATATCATTGCCATCCTGTTTGTAATCTTCGACGTCGAGACGATTTTCCTGTTTCCCTGGGCGGTGAAGTTCAAGGCGATGGGTCTCTACGGACTGATCGAGATGCTGATTTTCATCGGCATCCTGGTCGTTGGCTATGTATGGGTTTGGAAGAAGGGCGCGCTCGAATGGGTGTAGGTTCTTCGGGTCCGAATCCGGCGCCGGATGAGACTTTCAGCGCGAGCCGCTGGACGCGGGGAAATCTGTGGTTTCCGACGCGCATTGTGGTAGGTCCGCTGCGCGTGAGCCGGGTGAAGCGGCGTTGGTTTGGCAGCAACGAGGAGAGCATTTCGATTTCCCAGGTCGCTTCGGTGAAGATTTCGACGGGGGTTTTCTGGTCGGACATTGTGATTGAATCGACCGGAGGCACGGATCCGATCACCAGCCACGGCCATCGCAAAACAGACGCGGTGCGCATTCGCGACCTGGTCGAGGGGTTTCAGACGGGGCGGCGGTAACGTGATGTCCGTTAATTTGCCCTATTACTTTTGGTTGTCATTCTGAGCGAAGCGAAGGACCTATGCATCCCGCGGCCAAATCCATAGGTCCTTCGCTTCGCTCAGAATGACAGGGTAGATTTAGCGGGCCAATCCTAGCGATCACGGCGGATTACGCGGCTTGTGATAGCGGTCGTTGACGGTGACCGCGACTAGCTGTTAGAAGTGTAGGGTTTCTAAATACTTGTGCAGTTTTTGTTGCAGTTTTTCTAACGACAGACCCTGGCATGGCCGAGGAAGTCAAATCGTCCGCTCCACCGCCGCCGGAAGGCGAGAAACAGCCGACGGCGGAGAAACCGGCAGCAGCGGCGCCCGCCGCTCCCGGCAAGCCTGCCGCGCCGGCAAAACCTGCCGCTCCTGCCCCGGTGCCGTGGACATCGCCGATGGTTGAAAAATACCGGGAGCAGTATGGTTCAGGACTCGACGCGCAGAGTTATCTGGGACAGAACTACCTCACCGTCGACCGGTCGTTGATCCCCGACCTTCTGCGTCTGCTGCGTGATGAAGAGCAGTTCGACTACTGCGTCGATGTCACGGCCGCGCATTATCCCAAGCGCGAAAAGCAATTCGACGTGATTTGGATCCTCTATTCTTTCCCGCGCAACGAGCGAATGCGGGTGAAGACGCAGATTGCCGACGGCGAGTCGATCCCTTCCTGTGTCGACATCTGGGCCACGGCGAACTGGCTGGAGCGCGAAGTCTATGACATGTTCGGGATCAAGTTCGACGGGCATCCCGACCTGAAGCGCATTCTTCTGCCCGACGGCTGGAAGGGTTATCCGCTGCGCAAGGATTACGGCATTCTGCAGCAGGACAAAGAGTGGGTGCAGATCAACCTGGGAATCGAGAGCGGACAGTGACCGAGCGGATCATGACGGATCGGACCGTGAAAGACGCGAAAGACGCCGCCGGCCAAGCGATTTCCCATCTTGATCGCTCGCATCTCCACCTGGAAACGCCCGAGAAGCCTTATCTCGATTCGAACGAACTGGTCATCAACATGGGACCGCAGCATCCGGCCACGCACGGTGTGCTGCGCGTGATTCTGAAGCTCGACGGCGAGAAGGTTCTCGGCACCGAGTGCGTGATTGGATACCTGCATCGCGGCGTCGAAAAGATAGCCGAGAACCGCACCTACACGATGTTCAATCCATACGTCGACCGCATGGATTACGTGGCAGCCGTATCCAACGGGCTCGGCTATTGCGAAGCGGTCGAGAAGCTGCTCAACATGGAAGCGCCGCCACGCGCGCAATATATTCGCGTGATCCTGACGGAACTGAACCGTATTGCCAGTCATCAGCTCTGGTTGGGTACGCACGCGCTCGATATTGGCGCGATGACGCCGCTGTTCTATACCTTCCGGGATCGGGAAGAGATTCTGAAGATTTTCGAGCGCTATTGCGGCGCGCGCCTGACCACGCATGCCTTCCGCATTGGCGGTTGCCAGTATGAGACCTATGCCGGCTTCGAAAAAGACATAAAGAATTTTCTGACTTTTGTGGCGCCGAAGATCGACGAATACGAAGCGCTGCTCACCACCAACCGCATCTGGCTGGAGCGCACCAAGGGTGTTGGGGTGATTTCGGCTGAGGATTGCGTGGCGCTGGGCGTGACCGGGCCCGTATTGCGCGCCAGTGGCGTGAAATGGGATCTGCGCAAAGCACAACCCTACGCCAACTATTCGAAGTTCGACTTCGAAATTCCGACCCGCGAAAATGGCGATACGTACGACCGGTACCTGGTCCGCATGGCGGAAATGCGCCAGTCGTTGCGGATTATCGAGCAGGCGGTCAACGGGATTCCGGAAGGCCCGATCATGGGCAAGGTGCCCAAGGTGATCAAGCCGCCGGCGGGCGAAATTTATCATTCGATTGAAGCGCCGAAAGGCGAGCTCGGATACTTCATCGTGAGCGACGGCTCGACTCAGCCGTATCGCCTGCGGGTGCGCCCGCCATCGTTCGTCAATTTGCAGGCGCTCGATATTATGGTGCGCGGCTTGCTGGTCGCCGACGTGATCGCAGTCATCGGCACGCTCGACATCGTGCTCGGCGAGGTGGACCGCTGATGCCGAATTTCATCACAGCGTATCTCGACCCCAGGGTGACGTTGACGCCGGGCTCGGCGGGAAGCGAGTTTTGGGCGCTGATTTATGTGCTCATCATTTTCGCGGCCGTGTCGCTGGCCGTAATTTGCATGAACTGGTTCGAACGCAAGGCGCTGGCGCACTTCCAGATTCGCCTTGGCCCCATGCGCGTGGGGCCGCACGGATTGCTACAGCCCATCGCCGACGCGCTCAAACTGGCGCTCAAGGAAGACATCATCCCCGCCGAAGCCGACCAGTTTGTTTTCTGGATCGCGCCGGTCATCGGCCTGCTCGCCGCCTTCACCGTTTATACGGTGATTCCGTTCGGTCCCTCGCAGGCAGTGAGCGACATGAACATTGGCATCCTGTTTATGCTCGGGGTTTCGTCGCTCGGCGTGCTCGGCATAGTGGTCGCGGGATGGGCTTCGAACTCGCACTATCCGCTGATCGGTGCACTACGGTCGAGCGCGCAGATGGTGTCGTATGAAATCGCCATGGGACTCGCGGTTGTCTCGGCCATCCTGATGACCAGCATGAAGACAGGCACGGGCACGTTGAGCATGATCGGGATCGTGCAGGCACAGCAGCAACAGGGAATCTGGTTCATCTTCAAATTCTTTCCGCTGGGCCTGATTGCGTTCGTAAATTTCGTTATTGCCATGATCGCCGAGACCAACCGCGCGCCTTTTGACATGGCCGAAGCGGAATCGGAACTGACCGCCGGATATCACACCGAGTACAGCGGACTGCGCTGGTCGCTGTTCATGCTTTCTGAATATGCGGCCATGATTGCGGTCTCTTCGATTGCGGTCACGCTCTGGCTTGGCGGATGGATGCGTCCGTTCCCGGCCCTGCTGCACGGGCCCGCGTGGGAGTTTATTTTCTCGCTCTTTCCGGGGCTTACATTTCTGGGCCTGGCGGCGATTGCCTTTGTGGGCGCGGTGCGCATGCCTCCGCACTTCTCCTTCAAGATTCAGCGCATCGGGCTGGCCGTTTTCGGGGGGCTGCTCGGCTTCATTGCATTGATCCTGCTGGTGATCGCCGTGGCCGGCCGTTCGGCGGACACGAGCGTGGCTTCGAGGTTCCGCGAAAGCATCGATTACGTGTATTGGTTTGTGCTTAAAGTCGCCCTCTTTATGTACTTGTTCATCTGGTGCCGCGCTACGTGGCCGCGTTACCGCTTTGACCAGTTGATGCGGGTGGGATGGAAAGTGCTGCTGCCGATCACGCTTGGAGTGCTCGTTCTCACGGCCATCGTGGGGGTGATCTTTTCATGAACCTCATCATGAACACGGCAGCTTTTGTCCCGTGGCTGGCAGCCGCCATCGCGACACCCAATGCAGGCATGGCCCCGGTGGCCACGCCGTTCTTCTTTTACCTGTTGTCGGGACTGGCGATCGCCGGTGCTTTGCTCGTGATTCTGTGCCGGAACGCGGTGCACTCCGCACTGGCGCTGATCCTGACCCTGATTGCGATGGCGCACCTTTATTTGATGTTGTATGCCCCGTTCGTTGCCGGCGTGCAGATCATCGTCTACGCGGGCGGAATCATGGTGCTGTTCCTGTTCGTGATCATGCTGGTGAACATCGAACGCGCATCCCGGGACCGGCGTTTTAATCGTTTGTGGCCGGTGGGGTTAGCGGCTTCGGGCGCGCTGATGGCGTTGTTCGTGTCGGCGTTCGTGAAGGGCAGGGCGCTGTTTCCGGATCGCCTGGTGGCACTGCCCGAATCTTCGAACACGCAGCAGATCGCCTCCATGCTTTACGGAGACGCCGGCAAGATGGGTGAGTATACGTTCGCTTTCGAAATCGCCTCACTATTGTTGCTGGTGGCGATTCTGGGAGCGGTGATTATGACGAAGAAGAAAATCTAGTCGATGGTCGTTAGTCGTCGGTCGTTCGAGGTGCTGATTCGATCGATCGATTGCGAACGACCAGCGACTGACGACTGACGACATTTTTATGGTTCCAATAACCACATTTCACTATCTCGTCGTGGCGGCGGCACTGTTCGTGCTCGGAGTGATTGGTGTGCTTGCGCGCCGCAACGTGGTGATTGTGCTGATGTCGATCGAGCTGATTCTGAACGCGGTGAACCTGAACCTGGTGGCGTTCTCGCGCATGTGGGGGAATCTCCACGGCCAGGTGTTTGCAATTTTTATCATTGTCGACGCCGCGGCCGAAGCCGCCGTGGGCCTCGGTATTTTGATCGCCTTCTTCCGCAACCGGGAGACGATCAACGTGGATGAGATTGATTTGCTGAAATGGTGAGAGCAGCTACTAGCTTCTGGCTGCTGGCAATCAAGGCGAATAGCCAACGACTGACGACCGACGACTAACGACATGTTCTTAAACCACATCTGGCTGATCCCGCTCTTCCCGGCCTTCGGGGCCGCGATCATGTTCTTTTTTGGGCGGCGGCTGCAGAAGGCGACGGTCAGCGCGGTCTGCGTTGGCGTGATCGTGCTTGCGTTCGCGTTTGCTTGCTTCACGGTCGTCGAGTACACGCACTTCGCGCACGGTACGGGGCGTCCGTTCGAGAAGATTGTTTATACCTGGCTGGGCAGCGGCGATGGGCATCTGAACTTCACGAAGCGCGACGGCACGCCGGCTGCCTTCAACGCCGACGCCGGATTCCTGCTCGATCCGCTCTCTTCGATCTGGTTGCTTTTTGTAACCGGCGTGGGCCTGCTGATCCATATTTACTCCGTCGGATACATGGCGCACGAAGGCGGTTATTACCGCTTCTTCGGATACCTCAACCTGTTCATGTTTTCGATGCTGACGCTCATCCTGGCCAACAACTACATGCTTTTGTTCGTGGGTTGGGAAGGCGTGGGCTTGTGTTCGTATTTGCTAATCGGTTTTTATTTTCATCGTAACTCGGCTTCGACGGCGGCCAACAAGGCGTTCATCGTGAACCGCATCGGCGATGCCGGGTTCATTCTGGGCGCGCTTACGCTGGCGTGGTATCTGGGATCGTTCCGCTTCACTGACGTGAACGCGCTGGCTCGCAGCGGGCACTTCGCGATCGGCGATCCCGTGCTGACGATTGCAGCGCTTCTGCTCTTTGTCGGAGCCTGCGGCAAGTCGGCGCAGCTTCCTCTTTATGTGTGGTTGCCCGATGCGATGGAGGGCCCCACGCCGGTTTCGGCGCTGATCCACGCCGCGACCATGGTAACGGCGGGCGTGTACATGGTGGCGCGCTCGAATGCCGTGTTCGTGCTGGCGCCGACGGCGATGAAGACCGTCGCCATTGTCGGCGCGCTCACCGCCATATTTGCCGCGTCGATTGGACTGGTGCAGAACGACATCAAGCGCGTGCTGGCCTATTCCACCGTGTCGCAATTGGGATATATGTTCCTCGCGCTGGGTGTCGGCGCCTTTGCGGCGGGCGTCTTCCACGTGTTCACTCATGCGTTCTTCAAGGCGTTGCTCTTCCTCGGTTCGGGCTCGGTGATTCATGCCATGAGCGGCGAGCAGGATATGCGCAACATGGGCGACCTGCGCGGGCGTATTCCGACGACGTATAAGACGATGTTGATCGCAACGCTTGCGATCGCGGGAATATTTCCGTTTGCAGGTTTCTTTTCAAAAGACGAGATCCTGTGGCAGACATGGTCTTCGGAAGGCGGAGCGTATCGCATTCTGTGGTTTATCGGTTATGGCACTGCGCTCATGACGGCGTTCTACATGTTCCGGCTGATGTATCTGACGTTCTATAGTCCGTCGCGAATGAGCCACGAGGCCGAGCATCATGTGCACGAGTCTCCGAAGTCGATGACCGTGCCGCTCGTAATCCTCGCCATTTGCTCGATTGGCGCGGGATGGCTGGGGTGGCCGCATAGCCTGGGCGGATCGGACCGCTTCGAAAAATTTCTAGAGCCAGTATTTGCGCGAGAAGGCGTCGTCTTAGTCGAAGAAGGGAAGTCGGCGCAGTTAGCGGCTGGCGAAAAAGAATCCGAGCACACCGATAAGACCGAGTATGTGCTGATGTTCTTATCGCTAGGGGCAGCGGCCGTCGGATGGGGAATGGCGCGCTCGTCCTACGCGAAGGCGGGCAAAGACTACGTCGAGCCCATTGCCGCGAAGGCTCCGCCGCTTTATACCGTGCTCTATAACAAATGGTTCGTTGATGAGGGCTACGATTACATCTTCACCGGACGCCGCAAGCTGGGCAAAATCCGCCTGGGTGTTATGGGTGCTGGCGAAGCCTCGTCGTGGTTCGACTCCAAGATCATTGACGGAGCCGTCAACGATGTTGGCTGGGTGACACGCGTGATCGCTACGATTTCGACCTGGTGGGATAAGTGGATCATCGATGGCCTGGGAGTGAACGGTCCAGCCATTGTGGCGCGGACGATGTCGATTCCAGCGCGCCTGTTCGAATGGGGATTGGTGCAGTGGTACGCGCTGGTCATGGTCGCGGGGTTGTTAGGGTTCGCGTGGTACTACGTGTGGAAGTGAAATGCCGGTACTTGGTTATTGGCTCTTAGCGGTTCGCTAAAGCCAAAGGCCAATAGCTAACAGCTAAGAGCTCATATGCAAAGTCACATCCTATCGATCATTCTCTTCACGCCGCTGGTGGGCGCGTTCGTTCTCCTGTTTGTACCGAAGGAGAACAAGGACGCGATCCGCTGGATTGCGAACATCTTCGCGCTGGGCGGCTTCCTGATCTCGCTGCCGCTGGTGCCGATGTTCTGGGCGCAGCGTTTCGACGTGACCCCTTCCCACTTCAAGTTCCTCGAAGGCACACCCAACAACTGGATTCCCTCGATTGGCGCTGGTTACAACCTGGGCATTGACGGCATTTCGTTTCTGCTGATCATGCTGACGACGCTGCTGGGATGGATCTCGATTCTCTCTTCGTGGACCGCGATCGAGAATCGGGTGAAGGAATATTACGTCTGGTTTCTGGTGCTGCAAACGGGAATGCTTGGCGTCTTCATGGCGCTCGACTTCTTCCTCTTCTTCGTTTTCTGGGAAGCGATGCTGGTGCCAATGTATCTGCTGATTGGCATCTGGGGCGGCCCGCGCAAGCTTTACGCGGCCATCAAGTTCTTTCTATATACGCTGCTGGGCTCGGTGCTGATGCTGTTGGGCATACTGTTCCTCTATTTCCATCACCACACGGTTGCTGGCTTTTTCACATTCAGCATTCCCGAACTTTACAAGACGGCGCCGCTGATTCCGTTTAACTACGCGATCTGGCTCTTTGTTGCCTTCTTTATTGGCTTCGCCATCAAGGTTCCGATGTTTCCGTTCCACACCTGGCTGCCGGATGCGCACGTGGAAGCGCCGACGGCTGGCTCCGTCATTCTGGCGGGCGTTTTGCTGAAGATGGGGACGTATGGATTTGTCCGCTTCTCGCTGCCATTCTTTCCTTCGGTCGTGTCGCACCCCAAGGTACAGAGCTGGGTGATTGGGTTGTCGCTGGTCGGCATCATCTATGGCGCACTGGTTTCGTTGATGCAAAAAGATATGAAGAAGCTGGTGGCGTATTCATCCGTCAGCCACCTGGGCTTCTGCACGCTGGGAATTTTTGCTTTGAATTCGGCGGGACTGACGGGATCGGTGCTGCAACAAATCAATCACGGTATCTCGACCGGCGCGCTCTTCTTGATTGTCGGCATTTTGTATGAACGGAGGCATACGCGCGAGATCGCCGAGTATGGCGGCATCTCGAATGTGATGCCCGTCTACGCGACGATCACCATGATCATGTTCCTCTCGTCGATGGGCCTGCCGCTGCTGAATGGGTTTGTCGGCGAGTTTACGATTCTGCAGGGTGCATTCACGGCGAACTGGAAATGGGCGGCCTGGGCTGCGCCAGGGGTCGTGCTGGCGGCGGCTTATCTGCTCTGGCTCTATCAGCGCGTCTTTTTTGGGACGGTGACCAATCCGAAGAACGAAAAGCTGCATGACCTTACGCCGCGCGAAGTTCTGACGTTTGTGCCGCTGATTATTATGGCGTTTTGGATCGGGCTTTATCCCAAGCCGTTTTTCCAGATCCTGGAACAGCCGGTCAATCAGATTGTGCAGAACATTCATGACAATTCCAATGCCAACGCGCCGATGAATGCGCAGGCTGCGCCCGCGCCTGCCGTCGCGACAACGAAAGCGAGCAATTAAGTGCCAGGCTTCTCCTCAGTCGAATACCGGTTGATGCTGCCGATGGTGGAACTCACCATTTTCGCGCTCGGCATTCTGCTGATCGACCTGATGGTTCCGCCGAGATGGAAGTGGATCAACGCGCTGGGCGCGTTTATGGGCGTGGTGTTCTCTGCGGCTTGCGTGTGGGAAATTCAGAGGACGTTGCCGCCGAGAGGTTCGTTCGGCTTTTATAACGCGCTGCTGGTCGATCGCTTCGCCATCTACTTCTGGTATTTGTTTCTAGCGGGAGCGGCCATTTCGATCCTGATGTCGGTGCATTACCTTGAGGTCGAAGACGAACACCACGGCGAATACTATTCGCTGCTGCTGCTTTCCGTGGTGGGCATGATGTGCATGGCGGCGGGAATCGACATCGTGCTGATCTACATCGGGCTCGAGCTGATGGCGATTTCCAGTTACGTGCTAGTCGGTTTTCTGCGCCGGGACCGTCGCTCCAACGAAGCGGCCTTGAAGTATCTGCTGCTGGGAGCGTTTTCCTCGGGCATTTTTGCCTACGGCCTCTCGCTGTTCTATGGAATTTCGGGCGGCACCAATCTGGCAACGATCGCGCGGGCGCTCGTGGCCCAGAGTCCAACGAATCCGGTGGTGGTGATCGCACTGCTTGCGACCATGACCGGTTTATTCTTCAAGATCGCCGCCATTCCCTTTCATCAGTGGGCGCCCGACGCGTATGAAGGCGCGCCCACCAGCATTGCCGGCTTCATGTCGGTGGCGGTGAAAGCGGCGGCTTGGGCGATGCTGTTTCGAATTCTCGGATACCCGGTTTTTCAGCGCGCGGGCGGGATCGCCGTGCTGGGACTGTACCCACTACGCACCGTTTACACTCCCATAATTGTGGTCGTCGCCATTATGACCATGACCGGCGCCAACCTGGCGGCGCTGACGCAGACAAACACCAAGCGGCTGCTCGCCTATTCCTCAATTGCGCACGTCGGCTACATGCTGCTGGCGTTTGTGGCCATGGGTACTTCGCAGCCGGGCAGCCCAGCCTTTTTCGACGGCTTCAAGGGAATCCTGATTTACCTTCTCGTCTACACGTTCATGAATCTGGGCGCGTTCGCGGTGATCGCGTCGTTGCGGCAGCGCAATGTGATTGGCGACGAGATCGACGATATGGCTGGGCTTTATCAGCGCGCTCCGGTGGAAGCCGTGCTCATGCTGCTGTTTCTTCTGTCGCTCGCCGGCATTCCGCCCGCAGCTGGATTCCTGGGCAAGTACTACATCTTCCTGAGCCTGATCGAAAGCCAACATTATGTTTTGGCCGCGCTCGGCGTGCTCTACTCCCTGTTCGGACTGTATTACTACTTGAAGATGGCGAACGCCATGCTGATGCGCGCGCCGATGGAGACCGAACGGCTGCCGATCAGCCTGGGATTACGCGCCGCCGTGGGCATTGCGGCGCTGGCGACGCTTGTGATCGGAGTGTTTCCGGAGCCGTTTATTCGCGGCGTCAACTGGTCGTTGTTGATTGCGCAGTCGCCGCATGTGGCGGCGATGGTGAAGTGACGCAGCTTTCAGCCCTCAGCTGTCAGCTTTCAGTTCGTGCGGTCCACTGATTTAGAATTCCTTCAAATGCCTGAGAAACCTAGTCCCGACTCCGACTCGTCTTCTGCGCCGAAAAAAGATCCTGCCGTCTCGCTGGCGCGCTATTCGGAGATCGGCTTCATTATTCCGTCAGCGGTCCTGCTGGGATTCTTTTTAGGCAAGCTGGCCGATTATTGGCTGCACACCAAGTGGCTCTATCTGGTGGGGCTGTTGTTTGGCGCCGTGGTGGGATTCTGGCAGATGATCCGCATGGCCATGGGCGCTTCCAAAGATGACAGATGAATGAGCCTGAGAATCTCGGGGAGGACGCAATTCGCGACCGCATCATTCCCCGCGTGTTGCGCAATCTGCTGGTGGTTAGCGTTCTGCTGCTGGGGCCGGCGTTCTGGTTTTACGGTTGGGCCGGATCGATTGGATTTGCCTTCGGGGCCGCGGTTTCCTACGTTAACTTCCGTTCGCTGACGCGCGGCGTCGAAGGCCTGGCCGATCGCATCGTCAACCGCAACAGCCGGGAAAAAGGCGGGCGGATTATCCTCCGCTTCCTGGTGCGCTATGGGTTGGTGGGAGCCGCCGCCTATGCTATATTCAAAGGTTCTTCTTTGGCCTTTCGCGGCTTTCTGTGGGGCTTGTGTGTGCCCGTGGCTGCCTTGATGGTTGAGGCGGCGTGGGAAGGTTATACGGCTTTGCGGCGCTCGGAGTAAGGCTGTTGGAAATCTGAAAATGGAACAACTGGCTTTTACCGCACTCCTGAATCGTCTGTTTGGCGCGCCAGTGCTGGCGTTGCTGCAGGCGCTGCATATTCATCCTAAGTATCCGGCGACTCCGATTTCGAACAGCTTCGCCATGGAGTTGCTCGTCGTGCTGCTGCTGACGATTTTCTTTGTGGCCGTGCGTTCGCGGCTTTCGGTGGAGAATCCGGGTGGGCTACAGCACACGATGGAAGGCATTCACGGATTCATCGGCGACATGGCGGCCGAGACCATTTCTGGTCATCCGGAGAAGTTCGTCCCCTATCTGACGGCGCTGGCGATGTTCATCCTGAGTTGCAACCTGATTGGACTGGTGCCGGGGCTGGAATCGCCCACGGCGGTGCCGATTGTGCCGTTGGGATGCGCGCTGCTGACGTGGATTTACTATCACTTTCAAGGAGTGCGCGCGAATGGCCCGGTGGGCTACCTGAAGCACTTTATTGGCCCGCAAGAGGGCATGCCGCTGGCGGTCCGCTTGTTGTTGCCGATTCTGCTGTTCCCGATCGAGTTATTCAGTCATGCGGCTCGCGTGCTGTCACTGACGGTCCGTCTTTTCGCGAACATGTTCGCGGGCGAGATGGTAACGCTGGTATTTTTCTCGCTGGTGCCGGTGGGAGTTCCGATTCTGTTTGAGGGCCTGCATATCGGGGTGTCCTTCATTCAGACATACATTTTTGTGCTGCTCGCCTGCGTTTATCTGGGAGAAGCGACGGCGCACGAACACTAAAATCAGTACCCAGTACCCAGTACCCGGAAAACCGATCCTTGGGTGCTGGGTACTGGTTACTGACAACTGCTTCTCAGCGTGAGGGCGCTGGCTTACTCAAGCACGGCGTCAACCACCCACTGGGGGCAATTTATATAAGGAGAAACAAATGCGGAAAGTAGCGATGTTGTTGTTCGTGATGATGATGTTCTGTTTTCTGGCTGTCCCGGCGTTTGCGCAGACGGGCGCAGGCGGGGGTGGCGGCACAACCAACTGGGTGGTGATCACTTCCGGCTTCGCGATTGCGTTGGCCGCGGGATTGGCGGCGCAAGCCCAGGGACGTACGGCGTCGGCGGCGTGCGAAGCGCTCGGACGCAATCCGGCGGCCCGCTCCGGCATTCAGGTGGCGCTGATTCTAGGCCTGGCGTTCATCGAATCGCTGGTGTTGTTCACGCTCGTGATTATCTTCGTGAAGGTGGCGTAAGCAAGTTTACGGATTCAGAGTTGGGATTGTGACAAAGCCTCTGCGTGCAGCAGGGGCTTTTTCTTTGCGGAGCAAGCAGCGGGAGCAAGGGTTTTCCTGAGACGGATGGCTTACGGCTGAGAGCTATTTCTCGATCTTGCGTTCGCCGTCCCAGCTGGTGCCGCTATTTTCCGGGACTCTTTGCAGTGCTTCGACCAGCACGCGGCGGAGGCGGTAGCGGCTGTCGAGGTCCATGCTGACGAACTCGAAACCGATTTCATTGACGCGGGCGCGGCGGAGAAGCACTTCGCCGCGGATCTTCTTCACGCCCAGAGAAATTTCGACGTGGGCTTCGGAGCCGACGCGAAGATTGTCATTGCGCGTGCCCATGCCGCCGCCCAGGCTCATCTCGCGCATGACGATGTTCGACTTTCCCCAGGAACTGGAAAGCGTGGCGGAGAGCGTGCGCGGAAGACTAATTCGTTCGTAGCGGCGCTGCCGGACCCATGGACATCCCGGGCCGGAATCGAGCGGCGAGATGGTCAGTTCACCGGCTTCGAGGCCACTGTCGCTCAGAGCCTGAGTGCCGTAGCGAGGGTCGATTTTGGCGAGCGCCTGAACCGCGGCGATTCTCAATTCGCGGTGCTGGCTGTAACCAAAAAACTTCTTGTCTTCGACGATCGTGCGCAGAACGGAAACCGCCTCGATGTCGCGTAAACGTCCAAGCGACTCGATGGCTTTGAGTTGCACGAACGGAGGACGGTTGTGCGCTTCGCCGGCGGAGGCGAGCGCAATCAGGCTGGAACTGGCGCTGCGATCCTGGCTCATGCCGATCTCGTCGATGGCCTCGGGCAGGATGTGAGCGTCGAGCAGTTCGAGCAGTTCGAGCAGCGTGCGTCCACGGTCGGGCGCGGCGCCGAAGGCAATCTGGCGAACGATGACGTCCTGATAGAAACGATTGAATTCACCCATGCGCGAGGGCAGCAGTTCGAGCAGGGTGGTGACGGCGAGACGGCTCAACAGCCCGACGGTGGAAGCCGCCTGACGGGGCTGGCCAGTACGCAGAATGTCGCGCAGGTCGGCGATGGCGGGTTGTCCGAGTTCGCCGACAAGTTCGACGATGCGATCGCATTCGACGCGCCGGTGGGCGCGGAAGAAGCGGTCGGCAAGGTGTTCCACGGAATTTTTCGGAAGCTGCTGCAGGACGTTGACCAGATCGTCGGACACCTGATCGGCGTTGATGGCTTCTTCAATCATCTCGGGCAAACGATTTTCGACGCCGACGCGGGAGCGGAGATCCTGCACCAGTTCAGGCCGATGCTGGGAAAGTCTGTCCAACGTGCAGCAGAGTTCGGCGATAGCCTTGTACTTTTTGCGGGCGCAGGCCTCCTGCCCGAAACGTGCCAGGGCGGCGCTCAGCAGGCTCTGCATCTCGGTATCGCTGTTGCTACCCAAGTGTTCGCCCATCTTGGCTAGGGCGTTGGGCATGATTTCCTCGGGTGCGCTGGCGTAGAGGTCGGCGAGTTGAGCCAGACCCGTGGCCGTTTTGCAGCGGGGCTCGGAGTCTTTCGCGTCGAGGCCGCTGCAATAGTTGGAGAGAATCTTGGCGGCGAGGTCGTTGTCGTCGCGGTCCAGCAGAACTTCCACGAACTGGCGAATATTGCGCGGCGGCACGCAGGTGGCTTCGCTCGAAAGCAGAACGCTTTTCTTGCCGGATTCGGGAATCTCAGCCCAGAACATCCGGTCGAGAATGTCGGCGTGAGACTCCACCAGGACGCCGGCTTTCGATAATTTATCTTCCTGAACGCGCAAGATCTGGCGGAGCGTATCCATCTGCCGGCTCATGTGCTCCATCATCTCGTGCACGGCGTTGACTTTGACGTCGCCACGCTGATAGCGGTCGAGAGCGAATTTAATGGCCATGCTCTCGGCAGCCTTCATCAGCAGCGGCGTGTCATTGCCATCGCCGTTTTTGTTCTGAGAAGCCTGCGCCGCCAGGTTTTCCAGCAACTGGGCGAGATTCACCTTGGCGCCTTCGGGAGCCTTGCCGAGTTCAGCCTTAAAACTTTCCGGGGAAGCGCTGGGATCCTGCATCGCCTGGCCAAAATGCGTCAGCAGGCGAATGGTCTGGATGACTTCCTCTTCCTGTAAGGGAACGACGCCGCCAGTCCAAATGCTGCCTGCGGTACCGGACGAGGTGCCGCCGGAGCCTGTGCCATCGGGAGTGGGGGCGGTGGGTACGTTGCCGAGGGTGGTGCCGCCGGAGTTTCCGGCGCTTGCTCCCTGAGCGGCCGCAATCAACTGGAGCAGCTTCTGAGGATCGTTGAGCCACTCTTTGAATTCCGGTCCGAGGGCTTGCGCGGCGATCTGTGCTGCCAGTGGAATTTCGCCCGTCGTCGGGTCGGCCGCGACGAACTTGACTTCATTGATGCGGATGGAGGAATCCTTGTTATCGCCGAGAGTTTCCTTGATCTGCTTGGCGAAGTCCTGCGCTTTGCTTCCGCCCTGCGCAAAGGCGCGGACCAGGCGGGTAAAATCGTCGAGCGTGACCTTGCTCGAGAACATGATGCTGGAGAGCCCGGCGGCATTCAGCAACTGTGCGAAACTCCTCTCGGCTTGCCCGGTTTCGAGCGGAATGCCATCGAGAAGCAACTTGTTGTCAGAGACGCCGAGTAGAAAACCAGTGTCGCTATTCTTGGGCAGTGCCTCCTGGAGTTCGTTCCACGTGGTCTGGAATTGGCCCTCGGTGCGCTTGTGCGTCACGCCATACAGCCGGGTGTACTTCACCAGAATATTGAGGCTGTGCAGGAACGACCGAGCGGACGCGCTGCGGCTGGCATCGGTATGGACCGCGTTGGCGATAACCGCCTCCTCAGACAGCAGAGTGTTGGCACTAAGACTAAGCGGGAAAAAGGCCTAATGCACGATTACGGAGGTAATTGAGCGAACGGGTTAGTACGGCGCGGAATGCCACACGAAGGGACAGGTCCTTTGGGATGACGGCGCGCTACACTGGACGCCAGTACCGAGTACCCAGTTGCGAGTGTTTCCGCAGGGAAGTTCTGATGAAAATCGGCGTGTTATTTTTCGGCATATTGAAGGAAGTGTCGGGGCGATCGGTCGAAACGGTCGAATTGCCGGAAGGCGCTCGGGTGCGGGACGTGCTCCTCTATTATGTGCGGGAAGCGCCACGGTTGGAAGCAATGCTACCGTCGCTGGCGATTGCGGTGAATCGAGAATATGCGGAAGCAGAACGCGTGTTGCGCGAGGGCGATGAGGTCGCGCTGTTGCCGCCGGTGAGTGGCGGGTCGCCGGAAGAACGCGATGTGCCTGAAGAAGTGCATGGCGAAATGCGGGGCGAAGTCCGGATCGTCCGCGAGCCGATTGATGCCGTGGCGGTAGTCCGGCGTTTGAAGCGGCCGGAAGATGGCGCTGCCGTCATTTTCGAAGGCGTGGTACGGGACAACACGCGTGGGCGGCGCACGCTCTATCTCGACTACGAAGCCTATGAAGCCATGGCGCTGAAGCAGATGGAATCTCTGACCGCCGAGGCTCGGACACGTTTCGGCGTGCGCGCGGCGTCGATCGTCCACCGGCTCGGGCGTCTGGAAATTGGGGAGACGAGCGTCTTGATCGTGGTGGCGTCGGCACATCGAGCCGCTGCGTTTGACGCCTGCCGCTGGATGATCGATACGCTGAAGAAGACGGTGCCGATCTGGAAGAAAGAGTATTTTGAAGATGGAGCGGTGTGGGCCGACGGGGAGGCGTTTCCCGAGGAAATCCGGCGCCCGGGAGGCACGGTCGGGGAGAAGGGCGCATCATAATCATTGAATCATTTAGTCATTGAATCATTGCAGTATTAAAGATACTTGGAATCATTGATGAGCCTAATCCGACATTTTCTCTCACTCTTGCTGCTGATCGCCTTCGTCAGTTCTCCGCTTCCGGCCGAGGAACCGGAAACCACGCTCAAGGTCGATGTGAAGCTGGTGAATGTGTTCGTGACGGTCACTGATGCGCGCGGGGCTCCGGTGGCGAACCTGCAAAAAGAAAACTTTGTGCTGAAGGAAGACGGGAAGGAACAGAAGATCTCGATCTTCAGCAAGGAATCGGCGCTGCCGTTGTCGATCATACTGGCCGTGGACACGAGCCTGAGCACCAGAAAAGATCTGCCGCTGGAACTGACTTCGGCGCGCAAGTTTGCCCACGCAATCCTGCGCCCGCAGGACGGGCTTTCCGTGTACAAGTTCAGCGAGACCGTGAGCCAGATGGTGCCGTTTACATCCGACTTGAAAAAGATCGACGAAGGGATCGACAAAGCACGCAACGGCTCGGCAACGGCACTCTACGACGCGGTTTTCCTGGGGTCGCACGCGCTCAGCCGTCGGCAGGGAAGAAAAGTGATGGTGGTGATCACCGACGGCGGAGACACGATGAGCCAGGTGGATTACAAAGAGGCGCTGCGCGCGGCCCAGGAGGCGGAAGCGATCCTCTACAGCATCATCATCGTGCCCATCGAAGCGGATGCCGGACGAGACACAGGCGGCGAGCACGCGTTGATTCAGATCTCATCGGATACAGGCGGCAAGTATTACTATGCGAAGTCGCTCGCGCAACTCGACGACGCCTTCCAGAAGATCAGCGACGAGCTGCGAACCCAATATCTGCTGGCCTACTATCCGTCGGAACGCTATTCCAGTTCAGACTTCCGTCAACTGCACGTGGACCTGGCGAATGCGCCAGCGGGAGGTCCCTACCAGTCCCACTACCGCGCCGGGTACTACACGCATAAGGGAACGTTCTAGGGCGCAAAAAAATAGGCCACCGACGATGAGGTCGATGGCCTTTGCTATTGCCCTATTCAGGACGTCTAGAACACCAACTTCAACTCGAACTCGACCACGCGGGGTGAACCGAGTGCGTTCACACCCGAGCCCAAGCCGAGGCGGAGGAAAGCTGGCTGGGAAGCGAGTGTACCGTTGGGAGAACCGGGCTGTCCGTTCAGGGTTGCACTGAAGGGAACCGCCGGACCATCGAAGTTCGAGATGTTGAAAACGTTAAAGAAAGTCACTCCCGGTCGAATCTCAACCCCCGTCTCTTTGATCTTGTAGCCCCAGTTCAGGCCGAAGTCGAAGGTCTTCAACCATCCTTGTCCAACTGCGCCGGCGGGTGCGAGTTGCAACCCTCCGATCTGGCCGGATCCGTTTTGGTTTCCTCCAATGACGGCCTGGAGGCCAGTCAGGTCCGCTGAGGTGATCCCCAGACTGCTTGCGTTTGCCAGGAGAACCTTACCAGCCGGAGTCAGCGTGCCGACGAGGTTATTGTTGTAATTCGTGATCAGTTTGTTCAAACCGTTCACGCCAAAACTGCGACCAAATCCGCCAACGTTGGTGCCGGGCAAGAGATCGCCGACGCCGCCGTTCGAAGTGACGGTTCCATCGCCGGTTCCATCGCCAGTGATGTCAGTTTGGAAGATGCCGCCAGGAGCTCCACCAGTCGGCAGCGTGACGTTGGAGGCGAGCGGGCTGTCGAAGTGAGAAATTATACTCAAGCGGAAGCCCGCCGGCAGATCCATGATTCCGCCGAACGACAATTGGTGGGTGCGATCAAGACCATTGGGTCCGACATATTTCAACGGGTCAGCATTGTCCGTGGGGAAGTTGATGAAATCACTGTCCCTCGTCGTCGAGACATAACGGGAGAGCGAATAGGAAACCTGGAAATTCAGGTACTTGATTCCCGGCAGCGGCTTCTGGACATCCTCCTTCAGTGACATCTGCAAGCCGTTGTATACGGAACGTCCGATGGGAAATAGCATCTGGTTAGCGCCGGTCGCGCCGTTGTTTATCCCGCCGAAAGCTGCGTTGGGGCATGGTCCTCCGCCACAGGCTGAATAGCCAGAATCCAAGCCGTTGCTTGCATAGTCCGAAATGGTCGCGGGCCGGGGCGTCCATTGGCCCCCGTCGTTTGTTCCATTTGCTGGATCGGTTGGACAACCCGCACCCGTATAGGAAGCAACAACCGTGGTCACCCCGCAATTGGCGAGAGTCGTCGCGATGGCCGCCTGGGCCGCAGGGAGATTGAAGTACCGGGCATCACCCACGCGATTGGTGTCGATGCTGAGCAAGTTATGGGTGGAGATATTGCGCAGATAGTCGGCTGTCAGGACCAGTCCACGATGAATCTCCCGCTGCACGCCGATGTTCATCTGCACCGACCGGGACGACTTGTAGTTGGGCGCCAGCAGGCTGACGCTGTCGATGTCAATTCCACTGGCTAAGATGCTCCCGATATAGGTCCCATTGGTTGAGGCCCCCGCTGCTTTCGTTGCTGCCTGATACTCCTGCTGGAGTGTGACAATCTGGGAGCCGACGTTCCCGATCTGATAGTTGTCGCCGCAAATCGTGTTTGGGTCGATGGTAGTGGTGAAAGGCAACGGCTGTGCTTTGCCGCCTGAGCAAACGGGCGTTAGCCCAAGGAACAGTCCCTGCTGCAGTCGTCCCGCGGGATCAAACAGAATGTTGTTCCAGATCGAGTTCTCGTAAAAGAGACCGATGCCGCCACGAATCACAGTTTTTTCGTTGCTTCTCGGATCCCAGGCAAATCCCAATTGAGGAGCAAAATTTAGATTGGGCTGATGTACGCGGTTTTCCAAGCCAGAATAGAACTGGTTGTCGAACGCAGCCAGTGCCGGAGTCGGACCGAGGTCGCTGTCGGTCCGTCCTGTGTCACGGGCGTAGCGGAGGCCGGCAGTCCAGGTGAAGTTTCGTCGCATCTTCCAGGAATCCCCAAAATATAACGAGAAGCGATTGTCCGGTCCCAACCCGCCGCCGGGGTTGCCGAAGGACGGCTTAGCGGAAGAGAAGCCCTGGCCATTGCCCAAGGTTACGTTTACAGCGGGATAGTTAAGAGGATTCGATGCGAAGTCCGTCGGGTCGCTGGTTAGGCTTGGGAACGAACAAGTTGGCGAACAGGGAGGCTGCGCGCCACTCCCGAGGGTGGGCGAGCCAACCGCAGGAGCCAGCCCTAAGAACTCGGCGTAACCGCCGCCGTGAAGGTGGTTGAGACCGACGCCAAAGCGGAAGATATGGTTCTTGAACGGCTTGCCACCGTCATACTTGATCTGGTGGTCCGATTGGAAGGTCGCTTGCGGAGCCAGGAAGTTCGGTCCAGAGCAGAAATCATCGGCGCCTGCCGTAAGGCAGTTGGGGTCGGCGCCAATCGCAAGTTCGATTGCACCCCCGGGATTAAAAATGCTCGTCCCGGTGACCGCGTCTTTTATCCCGTTTTGAAATTTCGAGTACCCGAAACGGATGCTGTGGGTAAAGCTTCCAGTGTTGAAATCGGCGCCCACAATGTGGTTCCGCGAGTGGTTCTCATTGGCGAAGGGCTGGAAGGAGTTGGGGATAAAGGGAAGCACACTGCGGTTCTGTTCAAAGGTGAAGCGATAAAAAGTTTTCAATCGGCCCCACGAACCGTCAACTCTTCCCAGGGCTTCCGTGTCCCGGAAGGGCGACGTGAAGCTGCCCGTGGAATTGGCGAAGTCTCCTCCAGGGATAACCGGATCAAGAAGATCCTGCTTGTTACGCTCCAAGTCGGCAAAGAAGAAGAGCTTGTCTTTTATGATAGGACCGCCCACGTCGCCGCCAAACTGGTTCCTCTGGAAATAATTCGTGGAACCACCGGGAAGAGCGGCGTTGAGGCTCTGGTCGCGGAAATAGTAGAAACCCTCGCCGTGCAGCCCATTGGTTCCGGATTTCGTCGTGATATTCACCGAACCCGAAGAAGTCAACTCGGTCGAGAGATCGAGCGAAGATTGTTGCAGAGCCGATTCCTGGATTGCTCCCAAGGGAAGATTCTGGGTCGTTGTTCCCACGGTTTCGTCGCTGATGTCGACGCCATCGACCTCGATGCGAGCGGTGCGCCCGAAGCGGCCGCCAAAGGATACTGACGAGAAACCGTTCTTGGTGGGATCGAAGGTGCCACCATCCTGAATCTGGACGCCGGGCTCCAACTGAGCTAAGTCAAGAAAGTTGCGTCCGTTGATGGGCAGGTTCTCGATCTGCCTCTCCGTAAGAACCCCCTGGACGGTGGCCTGCTCGGTATTCACCTCGACCTCGGAACCCTGCACTTCGACAATCTGCGTGCTCGATCCCAGGACAAGCTTCAAATTTGCCGAAGCGGTGGTGTTCACCTGCACCACGACTTGTTCGTCCGTGGTCTTGAATCCAGGCGCTTCCACCCGCACCATGTATTCGCCCGGAATCAACGCTCCCGAGGCGTATGTGCCGGAGGATGTCGTGGTGGTGTTGATGACCCGGCCCGTGGATTTCTGCGTGATCGTGACCTTGGCTCCGCCTACGGCGGCACCGGTCTGGTCCGACACCGTCCCTTGAATGCTGCCGGTGGAAATCGTGGTTTGGGCGAACAACGTCGCGTTGGGAGCGATCACAATCGCGATTGCCAGCAGGGCTACAGCAGCGAGAATTCTGCACGGCGCATTCAAACGTTGGGAGGAATAATGATTCAGCATCGTCCACCTTCCTTTCGGAATATCCGGTAACGAACGTTGTTCGCTGCCGTCGTCCACTTCAGAAATCGGCTTGCTCCAAGCTGGACGTACCCACCGGGCGAAAAGTGCTGCCCAGCTTGGTCGACGCGAGAATCCAAGGCCGCTACTTCGCCCGGGGAACCCTTGGACATTGTCGAAAGACGGATTCAATAGACGCGAGGCCTATTTGTTGGAGAACATCAAGCAATCTGTCCGCCAAGATTGCAACTAGGCCCGGTTCGCGCCAGTAACTTTTATTTTCAACCAATTAGATACACTGTGTCCCCCAGTCATCAGGGATCTTGGCGCCATCGAGTCACTTTGAATACGGAATATTGCATTATGGGCTATGAAAACACGGAGGCACTCGAAAGCGAGACATATCCGGCTCGAACGCTTGTGGGGTAGCAGGCGACCGCTGGAGACGCTTCATGTCGCGACCACCCGGCACCGGACGACGAGCGAGGACTCCGCTCCGGAGTTCTTCGTCCCTGAGAGTTCTTCGCCCCTGAGATTTCTTGCTCCACTCACTGGATGGCGGGAAACAGTCCCGACTGGCTCGCAAGCGCGGCTCGACATGCGGCGCGGAAAAACTCGTACAGCGCCCCGAGGAAGTCCGCGCATCTAGTAAACTGTTCTATTCGATTTCAGTACAAGAAGATTAAGACCCTTAGACGCGGAATCGCTTCCAGGTTCTATTTGCGATTCTGCCCCCAGGAGAGTGGCACTTTGTTCGATTGCTCTGGTTTGCATGTTCGTCGTTCTCTGTCCCTTGGCATCGTGCTCTTCGTAGTTGCAATCACAGCTTCGTTGTGGGCGCAGGAAGAGGTAACCGAAAAACCGACCACCGGCACCATTCAGGGATCCTTGCGGGATGAAGACGGAAACCCGGTGGCCGGGGCGAGGGTCTTGTACAACTCGCAGGACGCCGACACCCGCGGCATGGTCCGTTCCGGCGCGGACGGCAACTACGTTTCCGAAGGCGTGCCGCCGGGTCCGTACGTGGTGCGTGTCGAGGGGCGGGATAAACTGCCGATCGAGCGCACGGTGAACGTAGTGGTAGGCACGGCGGTCACGGCGGATTTCAAGCTGGAATGGACCGGTCCAGGATCGGCGCGGCTGGAGAGCAGGTTCAGCGGTGAAGTTCCCGATACGCTGCCCATTAACGGGCGGAACTACCTGAATGCGGGGCAGTTTGAACTGGGCGTGCAGGTGGTGGATGGAGCGGTGCTCGATCCGGGCAAGAGCGGATTCCAGTCGCTCTCGATCAACGGCCAACTGGGACGCACGACACACTACGACATGGATCAAGTCGAAGTGATGGATGAGACCAAGGGCGCAGCCACGATGAACCTGCCGGCGGAAGCGGTGCGCGAAGTGATCGTGTCGCGGGTCACGCCGGAAGTGTTTCAGTCGCTGAACGCGGCCGGTGCGGTGCAGGTATCCACGCGTTCGGGTGGCGATGAGTTTCACGGCAATCTGTTTGGCAATCTGCGCGACGCCAGCGTTGGTCTGGCGGGATTTCCGGCGGGCGATCAGAACTACAGCCGCCAGCAGTATGGATTCGGAGTCGGCGGCGCGGTCATCAAAGACAAGGCGTTTCTATTCGTTGGAGGCGAGCGCTCCAAGCAGGATGGCGTGATGCCGGGTCTGCTCGGATTCCCGGCCAGCAACGGGATCGTTCCGCAGAGCGCGTATTTTCGCGAGAACCTGCTGACGGCGCGGCTGGATTACAACTTCAGCGAGAACATGAAGGGCTTCGCGCGGGTTAGCTACGACAACGCGAACCAGATTGCGCCTTCCAACAGCGATTCGAATTTCCGTAATCAGATCAACGTTCCGGCGGCAGTTCTCGGCCTCGATTGGAACCACGGACGTTTCGTGAACAGTGCGCGTTTCGGTTATCAGAAGATGGTCGATGCGGTGAATCCGGCGCTCGGCGATTCGCTGGTTCTTCCGGATGCGCCATTCCATGTACAACTGGGATCGTTCTCTCTGGGGCCGAGCCTGGCGGGTCATCGGCAGACCATACAGCGCGACCTTTTCGGGCGCTACGACAGCAGCACGGTTTACAACAACTATCACACCGTGCGCTTCGGCGGAGCGATTCATCGCATTGCGCAGGGAGATTTCTACACGCCGGGAAATAATGAAGCCTCAGTGACCAGTTCGAATGGAATCGATGTGATCAATGCCGTTAGCGGCGCCTCGGACCCGTTTTCCGGAGGAGCCAGCAATCCGCTGAACTATCCGGTGGGCACGGTGACGATTTTCAACGGGCTCGGAAACTTCAGCGGGAGCTCGGCCTTCAACCGGCCGAGCGGCGGACACTTCGATACGCGCCTCGAGGGCTACGTGGGCGACACGTTCAATTTGTATCCGAATCTCGATCTCAGCTTCGGCTTGAATTATGTGCGCGACACTGGGCGCACCGACAGCGACCTGGCGGCGCTGCAGTGTTCCGCCATCAACACCACGATCGTGCAGGCTCCGCCCTGCACAACCGGTTTGATTCTCGATCAATTCGGCTTGATTCCTAACAGCACCATCCCCGGCCAGCACCTGGGCCTCGGCCAGAGAGTGACTCAGCCGAACTTTAATTTTGCTCCGCAGGCGGGTCTGGCCTGGGATCCGGGACACAGCGGACGGACGGTGGTGCGCGTGAGTGGCGGTATTTTTTACGACAATTTTCTGTTGCAGAACGCTTATCAGGATCGCATCAACCGCTTGTCCAGCGGACAATACAACCGCAGCCTGACACTGTGTCCCACGGGATCGGTGCTGTTTCCAGACGGATCGGTGGTGAGTTCGGTGGAGGTTTCCGGACAGCCGGTCGACATCGCGACACAGATCTGCGGACAGCCGATCGGAAGCGCTTCGGCCGCCATTCAGCAATTACAACAGAATTTCCAGTTGGCGCAGTCGGCAGTCACAAGTGGACCCAACATGTACTCGCTGACGAACAGCCTGGCGAACTTCGGAGGCCTGCTGGCTCCGGGTTTCAAGACGCCTCGAGTGATCCACATCGCCGGTGGAATTCAGCATCAAATCGGAGAGCACGGTGTGTTCTCCGCCGACTATGTGCGCGAACTCGGCACGCAGTTTCCGCTGGGGATCGACACCAACCGCGTGGGCAGCTGGAGCTACCTCACGGACGGCAGCAACGCGAATCCCTTGCTCAACAGCTACGCCGCCGAGTTGGCGGCGATCAATGCCACGGTAGCGAGCGCGGGATGCGGCCCCGCCGGATCCACTGGCGGCAGTTCTCAGACTGCGGTGAGTTGCTATTTGAATGCGGTGCCAACCGCCAGCATCGCGGATTTCGCCCGTCATGGACTGGATTCGTCAAATGCTTTCTGCGGGCCGTTCCCCTGCTCGGTTCTCGGCAAGCAGCAGGCGTCGTTTGGCGGAATCAATCCGCTGGTGGGTTCGAACATCATGTACTTTCCAAGCGGACGGTCGAGATATACCGGCGTACACCTGGCCTACCGCGGCGTCACTGGCGAGAATCCTTTGCGGCGCGTGCAGCGGGTGCATATGGCGCTGGAGTACACGCTCTCCCGTTATCGCACGAACCTTGCGGAGCCGGACGGCAGCGGCGGAGATTATTCGCGGATGAACGTGGCGGAAGATTACAACCGTCCACACCTCGGGCATTGGGGGGACGCCGGACTCGACCGCACGCACCAGTTCACGCTGACTCCGACGGCGGACCTGTCGTATGGGCTGCGGTTTTCGATGATCATGCATCTGGGGTCGCCACTCCCGCTGAGCACGTATATTCCGCAGCAGGACGGCGGCGGAGTTGCGGGAGAAATCTTCCGCAGCGACATTACCGGCGATGGTACGGTGGGCGATCTTTTGCCGGCAACGTTTCTGGGAAACACGGGAAAATATTCGAATAGCAATCTGACCAAGGCCATTGCGTACTACAACACCAATTACGCCGGTCAGTTGACGCCCGCCGGACGGGCGCTGGCGCTTGCCGGCTTGTTCAGTCAGTCGCAACTGCTCCAACTGGGCGCTGATGCGCCTTCGATCCAAGTGTTGCCGGCGCATGCCGCGCAAGCCACTTGGCTGAAGACGATGGATCTGCATTTGAGCCGTCCATTCCAGGTGGGGGAGCGGGTGCAGGTCGAGCCGAATGTTTCGGTGTTCAACGTTTTCAACTGGGCCAACTTCGGGGGCGCGGGCAATCAGCTAAGCGGCGTGCTCAATGGCGCTCCGGGGAGTTCGCTGAACAACGCGAGTTCGGGCGGATACTGCGGCAACTCAACCGCTTTCTGCACGGCGCGGCTGGACCGGGTTCTGCCCGGTTCGGGCACGTACGCGAATGGTGCTCCGCGGCAGATAGAGTTTGGAGTGCGGGTCACGTTCTAGAACTCTGCGGAAGAACTCCGATTGGCGCTGGCTCTTGGCTGGGGCGCGATTGTGAATATCCGGATAGCAGTGTGGGGCGTTTCGGATGGAGGCAATTCCGAAACGCCCCACGATTGACGAACGAGTCAGCCTATGCGCTTACGCTCAGCGTATTGCTGGAACTGGTCTGAGACTGGCTCGACGAGTTGGAGTTGCCCAGATTCAGAATGATCTCGTAATTGCTTTGCGGGTTGAGGTTGATGGTGATTTGCTCAGCGGAGCCCCCAGTTTGTGACTGAGTTGCGCTGGTAGAGGTCTGCGATCCCGTATTGCTACCGTCGACATTAATGTTGATCTCTTCGGCGGAAGAGGACGAAGAGCTGTTGGAACCCACGTTGATGACCAGTTCCAGCGGTTGCGCCGTGCTCGAGGGAGACGTACTCGTGGAAGAAGTGGTGCTGGGCTGATCTCCCAGGTTGATGACAATCTCGGTCGCATTGGAATTGTAGGCGGTTGCGGCGGTTTGGGCCTGCTGGTCTTTGCTGCTGAAGGTGCTCTCCAGACTTGCGAAGGCCGACTGGGCTCCGGCGAGGTCGCCCGATTGCAACGCCTGGCCAATGGCCTGGAAATCCTGTTCGCGGCCGGATTGCCGGAAGACCTGCCCATTTTTGTTGGGGCCGGTCTGGCCGAGCGTGGTCAGCGCGGTGAAATCCTGCTCCGCCGCGGTCAGGTCGCCGGCCTGGAGATCCGTTCCAAGCTGTTTCAGATCGGCCTGCCGCTGCTGCCGGTAGGCCTGCAGTTGCTGGTAGATCGATGACGTGGTGGTTGTGGCCGCGGTACTAGTTGCCTGGGTGCTGCTGAGGTTTACAACCGTGGCCGCAGTCTCCTGCGATTTGTTTTGGTCGCCTTTTAGGGCACTAAAGGCAGCCTGCGCTCGCGTCAAGTCGCCGGCTTGCAGAGCCTCGCCGAGAGCGTTGAAAGCCTGGGCGCTGTTGGACTTGGAAAAAGGCTCGGAATTGGCGAAAGGCCCATCCTCGCCGAGCACCGCCAGGGCTTGGTAGGCTTGCTGAGCGCCGGCCAGATCGCCACTCTGAAGAGCGCTGCCCAGCTGTTTCAGATCGGCCTGACGGCTCTGGTAGAAACTTTGGAGTTCCTGATAAATCGATGAACTGGAAACTGCTGCTGTTGACATGGACATCCTCCCGACGACCCCTGTCGTCCCATCGTTACGGGGCTACTCGCCGCCTCACTCACTTATCGGTCAGAGTGGCAGATGACTTTAGAGGAGAGGGAGGGTTACCGAGGTTCAACGGCGGCGTAGCGGAAGGCAGGGATCGGCACGACCGCCGCCCCGCTTGAGCGCTCAGGCTGAGGTTCACCTGCCGGATCGCTGCTGCAAACTATGCAGGAGCTGTGTGCGAGCGGCGATGCGTCCAACCTACCGGGTAGCGCCGGCGTCCCGCCGGCTTTTGCCTGGGCTCCGATTTTCTTTTTTTGCGAGGGGCAATTATAATCACCAATCGCCGTAATCCCGTGCAAGAGTTGACGTAAGACGGGCCTCGACCAGGAGGGCACACGATTTCTGGCGAGCCCGGATCGGACGTGTGGCCAGTTCGATCCTGTATGCGGTTGCGCCACGGTTCTCCTGGAGGCGTTATAAGGAAAATGAAAAAGCTTATCCTCTTCGTTCTGGCAGCTCTCTTTCTCTCGGGCATCTGTTTCGCTCAGAACCTTCCGGCAATCAATGTATACGGCGGTTTCTCGTACTACAGCTTCGACGTACCAGGGAGCACGGTAACGTCCTCGAATTCGCAGCGGCTGGCGATGAACGGCTATGGGTTTGGCGCCTCGGTCAACCTGTTCCATCATTTGGGCGCCGACGGAGACTTCAGCCACCACTCGGCCAGCGATTGCCTCGGCAACACCGGTTTCAATTGCACCAATTTCTCCTACATGTTCGGCCCGCGATACAACTTTGGAGAGGGCAAGCTCACGGGGTTTGTCCATGGCCTGATCGGTCAAGACCAGATGAATATTGTGGTCAGCGGCGCGGTCCAGTCAGACACGTCGGTGGCGATCGCTGCCGGCGGCGGCGTCGACTACTGGTTCATGCGTCACATCGGAGTGCAGCTGGGGCCGGCCGATTTCGTCTACACGCGTCACCTGAATGAGGACACCGTTCCCAGCCAGAATAATTTCCGCGTGGCGGCCGGAGTCGTTTTCCGGTTTGGCGGCGAGCTGCCGGCGGCCGAGTCCAAATCTGCGCCCGCGCCTGCCTCCGCGCCTACGTCCAGGCGTTCGCGCCGCGAGGGCCGGTCGGCGGGTACGGTTGCCGCTGCTCAGCCGGCGGGCGTGGTCAACATCCCGGGACGCGGACTGTCGATCAGTTCGCTTGGCGCCGTATTTGCTCCGCAGGAATTCGAAGGAGCCAAGATTGTCGAGGTCGCTCCGGGTGGCGTGGCCGAGATGGCATCCTTGAAGGTCGGCGATCTGGTCAAGGCGGTGGATAGCCGAGCTGTCAGGACACCGATGGAGTTGGCTGCCGAGTTGTCAGACAAGTCGGGAAAAGTTCACATCACGATTCAGCGCGGCGATGCTGCCATCGAGACGCAAGTCCTGCTGGGCCGCTGATTGTAAGTAACTGTGCGGGAATGAAGAACCTGGGGCTGGAACATCCGTGTTCCGGCCCCTGCTTTTTTGAGTCGTGATTCAGGAAGTCTGGTGCGCCCGGAGAGATTCGAACTCCCGACCTACAGCTCCGGAGGCTGCCGCTCTATCCAGCTGAGCTACGGGCGCGCTGCGGACTTATCTAGTGTACATCGCTGGCACGGTCGTCTCAACGGAGTGGACGGTTTTGTGGTGGCTCAGTTTGAATTGTTTTGGGCAGGGCACGGCTTCAGCCGTGCCGCAACTGCCGCAAAATCGATAGCGGCTTTACAGTCTGCTGAAAACTCTGGATTCCTGCACGAACGGGAAGGGCACGAGTTCCACTCGTGCCGTAACTGCTGAAGAATCAATAGCGGCTTCCAGCCGCTGGGGGAATGCCGCGCCGTGAAAGCACTTTCCATCAAACTGTTTAGCCGCTGGGGGCGCGGGTCTTTTCAAACAGAGCCACTACCGACCGTTCACTCTTTTGCGGAAAACTTCCACCAGGAAAGCAACAACGCTCCCACCAAGATGAAGACCTGCGTTCCCCGGAAAAGGATCATTTGAATGTGCTGCAACGGCTCGCGTGGATAATCGGTGTCAAGGTTGTAGAGATGGAGCCGATAGCGCCAGAGAACAAGGTTGGCCAGAATGCCTGCGGCTCCCGCCGCCAGGTAGATGTAGGTTCCAGTTCTTACTTTCATGCAGTCCTCAGCACCCGCCAACTTTCCAGAAACGTTCGTCTTGATAATCGAGCGCGAGCAGGCGATTGCGCGGGTCGTGACGCTTGCCGCAATTGGGGCAGGGAATGAAGCTGCGAAGGTGCATTCCCTGGCGGTCGTAATCCGCGGCTACGGCAAAGGTGGCGCCGCAACTGCATGGGATGAGGAGCATGCGGAGGCTTTTCTTAGCCGTTTCTTCGTGCTTAGACTTGGCTTGCTTCACGGCTTAACATTTATCCCGGCTCACCTTGGTTTGGGCACAACCGTTGGGACGGGGCGAAGCCCCGTCACCACACGAGCGCCCGCGATCAGCTTTCCACTGCGGTCAGCGAGCCTTTCTTCCGCTTGTTTGACTGCAGAATCTTCTTGCGCAGACGCAGCGATTTCGGCGTGACTTCCACGAACTCATCTTCGGCAATGAATTCAATTGCCTGCTCCAGATTGAGATTGCGATAAGGCACCAGCCGGATCGCTTCGTCCGAAGTCGAAGCCCGCATGTTGGTCAACTTCTTCTCGCGCACAATATTGACATCGAGATCCGTGTCCTTGGCGTTTTCGCCGATGATCATGCCTTCGTAGACATCGACGCCGGGTCCGGCAAAAAGTATGCCGCGCTCCTGCAGATTGTAGAGAGCGTAGGAGGTGGTAACTCCGGGCCGGTCGGCGATCAGGGCGCCGGTGGGACGATGCGGAATTTCTCCCTGCCACTCGATGTAGCCGTCAAAAAGCGCGTTCATGACGATGGTGCCGCGCGTGTCGGTGAGCAATGTACTGCGCAGTCCGATCAATCCGCGACTGGGAACGCGGAATTCGACGCGCACGCGGCCGTAGCCGTGATTGTGCATGTTGGCGACTTCGCCCTTGCGCGAGCCGACATGCTCCATCACGACGCCGACAAATTCTTCAGGCACGTCGACGGTGAGGTGCTCGACCGGCTCCATGAGCTTGCCGTCTTCTTTATTGCGCTTGGTGACAATCTCGGGCTTGCCGACCATCAGTTCGTAACCTTCGCGGCGCATCATCTCGATCAGAATGGAGAGCTGCAACTCGCCGCGGCCCAAAACCTTGAACGAATCGGTACTGCCGGTTTCTTCCATCCGAAGAGAGACGTTGGTGAGCAGCTCTTTATCGAGGCGCTCGCGCAGATTGCGCGAGGTGACGAGATTGCCTTCGCGTCCGCAGAACGGAGAGGTATTGATGGTAAACAGCATTCCAATCGTTGGTTCGTCGATGACGATGGGCGGAAGCGGCGTGGGATTTTCGGCGTTGGTGATGGTCTCGCCAATCGTGATGCCTTCGACGCCGGCTACGGCAATGATGTCACCGAGCGACGTTTCTGTAATGTCGGTCCGCTTGAGGCCGGAAAAGCTGAAGAGCTTGGTGATTCTCGTTTTCTGAAATGTCCCGTCACGCTTGGCGATCGAAACGTCTTCTCCGGTCTTCATGGTTCCGGAAAAAACGCGGGCGATGGCCAATCGTCCAAGGTAGTCGCTGTAGTCGAGATTGGCGACCAGAATTTGGAGCGGGCCGTTGGCGTCCCCTTGCGGCGCGGGAATGGTATCGACGATCGACTCAAACAGCGGACGCAGATCCTCGCCGGCAGCACCTTGATGTACGGCAGCGGTTCCGGCTTTGGCGTTCGTATAAAGGACGGGGAAGTCGAGCTGATCTTCCTTGGCGTCGAGATCGATGAAGAGGTCGTACACCTCGTTCAGTACTTCCTGCGGACGGGCGTCAGGGCGGTCGATTTTGTTGATGACGAGGATCGGCTTCAGATGAGCCTCGAGTGCCTTGCTGAGCACGTAACGAGTCTGCGGCAGCGGGCCTTCACTGGCGTCAACCAGCAGCATGACGCCATCGACCATCTTGAGCGCGCGCTCCACTTCGCCGCCGAAGTCGGAGTGACCGGGCGTGTCCACGATATTGATCTTGACGCCGGCATAGAACACGGCCGTGTTCTTGGCGAGGATGGTGATGCCGCGCTCGCGTTCCAGATCGTTCGAGTCCATGACGCGATCGGCTACGGTCTCGTTGTCGCGGAAAGTGCCGCTTTGGCGGAGCATGGCGTCAACCAGCGTGGTCTTGCCGTGATCCACGTGGGCGATGATGGCGATGTTGCGAATACTTGGATTCAGATCGAAAACTCCTCAGAACTCCAGATTGGGGCTTACTACTACTTTACTATGGTCAGGCTGTTCGCACTTGGATTTGAGCGGATTATTACTGGCCATGCTGCGTCGGGGCGGCGACGTGCACTAAGGGCGTTTGGCTCACAACTGCCTAATACATATGTCACAGCCCAAGCATCGCGGAAGCTTTAGACTCATGGGTCGCCAAGTTCTTATGAGCCCGAGAAATAATCTCCTCTGTCGATTCTTACTTCTACTCGCAGGCACCATGTTCCTAACGTGCAGTTTCTGTCAGGCGCAACAACTGGATAAGGAGACCTCTCCGCCAACGGAAGATCCGAAGCCGGGTGCAACCGCGCCCAAGAGCTTTTTTGCGCGCTGGGCGGACTTTTACCGCCAGGACTGGTCGCCGCCGCCGGCTGCTTCCGAGGCGGCGCCAGCGCGACGCGGACTTCCTTCGCCGCTCGATTCGCCTCCTTTTCCTAATTCCGATTGGTCTTACGGCGGTGCGCCTGTAATTGGCGAGCCAGATGGGAACAGTTATCCGCTGATGACTGCGATCAACCAGGCGAAGGGCCGCAGCAAGCTCTACGGATGGGTCGAGCCGACGTTGAACTTCAGCAATTCGAAAAATACTAACGCGCCCGAAGCAAATGACGACTACTCCAATCGTTTTGAGATGAACCAGTTGGTTCTCTACGCCGAGCGGCTGCCTGATTCCGTGCAACAGGATCACGTCGACTGGGGCTATCACCTGACGGCCCTTTACGGCACCGACTATCACTACACGATGGGCAAAGGCTACCTGAGCGGACAGCTGCTGAACGATCATCATCAATATGGCTTCGATCCGACGCTCGAATATGTCGACGTCTACATTCCTCAGGTTGCGCAGGGAATGAATCTGCGCCTGGGCCGATTCATTTCCTTGCCGGGAATCGAAGCGCAACTCGCGCCGAACAACTACATCTTCAGCCACTCGCTGCTGTATGCGATTGATCCGTTTACCGACACTGGCCTGATCGCGACGTTGAAGCTGAACGACCAGTGGCTGGTGCAACTGGGCATTACCGATGGCCACGACGTTGCCCTGTGGACTCCTGATGCCAAGGCTTCCGGCACGTTCTGCTTGAGCTACACGAATAAGACGGTAAAGGACAATCTTTACGTGTGCGCCAACGGCATCAACGGCGCCAAATACGCCTACAACAATCTGCAGCAGTACGACGCTACGTGGTATCACAAGTTTTCCAAGACCATGCACATGGCAACCGAGACCTGGTACATGTATGAGCGCGGGGTTCCTGCGATCGGCGGCACGATCGAGCCGGAACTAGGCGCGAACGCCGCGTATTGCTTTCCCGGAGAACAGCGTTGTACGGCGCCTGAATATGCGGTGGTCAATTTTCTGCAAAAGGAACTCTCGGCGCATAACTTCCTGTCGTTTCGCAGCGACTTTCTGGACGACAAAAAAGGCCAGCGAACGGGCTACGCGACGCGCTACTCGGAGAACTCAATCACGTGGTGCCATTGGATGGGCACGACGGTTCAGTTGCGTCCGGAACTGCGTTTCGAGCGTGCTTGGGATCGGAAGGCCTACGATAACGGGCGACGGCACGATCAGATCACGGCGGCTAGCGATCTGATCTTTCATTTCTGAGCCCTCCCACCACGAACGGGAAGGGCACGGCTTCAGAGGCACTGCGGAAAAACTCAAGCTTCGTATCAGGGCATCGCTTTAGCGATGCCGAAAGTCGTTTTGAGTCAGGTGCCCCTTTAGGGGCTGGGCGTCGAAGTCCGCCTTTTTCAGCAATCTGTTCAGCCGCGCCGTCCGCGCTTTTTTTTCATCACCAATTTTATGTACGCCCATCACAGACATACGCCGGCAGAACGGCAATCATCCACCCAGAGTGCACCATCCCGAACTCCGCCCGTCTCCAGAGACGGGTTCCGAAAACTACGGCAAATCACTTTTCGGCGCTTTTTGACAACGCGAGGTGTATACGGGCGCGAGCGCATCGGATCGCGCGAAAAAGTGCATCAAATCGTTAATTTTCGTACCTAAGTCCCACCTTTTGAATACTTTACCTATAAGTTCTTTAAACCGAATACTTTACAGCCTCTCTCCGCCAACCAAAAGATTCTACTAGGTTTAAAAGGGGGGTGGGGGGTAGGGGGTACCTCTGCCAGCTAATACCTGATTCAAGGAGCCATCATAATGCCATCATCTTCCGACACGTCATATTCTGAGCGATATTCCGACGAAGCCTGCCAACAAATAAAACTCGACGGAGAGCCCTGCCGCTCTGCCGCCCTTCGCGGCAAGAAGTTTTGCTATTACCACCTGCACAGCGGTCCGCCGCCGGAAGAGGTCAGTAACCCCGCAGCCATCCCTCGGGTTCAGTTCCACGTGCCCCTCCTGGATGACGCCACCTCGATCCAGGCAACCATCTCCCTGGTTTGCGAGCATTTGCTGCATCGCCGCCTCGAGCCGAAAAAAGCCGGAATTCTGCTCTATGCCCTGCAGGTCGCGTCCTCGAATCTGGGTCGAATGAATAATGAAGAGAGAAGCCAGAAGAAAAACGGAGAGAGTAATTCGGCAAATGCTTTGTTGCCGCCTCCCGACCCAGCATCACCAGATACTCCTCAAACTGCCCAGAACGATTCCGCCACCAGACCCTCAGATGACCCTGATCGCCTGCCGCCCGGAACCATACAAGCCTGCCAGCAGCGCAACCGCTCTGTCAGCTGAACCGAAGCGCCAGCATGACCCCAGCATGACAAAGGGTGCCCCATCCTTCGCGCACTTTGCGAAGGGTGGGATTCCACGAGCGCCGCGAGTGCAGGCTTTTTCCCGAATCAGGGACACACGCCGAGAACCCTTGCGCTCTTTCACAACCTTGCTATAATCGCGCAAGCTTTTTGGGGCGCTTTTGTTTGAGGAGGGGATGACTATGAATGGGAAACAGAATTTCACTGGCGTTATCATGCTCGCCTTGGTGGTTCTGGCAGTGGTTGCGGCTCCTCGCGCGGGCAAAGCTGCCGGCGATGGCGATGGGGCGATTGCTGAAAAACTGATTGCGGCGTGGAATTCGCACAGTCCGGATAAGATGCTCCCCTTGTTTACCAGCGACATCTTTTACGAGGACGTGGCGTTTGGCGAGGTCAATCACGGCAGCGCCGAACTACGCAAGTTCGCTGCCTCGGAATTTGAAGGCGTCCCCGATCTTGAACTCAAGCTGCTGCGCGCCAATGTCCACGGCGGTCATGGAACGGTGGAATGGATGTTCAGCGGCACCGACAAGGACGTGTTCAAGACGGGAAAGAAGTTTTCCGTGCGCGGCGTCAGCGTGATCGACGTGCGCGATGGCAAAATATCCCGCTGCCTAGATTTTTACGATGTGGCTACGATTATGCGGCAGGTTGGGGTTTTGCCGGCGGCTTCCCAGTAAGGCACAGTGAGGAACTGCTTGTTCGATCCATCGCAGTGAATGCGGTGGATGCGAAAGGGTTGAACCACAGGCTTGAACCACGAGGAGCACAGAGGTGCACGGGGGAACCCTTAGTTTCTAGGGCCCTGGTCTTGAGAGGATATTTATGACAACGAATCCAAATGCAGCGGATCGAGATTCCGCTCAGCTTGAAGCTCTGGGGTACGACTCGAAGTTTGATCGCTCGATGAGCCTGTGGTCGAACTTCGCTTTGGGCTTCACTTACCTGTCGCCGGTGGTTGGCGTTTACACGGTGTTTGCCTTTGCCATCGTTACAGGCGGTCCGCCGATGTTCTGGAGTTATTTGTTTGTTGGGCTGGGACAGTTGTTGGTGGCGCTGGTGTTTGGAGAGATTGTCTCCCAGTTTCCGATTGCGGGCGGTCTCTATCCGTGGGCGCGGCGATTAGTGGGGAAGCGCTGGGCTTGGATGGCGGGATGGGTTTACCTGTGGGCCTTGTTCACGACCATTGCCGCAGTGGCGGTGGGAGGAGCTCCTTATATTGCGCAACTTCTTGGCGTCAGCGTCGGTCAAGGCGGGGAAGTGGCGATTGCGGTCGCGATGATCGTTGGGACTACGGCATTGAACGTCAGCGGCACCAAATTGCTGGCTCGGGTTGCCATGTTCGGATTCATTTGCGAATTGCTGGGTGCGATTGTTGTGGGGAGCTACCTGCTGCTGGTGGCGCGTCACCAGAGCTTTGGGGTCCTGTTTCATAGTTTCGGGCTGGGCAGCAATGGACACTACTTGCCGGCGTTTCTGGCGTCCAGTGTCGCGGCCATGTTTTGTTACTACGGATTTGAAGCTTGCGGAGACATGGCGGAGGAGACTCCGGACGCGAGCCGCGCGATTCCGAAAGCGATGCGCATGACCATCTATATCGGAGGGTTCGCGGCCATGCTGGTTTGCCTGGCGTTGGTGCTGGCGGTGCCGAATTTGAGCGCCGTGCTGGCCGGTCAGGATGCGGATCCGGTGACTACGACATTGCGCGCGGCAGTGGGACCGATTGGGCTGCGGGCAGTGATTGCGGTGGTGATGGTTTCATTTTTCTCGTGCCTGATCAGCCTGCAGGCGGCTACCAGCCGCTTGTTATACAGCTATGGACGCGACCGCATGATTTTTGGCGGCGCGCGGCTCAGCACGCTTTCCGAACACACTCACGTTCCGGTCGTTGCGCTGCTGGTGGCAGGCGCGGTGCCGGCAGGCATTGCGATTATTGGGCTGTTTCTGGAGGAGATGATCAAGACCATCATCGTGTTTGGCTCCGCCGGAATTTATGTTGCGTTCCAGATGATTGTTTTGGGGGCGCTGGTGGCGCGCGCCAAGGGATGGAAGCCGAGCGGGGCGTTTCGATTGGGCGTCTGGGCGTGGCCGGTCAATCTGGCGGCCCTTACCTATGGCGTTTTGGCCATCGTCAATATGGTGTGGCCACGCACGCCGCAGGATCCCTGGTATCGCAATTACGGAATGATTGTGGGCACGGTGGCGGTTCTGGCCACGGGGTTTCTCTACGCGTTGTTGTTTCGTCCCTACGATCGCGTCAATGCGCCGGAGGGCGACGCTCACCTTGCGCATCTGGACGTGCCGCTGCCGGCTGAGGGCAGCGTGGATTGATGTGGTGGGTGGCTTCGCGGCGATCTTTTAACCGGCCTTTAAACGATCGAAGCGATCAGAATGTTGGCGGCGTGTTAACCCACAACAGCCAGGTTTCGGTGCGGCCGGGATTTTTCCAGTGATGAGGGGTGGCGCTCTCGAAGTAAAAGCTGTCGCCGCGCTTGAGATGGTATTCCTCGTCGTCGAGCGAGATCATTAGCTCTCCGCGCAGGACGAAGAGAAATTCCTCGCCTTCGTGGGCGTAGGATTCGCCGCTGCCGGCTCCGGGTTGAATGCGGAACAGGTGCGGCTCCATGACTTTGTTGCCCCAGGCGAGCAACTCCATGCGGACGCCGGGGCCGGCTTCGAGGACCTTGCGTTTGGTTGGGCGCACCAATCGGGTATTCAGTTCCGACGTATCGAAAAAATCAAGGATGTTGGTGCGGTAGTAGCGTGCTAACCTGCGGAGTGTGCCCACGGAGCCGCTCATCTGCGAGCGTTCGAGTGCGCTGAGGAAGCCGACGGAAATTCCGGCGGCGGCCGCGACTTCGGCGAGACTGCGGCCGCGCTGGGTGCGCAAGCGGCGCAATCGTGCTCCGATAGCGGCGGCACCGTTCGCGGTGGCGGGCTTGATGGCGCCTTCGCGTTGCAGCATCTGCACGATGGCGGCGGCGTTCAGACCGCGTACTTTCCGCAAATAACGCGCCTTTTTCAGCAAACGCACGTCGTCGTGGGTGTAGAGACGATACCGGCTCTCGGTGCGGTGCGGGCGGGTGAGTCCCTGCGCTTCCCAGCCCCGGATCGCGGACGGAGAGATTCCCACCAGGCGGGCCACGTCGCCGATTTTGAGATAAACTTGTGCGTCGCTCGACATGCTCTTCAAACTTTCCTGATGGTCGCGCCACGGGGATGCACTTTTCCGCTTGACAGGGGGCCGCGGAATCAATAACCTTGCGCGATTATAGCAAGGTTTGCGCAGCGCGCAAGCCGAATCGGGTCTACAACTAAATTGCCCCTGAGATACTGGAGGATCTGTTCCATGCCGTCGTCAAAACCTTCCCGGTTGACTTGTTGGCTCATCCTGGTGAGCCTGTGCCTGTTCTGTACCACGCTTCTGTCTGCCCAGAGCACGGGCGGACGCATTCTGGGGCGTGTCGCGGATTCCAGCGGCGCCGTGTTGGCGGGCGTCAAGGTGACCGCGACCAATGAGGCTACGGGAGTGAGCCGCAGTGTTTTGACCAACGATAGCGGCGACTTCGTAATGGTCGAAGTTACGCCGGGCACTTATACCATTCAATATGAATTGGCTGGTTTCAAGAAGAACTCGCAGAAGGGAATCACGGTCGATGTCAACCAGGTGCTGACGTTGAACTCGGCGCTGCAGATTGGCGGCTCGCAGGAAGTGGTGGAGGTGAGCGGCGAAATTCCGCAGGTGGATACCACCAGCACACAGCTGGGCGCGGTGATCAACGACCGCTCGGTGAACGAACTGCCTCTGAACACGCGCGATACGTATCAGTTCCTGCAATTGCAGCCGGGCGTGCAGGCGCAGTTGGGCAGCAGCGGCAGCCTGTTTGTGGGATCGGACGACGCGGGCTCGGTTTCGGTGAACGGCGGACGCACGCGCTCCAATAACTTCAGCGTGAATGGCGGCGACGCGAACGATATTTTCGTGAACTCGCCCACGATTGAGCCGACTCCGGACAGCATTGCCGAGTTCCGCGTGATTACCAATACGTTCGACGCGGAGTATGGACGGAACTCGGGTTCGGTGGTCAACGTCATCACCAAGTCGGGCACCAACTCACTGCACGGAAACATTTACGAATATTTCCGCAACACGGTTCTCGATGCGCAGGGATTTCTCAACACGACGCGTCCGCAGCTGAACCAGAACCAGTTCGGCGGGACGCTGGGTGGCGCGCTGATCAAGGACCGGTCGTTCTTCTTTGCATCTTATGAAGGCAGGCGCATCCGCAAGGGGCAGCAAGGCGATGTGGTGACGGTTCCGACCACGGGGCAGCGCAATGGCGACTTCTCACAGGTATTCGATCCAACCGGCGTGAACGGCAACGCGTTTCAGGGAGCCATCAGCGACCAATTTGTGGCGGACGTGTTGAACGGGCGGCCGGGCTGCACGAGCGCGATCGCGGCAATTCCCGGAAGCACGGCGCCGGCGGCGGGTGTCGGCTGGAGTTCGGTTTTTCCCACCAGCGTGATTCCGTCAGCATGCCAGGACCCGGTTGCGGTCAACCTGCAGCGGTTGATTCCGGCGGCCAACCTGCCAGGGAGCCAGTATCAGTCGGTACCCGCGGGAACGGACAACGCGAATCAATTCACTTTCCGTCTCGATCACAAGATCAACGACCGGCAGAATTTCACGGCCTACTATTACTTTAACGACGGGACGCAGTTGAAGCCTTTCAATAAGTTCCAGGACGCGGGCGCGGACCTGCCCGGTTTCGGCACCTACATTAACAGCCGCGATCAGCAATACAACTTGACCCACACGTGGACGATCAGCAATGCGCTGGTCAACGAAGCGCGCTTCGTCTACATGCGCGAGGGACAACTCGGGTACTTGAAGAACGCCAGTACGGGAGCGGTAACGTCGTCATGCACGGGCGCGGCGGCGGCCTACTGTTTTACCGGGACTTCCGATTCGTCGGCGATCACCAGCTTGTACGGAACCAGTCCGAGCCTGGGAATTACGCCGGGGCTGCCCGCCAGCCATACCGGTGTTCCGTTTGTCAGCATCGCGGGCTTTGTTTCTTTCGGCAACAACTGGGAAGGCCAGTTGCCGCAGGTGGGAAACAGCTTCCAGTGGAGCGACGGTCTGACCTGGGTGAAAGGGAACCACACCATGAAGTTTGGCGTGGATACGCGCCGTGGACGTTTCGACCAGTTCTACTATTACAACGTCAATGGAGACTACAACTTCTACGGAACCGGCAGCGATGTGATTGGCGGGGCCGATCAAGACTACTACCCGCAATATTTGTTGGGACTCGCCGATAACTATTCCCAAGGGTCGGCGCAGAGCGAGGCAATACGCACTTTTTCCATTTATCCGTTCGTGCAAGACAGTTGGAAGATTCGTCCGAACGTCACCCTCAACTACGGCTTGCGGTGGGAATTCAATACGCCTCCCACGGATGTCTCCGGGCACGTGGAGACGTTCCGTCCAGGGCAGAATTCTACGGTTTATCCTTGCCAGCTAAGCGCAGCCAGCGTCAGCTATTTCGAGAATTTAGGGGTAACAGATCCGACTTGCGCCAACACGGGTACGAATCCCACGGGACTGGTGGTTCCGGGCGACAAGGGGGTGCCAGCGGGCTTGACTTCAAGCTACTACCACGCGTTTGCTCCGCGAATCGGATTGTCCTACAGTCCGAATGCGGACGGCGGGCTGCTGGGAGCGTTGTTTGGAAACAACGGCAAGACGAGCATCCGCTCGGGTTGGGGAATGTTCTATAACCCAATCGAACAACTGGTGCTGGCGCAGTTTGGCGCGGAGCCGCCGTTCGGGGGCAGCTCTTATCTCAACAACGTATTCTTTAACACTCCGTTTGTGCATTCGGATGGGACGGGCACGGCACCAAATCCGTATGGCGGCGTGCTGACTCCGAAGCCGGGGCAGCCGGTGGATCTGTCGGTCTTTCGCCCCATGCTTTTCTACGGCGAGTTCCAGCCGCATCTGAAGGCGCAATACACGATCCAATACAACTTCACGGTGCAGCGGCAGCTTACGAACAGCATGATGTTGCAGGTTGGTTACGTAGGATCCGAAGGGCACCACTTGCTGGTAGGGCGCGATATCAACCCATCGACGCCGCAGACTTGTCTGGACATCAATGCGGTGCCCGGCGCTCCGCCTTGTGTGCCTACGGGTGAAGATCAGCAATTCATCATGCCGGCGGGGGCGGTTGCTCCGGCGGGCGGATTCCACCTTCCGTATGGCCCCAACGGCCCGACGGTGATCCCGGCCGGCACGTCGATCGCCGGGCTCAACCTGGTGGGTCTGCGTCCTTACTCCTCGCCCAACTGCAATCCCTACACTGGCACTGGCTGTCCGGTCGACGGCATTCCTGTATTCACCAGCATTTTCGCGGAGGACACGGTTTCAAATTCCGCCTACAATGCCCTCGAAGCGATGCTGGAAAAGCGTTTCTCGCACGGCTTGCAGTTTCAGGCGGCTTACACCTGGAGCAAGTCGCTGGATGAAGCGTCCACGTTTGAAGAGACTGTGAACCCGTTCAATCCCAGGACCAGCCGCTCACTCTCGCTGTTCAATTCGGCGCAGCGCTTTGTGATCAGCTACGACTGGGAGCTGCCGATTGGCAAACGGCAGGGTGTTGCGGGAATGCTGGTGAACGACTGGGCGCTTTCTGGAATCACTTCGTTCCAGTCTGGTTTCCCGGTTCGCCTGGATACCGAGGATGACGCCGAACTCGTCAATAGTTTGTTCTTCCTGGGAACAGAAGCTCCGAGCATGACCGGGAAACTGCAGAAGCTGGATCCAAAGCAGCCCGGCAACCTGTATCTGAACTACAACCAGTTCTCCGATCCGCCGCTGGGCAGCTTCAACAATGGCACGCCGCGCAGCGTGTGCTGCGGACCGGGGCTGGTCGACTGGGACCTCTCGGTACAGAAGAAGATCGCGATTTCGGAATCGAAGTATTTCCAGTTCCGGGGAGAGATTTTCAACCTGTTCAACCGCACGGATTTCGCCAACCCGGATGGTCATTACCAGGATGGTCCGGGGCTGTTTGGGCAAATCAGGACGCTCTCTGGCGACCCGCGCGAAGTACAATTTGCTTTGAAGTTTTTCTTCTAGATCCAAACCCCGGGCGGTTTCGGCCGCCCGGGCCTAATCTAATGGCCTACCGGGCCTGAGCCTTATTGGAGATCACGATGTACCCCGCATTGCAAAAAGAGCTCGAGACCTTCGAGCGCCGCACTCCGAAGTCCGCCGAAGCGCACAAGAAGAATTTGAAGCGCTTGCCTCTCGGCGTGGCCAGCAATTATCGCGCTTACGATCCGTATCCGATTTTCGTGTCAGAGGCGTCGGGCAGCAAATTTCGCGATCTCGACGGCAACGAATATATCGATCACAATCTATGTTTCGGCACGCTGATGGCGGGGCACTCGCATCCGGCGGTAATTAAGGCCGTCGAAGCGCGTCTGCACAAGGGCACCGCTTACGGCATGCCACACAATATGGAGTGGGAACTGGCGGAAGAAGTCTGTACGCGGTTTCCGGTGGAGATGTGCCGCTTCGGCAACAGTGGCACCGAAGCCACCATGCATACGATTCGTCTCGCACGCGCCGCCACGGGACGCGACAAGATCATCAAGTTCGAAGGTGGGTACCACGGGCTGCATGACGCGGCGCTGGTAAGCGTGAAGCCGCATCCGCCGGGCGACGATTTTGGCGATATCAAGAATCCGAAGCCGGTTTCGGGCGGGGCGGGTGTGCCGAAGGCAAGTATCGCCAACGTACCGATTGCGACGTTTAACGATCTGGAGACGGTGGAGCGGCGGTTTCGGGAGAATCCGAATGAGATCGCGGCGGTGATTCTGGAACCGATCATGATGAACGTTGGGCTCTGCATGCCGGAGAAAGGCTTTCTGGAAGGCCTGCGGACGCTTTGCGATCAGCATGGGGCGCTGCTGATCTTCGACGAAGTCAAAACGGGCGCGAAGCTGTGCTGGGGCGGAGCCTCGGAATACTTTGGCGTGACGCCGGATATGATCTGCATTGCGAAGTCGATTGGCGGAGGGTTTCCGCTGGCGGCTTTCGGCACGCACAAGCGAGTGATGCAGCTGATCTCGGATCACAAAGTGTTTCACGGCGGAACTTATAACACGAATCCGATTTCGATGGCGGCGGGGATTGCGACCTTCCGCGAAGTGCTTACGCGGGCGAATTACACGCACATCGAAAAACTCAGTAACAAGCTGGTGGATGGATATAAGAAGACCGTTGCCAAGGTTGGCTTGCAATCTTATATCGCGAGCGCCGGGGCGAATGGGGCGCTGATGCTTTATCCGAAGGAGATTCATAACTACCGCGACTGGCTGGCGGTTGACGTCGACCTGTGGCGGCATTACTGGTTTGGCATGGTGAATCGCGGGGTGATGGCGCAACCCTACTGGTGGGACGAGCAGTGGACGATTTCCGTGCAGCACACTGAGGCTGACATTGACGAGCACCTGGCGGCATTTGCCGATATCGCCGAGTCGCTGGCAACCGCGCAGCATGAGCGGCTGGGAGCCGTAGCCACCCACTAACGGGATCGGGTCATCGAGCCACCGGGTTGTCGGGCGATCCAATACCCGCGATCCGGATGGGTTCGATGACCCGATCTCCCGATGGCCCGATCATCCGATGACTTCCGATCCCAATCAGTCGCACTTGAAGCGCGTCCTTGGACGCCGTGATCTGGTGTTGCTGTTTGTAGTTGCCGTATTCAATCTCAACGTGGTTCCGAGTATCGCGGCCAACGGTGGGGTGACGGTCTGGCTGTGGTTGATCTCGCTGCTCTTGTTTTTCTGGCCGCAGGGGATCGCGGTGATCGAACTGGCGCATCGTTATCCCGGCGAAGGCGGCGTATACCTGTGGGCCAAGGAAGTATTCGGCGACTTTCACGGGTTTCTCTCCGGCTGGTGTTACTGGACGAATAACATGCTTTATGTGCCGACGGTGATGCTGTACTTCGTCGGCGTTTCGGTGTTTGTCCTCGGCCCAAGCCATGCCGCGCTCGCCGATAACAAGGCTTTCGCACTTACTGCATCGCTTGTGCTGCTCACATTACTCACTGTTCTCAATATTGTCGGTCTCGGCATTGGCAAGTGGATTAACAATCTGGGTGCTATTGGGACATTCATCGCCGCGGCCGTCCTTATCGGTCTTGGGGTGGTGATCTGGTTGCGCTTCGGCACTACGATCACCGCCGCCGACTTCCGGATTCCGGCCAACCCGCGCTTTGTCCTCAATTCTTTCGGCGTCATCTGCTTTGGTCTGGTCGGTCTTGAACTTGCCTCCGTCATGGGAGATGAAATTCAGGATCCGAGCCGCACTCTTCCTGGAGCCGTCGCGTGGGGCGGAGTTCTTTCCGGCGCACTTTATGTTGGGGCCACGCTGACTCTGCTTATCGCCGTCGGGAAGAACGTCAACGTGCTGCAGGGAATCGTGCAGGCCGTGAGCCATATGGCGGGCCGGGTCGGGGTGGTCTGGATTACCGTACCTTTTGCTTTTATGCTGAGTTTTTCGATCGCAGGCATCGGTTCCGCGTGGATGGGCGGTTCGGCTCGCATTCCCTTTGTCGCGGGGCTCGATTCCTACATGCCGTCCTGGCTGGGAAAGGTGCACCCGCGCTACGCTACGCCCTACGCCGCTCTTATCGTGCAGGCGATTGTCTCTGCTGTTCTGGTCATCATGAATTTCTTTGGCGCCGGAGTGCAGGAGACATTTCAAAAACTGCTTTCGCTGGCGGTTGTTCTGCAGCTTGTTCCATTTGTCTACATGTTTGGGGCGCTGGTGAGATTTTCGATCGTTGAGTCCGTGCCTCGGGGGCAGTACAGCCGGGTCACAATGTTTCTGGCGGGATCGAGCGGCCTGCTCACCACGATTCTTGGCATCGCGCTCGCGTTTTTCCCGGCGCAGCAGATTACATCGTTGTGGTCGTACGAGATTTGGATGGTTGGCGGTACATTGTTCTTTATTGGACTGGCCGTGTTTTTCTTTTTCGTGTACGGGCGGCTGAAAGAACCGCAAACCGCTCGGGTGTGACCGGAGTGCATAGGCACCACGGACTTAATCAGACATTTGTAATGTAATGTGCAGGAGGATTTATGGCTGGTGGAGTTACGGCTGACGTTAAGACATATTCGATGTTGATTAACGGGGAATGGGTCGCAAGTAAGTCGACTAAGACTTTCCCGGTGTACGATCCATCGACGGAAGAGGTGATTGCGCAAGTTCCCGACGCGGGTGCGGACGACGTGAATCGTGCAGTTGCGGCTGCCAAGGCGGCGTTTGAAGAAGGTCCATGGGCGACGACCACGGCGCAGGAGCGTGGACGGATTCTTTTTCGGCTGGCAGAGAAGGTGCGGCAAAATCTCCCAATGCTTGCGGAATTGGAATGCCGTAACTCGGGCAAGCCGATCGTCGAAGCCGAGTTCGATATTACCGACGTGGCCACCTGCTTTGAATACTATGGTGGACTGGCTACGAAAGTCGTTGGTTATGTGAATCCGGTTCCCGACAATGCGATGAGCCTCTCGCTGAAAGAACCGATGGGCGTTGCGGGGCAGATCGTCCCCTGGAATTATCCGTTGATGATGGCGGCTTGGAAGTTGGCTCCGGCGCTGGCCGCGGGTTGCACCTGCGTGCTCAAGCCAGCTGAGCAAACGCCGCTTACCGCGCTTGAACTCGCGAAGTGGTTTGATGAAGTTGGACTGCCCAAGGGCGTGGTCAATGTGATTACTGGATTCGGAGAAAGTTGTGGGTCGCCGCTGGTGAAGCATCCGGACGTGAACAAGATTGCATTTACCGGCTCGGCTGCGGTTGGCAAGATCATCGTGAAGGAAGCCGCCGACACCGTGAAGCGCGTGACGCTTGAATTAGGAGGCAAGTCGCCCAACATCTTTTTTGCCGATGCCGACTTTGAGGCGGCTATCGATGGAGCGCTGTTTGGCGTTTTCATCAATCAGGGCGAGGTGTGCTCGGCGGGAAGTCGCATTCTGGTGCAGAAATCGATTTACAGCAAGTTTGTAGAGGCCATGGCCGAGAAAGCGAAGAAGATCAAGATTGGTCCGCCGCTCGAGCGCGAGACAAAAATGGGCGCGCTGGTGAGCAAGGAACAATACGACCGCGTCCTTTCGTATCTCGACGTAGGTAAGAAAGAAGGGAAGGTGGCTTCCGGCGGGGGACGCGCGGAAAAGTTCGCCAAGGGCTACTATGTGCAACCGACGATCTTTTACGATGTCGATAACAGCGCCCGCATTGCTCGCGAAGAAATATTCGGCCCGGTGGCGACGGTGATTCCGTTCGACGACGAGAAGGACGCGCTGAAGATCGCGAATGACACACCGTACGGGCTGGCGGCCGCGGTGTGGACGCGCGACATTTTTAAAGCCATGCGCGCGGTGAAGTCGCTGCGTGCCGGCATCGTGTGGGTGAACCACATGCAGCCAACTTATGTCGAGGCTCCGTGGGGCGGTTACAAGCAGTCCGGCTTCGGACGTGAACTGGGGCCCTGGGGAATCGAGGAGTATCTCGAAACTAAGCAGGTCTATATCAATTTGAACGAAGCGCCGATCGGCTGGTACTGAAAAGCGGTTGCCAGTAAGACCTGTCATGGGCCTAAATGATGCTATGGCCGATGGCTGAAAGACTACTTTATGTCTACCATTCAATTACGAACATCCATTCCGGGACCTCGTTCGCTTGCGCTTATGAAACGGCGCAATGACGCCGTTGTGCAGGCAGCATTTCATGCTACGCCGGTTTTTGTTGCCAAGGCGGAAGGAGCGGTCGTCGAGGACGTTGACGGCAACCGGTTGATCGATTTTGCCGGCGGCATTGGCTGCCTCAACACTGGGCATCGTGCACCTGCAGTGGTTGATGCCGTTCGGCGTCAGCTTGATCGCTTCCTGCACACTAGCTTTAACGTGCTGCCCTACGAAAGTTATGTCGCGGTTTGTGAGAAATTAAACGCGATTGTGCCGGGCAAGGGGCCGAAGAAGACGATCCTTGTGAATACCGGCGCGGAAGCTGTTGAGAACGCCATCAAGATCGCTCGTTCTTATACGAAGCGGCAAGCAATTATCTGTTTTGAGGATGCGTTTCATGGACGGACTTATATGGCGATGGCAGCGACCAGTAAGACGCATCCTTACAAGGCGGGATTTGAGCCGTTTCCTGGGGAGGTGTATCGAATTCCTTATGCCTACTGTTTCCGTTGCTCTTACTCGATGAAGTATCCGTCGTGCGATGTGCATTGCGCCCGGCACATTGAAGATACTTTTAAGCGGGTGGTGGCGGGTGAATCGGTGGCGGCGGTGATTGTCGAGCCGATTCTGGGGGAGGGCGGTTTTGTCACTCCGCCGTCGGAGTTTTATCCGACGCTTGGCGAAATCTGCCGCAAGCATGGGATTCTGCTGATTGCCGATGAGGTGCAGAGTGGGTTTGCGCGCACCGGCGCGATGTTTGCCTGCGAGCGGCTGGGGCTGGAGCCGGACATGGTCACGATGGCGAAATCCTTGACTGGCGGCCTGCCTATGGCGGCGGTTACGGGACGCGCCGACATTATGGATGCTCCGGGTAGTGGGCAGCTTGGAGGAACGTTCGCAGGCAATCCTGTGGCTTGCGAAGCAGCTCTGGCGGTGCTCGACATCATAGAAAAAGAAAATCTGTGTGCGCGCGCGAACGTGCTAGGTGAGTGGTTCCGCGCGCGTGCAGCAAAGTGGCAGACGCGCTGGGAGTTGGTGGGCGACGTCCGTGGGCTGGGCGCGATGCAGGCGCTGGAATTGGTACGCTCAAAAGCGATGCGCGAGCCCGCCGCAGAAGAGACGAAACAAGTGTCGCAATATTGTTACGAGCACGGTCTGGTGACGATTACTGCCGGATCGTACAGCAACGTAATTCGTTTGCTCATGCCGCTGGTTGTTACCGATGCGCAGATGGACGAGGCGATGGATGTGTTGGAGGCTGGGCTGGCGTACGTCGTGGAGAAGAAGAGCGCCTTTACGGCGCAGCTTGCTTAACAGCGCTTTGTAATAAGTCGGACGATCTTATGACTACTGTAACTGAGGTTCCTGCTATGACTGGCCAAGAGATGGTCGATCTCACCAAGAAACACACGCTGTATGAGTGGTCGGCGCAATCGAAGGTCGATCCTATTCCGGTGGCGCGGGCCAAAGGAATTTATTTCTGGACGCCGGAAGGGAAGCGGTTTATCGACTTCAACAGCCAGTTGATGTCGGTGAACATTGGACACGGCGATGAGCGAGTTATTCGAGCGATTGCCGAGCAGGCGTCGGTGCTTGCTTATGCCAATCCGTTCATGGCCACGGAAGCGCGGGCGCGGCTGGGCGCGAAGCTGGCGGTGATTGCGCCGGGCGATATTGACACTTTCTTTTTTACGAACGGCGGCGCGGAAGCGAACGAAAACGCGATCAAACTGGCGCGCTTTTTTACTGGCCGACACAAGATCATCGCGCGCTATCGCTCGTATCATGGGGCAACAGCGGGCGCGATCAGCCTTACGGGCGATCCTCGGCGGTGGGCGGTTGAGCCGGGAATGCCGGGAGTGGTGCATGTGCTCGATCCCTATCATGGCATTGAGCGCGGGTGGGAATCAGCGGAAACTTCTCTGGCCATGATCGAGGAAACCATTCAACTGGAAGGTCCGCACACAATTGCCGCGTTCATTCTGGAGCCGGTTACGGGGACGAACGGCATTCTGACACCTCCGGATGGATATCTGGAAGGGGTGCGAAGGCTGTGCGATAAGTACGGGATTCTGATGATTGCCGATGAAGTGATGTCGGGTTTTGGACGCACGGGCGAGTGGTTTGCGGTCGATCACTGGAAGGTTGTGCCTGATTTACTGTGCATGGCTAAGGGACTTACCTCGAGTTATATTCCTTTGGGCGCCGTGGGCATGAGGCAACATATTGCTCGGCACTTCGACGATAAGGTGTTCTATGGCGGATTAACATACAACAGTCATCCGATGGGATGCGCTACGGCGCTGGCTACGATTAGGGTTTACGAGGAAGACCATCTGATTGAGAACGCGCGGAAGATGGGAGCGGTCATGAAGACGCTGGGCGCGGAGCTACAGGGCAAACATCGTTCGGTGGGTGCGGTGCGGTCGATTGGGTTGTTTGGCATTGTCGAGTTGATCCGGAACCGTTCGACTCGGCAGCCTATGGCGCCTTTCAACGGGACTTCCGAGGAGATGGTCGCGCTTGGGAAGTTCTTCCGCGAGAACGGGCTCTACACTTTTGTTCGCTGGAATACCTTCTTCACCAATCCTCCGCTGTGCATCGACGAGGAGCAGATGCGGGAAGCGTTTGCGATCATCGATAAGGGGCTGGAGATTACGGATCGAGCGGTGAAGGGGTAGCAGCTATCGAGTGATCTCTGGGCGAACGACAGCGGGCAGTTCTTCTCGAAGCTGGCAACCGCTGTTGTTAGTTTTCATCATCGCGGCTGCCAGATTGAGAATTCGCTGAGAGGCTTGTTCTGGGCTGACACCGCGCGCGTGAATATTGGAGATGAGGTTGCGATTGGCGTCGGTGTCCGATAACGTCGGCTGATACGCCATGTATGCGGAGAGACTTTCGGCTGTTGCCAAGCCTGGACGTTCTCCGATCAGGAGCACCGCAACCTTGGGTCGGAGTAACTCGCCGATCTGGTTAAGAATGCCCACGCGGCAGTAACGAATCACAAATATTTCGCCGATGCTCCAGGCTCGAGCCTTTGCTCCTTGGTAAAGCAGGGGCAATAGCTGCGGAACCTGCTTGGCAACGGCGGTTACGGAGAGTCCGTCGCCGATCACGATTTGGAAGTCGCGTTCGACGGTGCAACGCTTCTTTACTTCCGCACAAGACGTTACGTTGAAATGGCGACCCAGATCGGGGCGTAACAGATACTCGTCCTTGCTCGTCGCCTGGGAGCAGACTTCGAACAGGCTCCACCTTTGCACTAATTCGTCGCCGAGATCGGTGAGCAGATTCAGTTCCGCTCGCACGGCATCGCGGGCGGCGGCGTGCGCTTCGCGGAGTTCCAAGTGAGTGGCTGTTCGGTACGCGGCTCCGCTGCGGCCGGCTAGCAAGCGCGCTGGAGTCTGGCCGCGCACCTTCCTCACGATCTCAGACAGGTCGGATTCGGACGGTTCGTGCCTGAGCGCATTGGGGTTGGAAGGGGCGAGTTGTTCGTCTCGTCTATCCTCTCTTTTGTCTTCTCGTGGATTCATTCAGATCGTCCTCGCGAGCGACGCTTCCAATCCTTGCATCAGTTGCCGTCTGGCGGAGGAGTCCAAGGACGCGGGTTCGACGCCGCGATAGATTCCCAAGTGCTGTAGCCACGCCAGGAACTCGGGTGCGGGGCGCAACTGGAACAGACGCCGGGCGGCCAAGGCGTCGTGATAGCTGGTGGATTGATAGTTGAGCATCACGTCGTCGGAGCAGGGAACGCCCATGAAGTAGTTGCAGCCCGCGGCACTTAGAAGTAACAACAGGTTATCGGCGGAGTTCTGATCGGCGGCGGCGTGATTGGTATAGCAGACATCGCAACCCATGGGCAGGCCCAGCAACTTACCCATGAAATGATCTTCCAGTCCGGCACGGATGATTTGTCTTTCGTCGTACAGATACTCGGGGCCGATGAAGCCGACGACGCTGTTGACCAGGAAAGGCTGGAAGGCCCGCGCGACTCCATAGGCTCGGGCTTCTAGCGTCAGTTGATCGACTCCGTGGTGCGCTTCGGCCGAAAGGGCGCTGCCCTGGCCGGTTTCGAAGTACATGGCGTTGTCCCCCGCCCAGCGGATATCTCGCTGGCGATGATGCTCGCGAACATGTTCCTGGCCCTCGCGCAGCATGTTCAGGGTGATGCCGAAGCTGCGGTTGGCTGCTTCGGTGCCGGCTACGGACTGAAAAAGTAAGTCGACCGGCGCTCCACGGTCCATCGCAGCCAGTTGCGTGGTGATGTGGGCCAGGCAACAGGTCTGGGTGGGAATGTCGTAAGCGTCCACCAGGCGATTCAAGGCCTTGAGAATTGCGCCTGCTGTTTCCACTGAGTCGGTGGCGGGATTGACGCCGATGACGGCGTCTCCGCAACCGTAGAGCAGTCCTTCAAACGCGGCCAGGATGATTCCACCGATATCGTCGGCGGGGTGATTGGGTTGCAGGCGGATGCCGAGCACACCGCGCTCTCCCATGGTGTTGCGGCAGCGGGTGACGTTGCGGATCTTGGCGGCCGCTAGCACGAGATCTTTGTTGCTCATCAGTTTTGCGGCGGCGGCGGCGATTTCGGGGATGATGGCTTTTTGCAGTGGCCGCAGCTCGGCGTCGGTGGTTCCATCGTCGAGGACGAACTCGCGAAATTCGCCTACGGTCATGCTGGCGATGGGGCGGAAGGCTTGCTGGTCGTAGGTTTCGAGAATGAGGCGGGTGACGTCGTCGTTGGAGGGGGCGATCAGGGGGCAACGGACGATTTCGTCTAGCGGCATGTCGGCCAGCTTGCGTTTTGCGGCGACTCGCTCCCGTTCCGATCGGGCGGCGATGCCCGCCAGTTGGTCGCCAGACTTCTCTTCGTTGGCTTTGGCGAAGAGTTCGCGGAGATCGGAGAAGTCGAAGCGCTCGATCATACGATTTTGCCCGGGTTCGGCTGGACGATTGGAGAGACTATGGTATCGAAAAATGTGCCAGCGAGTGTTTGTTTTGGGGAACTTCGATTTCAGCGCTAGCAGAAAAGCGTTAAACGGGGGATTTCTTTTGATCGAGAGAACGCTGGGATTCGGAGACTAGCGCCAAGTGCGCTGCTGGCTATCGAAGGTGGAACTTCCCGCGGACTCGTGGTGGGCTTTGGCGGCGTGATCGTTGATGGCGGTAGCGGCCTGGGTGCGGAGGTTGCCGGCTTTGGCGTCGAAATCGAGGGTGCTGACGCTGTGAGCACAGTGGGTGCAGGTGAACTTCATGCCGCTCTTGATGCGCTCGATACGGTAGGCTTTCACTGAGTGAATTGTAACGTCCCACGGGCGGAATCCGGACGTGATTTGAGGAACGAAAGTAATGCGGTTGCGAATCGAAAGCTGTCGTGAACGCAGGCAGCTGCCGAGCTTCGCTCGGTTGGACGGACTAGGGCGTCTGTCCCGACGCTGGCTTGGGCGGGCGAGACTCCAGCCGCTCCACGTCTTATTTTGCCAGGCGGTTGTATTTCTTCAAGACCTCTCGCAGGCGGTCGTGGGGTAGAGCGATTACGGTGTGGTCATCGATGCCGGTCATGGTTTCAGCGGCGATCATGGCGTTGACGATGGCTTCTTCGGTGGATTGGACGGTGGCCAGGAAGAGCGGATCGAGGATGTCGTTGGGCAACATTTTCAGGTCGCGGACTCCTTTGGAAGACGCGGCTTCGGGATTGGCTGTGGAGAAGGCGACGAAGATGTCTCCGGAGCCGTCGCCGGAGTAGCTGCCGTCGCGGCCCAGACCTAGAGACGCTTTGCGAGCCAGACGCTTGAGCTGGGTGGGAATCAGCGGGGCGTCGGTGGCGACTACGATGATGATCGAGCCTACGTCGTCTTTCCAGACGGTGTGGTCGGGAATTTCCTTGCCTACGGGAACGCCGGCGATGCGCAGTTGGTCGCGCTGTCCGTAGTTGCACTGCACTAAAACGCCTACGGTGTAGGCTCCGGCTTTGGCGTCTAACACGCGGGAGGCGGTGCCGATTCCTCCTTTGAATTCGTTGCAGATCATGCCGGTTCCGCCGCCTACGTTGCCTTCTTCGACTGGGCCGGCGTGCGCCGACGCCAGCGCCTGGAAGACGTGCTCGGGTTTTACATGGAATCCGTTGATGTCGTTGAGATAGCCGTCCCAGGTTTCGGCTACCACGGGCAAGGACCACCAATAGCCTTCGCTGTCGGGCTCGCCGCGCTTTACTTTCCAGGCGATAACGGCATCGCGCACCACGCCCACGCTGTGGGTGTTGGTGATCATGATGGGGCCGTTGAGGAATCCGGAGTCTTCGAGCCACGTGGTGCCGGTCATTTCTCCGTTGCCGTTGAGCGTGAACCAGGCGCCGAAGACGTCGTCGTTGCCTTGGTGGCCGCGGGGCAGAATGGCTGTGACGCCCGTGCGGACGGGCCCTTCTCCTACTTTGAGCTTGCCGCTGCCGGAGATGAGCGTGGTGTGTCCGACTTCAACGCCTTTGACGTCGGTGATGGCGTTGTTCGCGCCGGGCGTGCCGTCGAAGGGGACGCCGAGGTCGCGGGCTCGGGGCTTGGGTTGGGCTGAGGCTAGAGTGGTGACGCTGAGGAGAGCGGAAAAAAACAGGGCCAGCCGCTTCGAAGATGAGAGTGCTTGAAATCTGATCATAGATTTATTCCGGATGAACAAGTCGGCGGAAGTATAAAGCATGGAGGGTTGGTTTAGAATCCTGCTAGAAAAGGTAGCCGTGGTCAGGAGATGACATGCAGAACTGGAAGCGGGCGGTGATTGCGGGATCGGTGGGAACGGCGGCTTTGTTGCTGCTGAAGGGGAGACGTCCGGCGGCGGTGCTGGCGGGAAGCGTGGGATTGGCGGTGCTGGCGTCGGAGTATCCGAATCAGTTTGAAAAGATTCGCGAAGAGCTGCCTTCCTATGTGCGGCAGGGAACGAAATTTCTGGATCTGGCGATGAAGATCGGCGGCAAGATCGAAGAGGTGATGGAAAAGCGCGCGGCGCGGGCGTTTGAGGAGTTGGGGGAGTATTAAATCCGCGAACGACGGTTTTAGTCGATGCCCAGTTGTTTGCGGGCTTCGGGGCTCAGGCGTTCGGGAGTCCAGGGTGGTTCCCAGACCACGTTGACGCTGGCGTTGCGGACGCCGGGGAGTTGCTCGACTCGCGATTTCACCTGGGCGCTGATATTGACGTGCTCGGGGCAGCCTTGGGCGGTGAGGGTCATCTCGACGGTGACGTCCTGTTGGCCTTCGGGGGTGTCGGTGAAACGGATATCGTAGATCAGGCCGAGATCGACGATATTGACGGGGATTTCGGGATCGTAACACTGGCGTAGTGCGTTGATGACGTCCTCGTGGACCAGGGGCATGAAAATCCTCTGCAGCTTGCAAACGTGGCAAGCTTGCTTTTAACTTGATGGACCGCGCTCGCGACAAAGAGATACTACTCCTAAGACTATGGCTCTCGATCCGGAGTTTCAGAAAAAATTGCAGATCTTCATGGTGGCCGCTATTTTGCTGGCGGGCGGACGCGCCGCCTACGTTGTTTATGAGCGGCGCGAGGCGCTGAGGGAAGACGCTAAGCCCAAGCAGGTAGCTGCGCTGAAGGCGGACTACTACGTCACGCCGAAAAAGTTGCATGCTTACGATCTGAAGTCGGCACACGCGTTGACCGAGCAGCCGGTGTGGGTGAAGGTTGGTTATCAGCTTACGTATTATCCGTACGATCGGGAGCGGCGCCGGACAGATTTCGGACATGAGGCGGGATTGCTGCTGCCTTTGCAGAAGCTTGCGATTCAGGACGTGGTTGCGGATGTCTCTCCGCGTGCTTCGGGGAGCAAGCAAGTGATGGCGTGCTTTTCGCTGGACGGAAAGGGCTACGCGGCTCCGATTGGGGCGGAAAAGGGCGGCGACTTCAAGTTTTACACCGACGAGATTTTATTTCTGGAAGATCCGCACGATCTTTACAAGCACTGGCCCGCGGATGTCTGGCAGAAGATTGACGCTCACGAAGTGCAGGTGGGGATGAGCGAGTTGCAGGCCAGCTTTGCGATTGGGCTGGGCGTTCCGGAGGGATCGGGCGATTACGGCTCGCGAACTCTGCATTACGCGAATGGCGGAAAGCCGCTGGCGATTGCTTTTCAAAACGACAAAGCGGTAGAGATCAAACCCGGGCCGTGAGCGTAGTCTTTGCCGATCAATGAGCGTAATTGGGATGTTACGTTCATTGACAATGGTACTTACGCCGGTAACTCACCCGGACAGCCTAGCCGGTGTCTAATTGGGTATGGCTTGGCAAACACGGGTGTCTCGGATCGCACGGCTCATGACGGTGGGTGTTGGGGCGTTCGCGTTGCTAGTGCTAGCAACGATTCAAGGGGAACAATACCTGCAGCGGAGCCGCGCCGAGCGCCTGCTCCGTCAATTGCAGACCGTTGATCTGCGAGTCACGACATTCTCCGACGTAGAGCGCGTGTTCGGACGACGGGCCATCAAGAGCGCGAAATGCGATAGCGCGTCCTGCGATTACGCGATTCAACTAGAATCGCCTATTGGCTGGCAGGCGTTGTCCCGCGTCTTGCAGCGTCTCCATATTCCTTCTCAACCAGTATTCCACGCTCTGCTTAGACTGGGAGGCCACCTCGCAGAGGTGGATGCAAAGATCGCAGTACGAAATGGCCTTGCATTGAGCAAAAGCTTGAAGATCCTCGTATCGGGGCAACAGGACCGTTGGCTGATCGGCCGCGTTGAAAGTGTTCCCCGGCTCCCGCGCCCCAGAATCAGCGAATCATTTCACGCAGAGCTAGTGCACTACCCTGACTATGTCATCGGCGAACCCGGCGGCTGTACTGGATGCGCTGAGGGATACGTACTATTCACGCCACATACACCGGACGAAGACGTGCGGCGACTAATGAACTTCGATCTGTCATGCCTGACGCGATGGCGTCCCTGCAGCACGCAAGCCGACATTCTGCCTTCTGCTTGGGCGCAATACGAAGACACTGTGCAGAAACCTGACCCTTCCTCGGCGCCTACACCGGGGCTGCCCATCGCTTGGCGCGAGAACGAGCGAGAGTGGAGACTACGTAATCCGATGTTGGACCGGATATCAGATCCACGACTTGTAGAGGTTCTCGGAAGAGACGCCACCGATGTCGCTGTTTTGGAGATCATCCAGATCGAACGACGCAACGAGTTCTGTGAATACGTGTTGCGCGAGGGACGCTTCCAACCTACCGGGAAGATGTGCGTGGAACTACGGCCAGCGGCCCGTGTGTTGCAGGTGCTGAAAGGCGGTGGATGGCACGAAGGTCAGAGCATTACCCTGCAAGCATCGGAGGACGAGTTGCGTTTCGATAATAACGAGCGCCTGATCGTTCTGCTTAATCCATTCTGGCCGACCGACATCTTCGATGTGCTCCGGTGGCAAGTTCTGCCGCCAACGCCGGAGAATCTTGCCTTGGTGCGCATTGGCATCGCAGAGGATTATGAGAACTCTGGGATTAACTAGCCGACCAGCGCAGCATCCCGCAGGCCAGACGCCCGCCTCGTATAGCTGTCGAAAGCGGTGATAGCGCTCATTGAGCATTGGACGTGCCCGCTGGACACCCTGCGGGCGGCGGCTGTGGTTCCCGCTCTTCTGCAAAGTGCACGGAAGGTTGGGGCATTCCAGCTTTAAGCGTTGCTCAGGCGACTGCGGACGAACTCTACTACTTCTTCGGTCACGTAATTTGGCGGATGGATCTTGAACATGGGGCGATCGATTACGGGTTTCAGCGAGACCTGTTCCCAGGTGGGCGTTTTGGAGTCTGCGGTAGAGTGCAGCAGGACGGCGTCGGCTCGGTCCAGAAAAGTTTGCGCGGAGGGTTTGAAGTCCGCGGTTTGCGGGTCGAGCACGGTTAGATAAAGATCGGGCTTCAGGAAGCGCAGAATGCTGTTCGACTCGATGATGATGTTATCGGTGGCGGCCAGGATTTGACGGATGCGGGGCATGGCCTCGGCCAGGCGGCCTTGCTGGGTGCGGACCCACCAGGAGTGATCGGCTCCGGCTTGCAGGAAGCGCGCGGTGTCGGAGTCTCCCGCGCGATTTCTTTCTTCGGATACGGCCCAGGAGTGATCGGCGGTGGCGCAGTCGCAGAGGGCGCCGTTGGCGGAGCAGACGTTGTGTCCGTATTGCGTGATTTTCAGGGCGGTCCAGTGGCAGGCAGGCAGCGCGGCGATCAGGCCTGCGACTACGCTGGTTTTTCCTACGCTGCGGGAGTGGCCGCCGATGACGACAATAGACATCAGGTCTCAGGTCTCAGGTCTCAGGTCTCAGGTCTCAGGTCTCAGGTCAGACGTTAGATGCTTGCGGCGTCCTTCTTGGCGGATCTGGATACGAACGCCAGTTCTTTAAGGTACTCCTTTACTGGGCGGGCTGGAGTTCCCCAGAAGACTATGCCTTTTCCGCGCAGGATTTTCTTGGGGAGGATGCCGCATTGGCCTCCTAACATGGCTCCGGCTTCCACGCGGGCGTGATCGCCTATGCCTACTTGTCCGCCCATGATTACGTTGTCTTCGATGGTAACGCTGCCAGAAAGGCCGGTTTGGGCGGCGATGACTACGTTCTCTCCAATCTGACAATTGTGTCCGATGTGCACGAGGTTATCGATCTTTGCGCCTTGGCGGATTCTGGTTTCGTCGAGCGCGCCTCGGTCAATGGTGGAGTTCGCTCCGATTTCCACATCGTCTTCGATGATCAGGCGGCCGATTTGCGGGGATTGCTCGTAGCGTCCGCTTGCGGCGTCGCGGACGTAGCCGAAGCCTTCGCTGCCCAATACGGCTCCGGCTTGCACGACGACGCGGTTGCCTAGAGTTGTGCCGGAGTAGATGGTGACGTTGGCGTCGATGCGGCAGTGGGTTCCGATGGCTACGTGGTCGCCGATGACCGCGCCGGAGGCGATGGTGGTTTCATCGCCGACCTTGACGTGATCGCCTAGAATCGCGCGCGGGCCGATGGCGACGTTGTCTCCGATGTGCGCCGACGGGGGGACGATGGCGGCGGGATGAATGCCGCGATTGCGTCCGGGGTCGCGGAGCAGTTTCGCGGCTCGTGCAAAGGTCAGGCGCGGGTGCGCGGAGAGCAGGATGGGCTTGGCGCTGGCGGCGACGTCTTTCTCCAAGAATTCCGGCGCAATGATGGCGGCGGCAGCGGAGGCTTGCGCGGTGGGCAGGTGCTGAGCGTCTTCTACGAAGACCAGGCTGTCGCTGGTCGCGGATTGCAGGCTGGAGACGGTGGTTACCGTGATGGAGCTGTCTCCGAGGAGGCGACAGGCTAGGTGGTCGGCTAGATAGCGCAGGGTTTGCTTCATGGTTGTCTATTGTCGCTTTATGGGGTGAGTGTGCACAATGGCGACTATCCCTATGCGGGCTTGGACGGGTCACCACAAGATCAATACAGCGGTGGCTGGCCGGGAGGCCGCGTTTTCCATCTGCGATGGACCCATAGCCACTGGTCGGGATAGCGGCGGATGAAGGTCTCGATCACTTTGGTGAATTTTGCGGTATTGGCTACGATGTCAGCCTCGTGATCGCTGGTGCGAATTAGCTCTACGGCGGGATCGAAGCGCAGGATGTATTTGCGGAGTTTCGCATCCCACACGGTAAAACCAGGGACTACAGCTGCGTCGGTGCGCAGGGCTATGCGGGCCAGGCCGCTGGCGGTGCAGGCGGGGATGCCGAAGAAATCCACGAACACGCCTTGCGGCGGGGTCATGTTGGTATCCATCAGGATGCCTACGGTTTCTCCGGCTTTCATAGCGGAGAGCAAGCCGCGGACGAAATCGTCTTTGTCGACGGTGCGGTTGCCGTGCATGGTGCGATAGCCCTGGATCAGGGCGTCGATGTAGGGATTGTCCAGCGAGCGCATGACGATCGACAGCGGATGACCGTGGAGGGAGTGGGCGAAGGCGGAAATTTCCCAGGCTCCAAGGTGTCCGGTGAGAAACAGGACGCCTTTGCCGCGGGCGTAGGCTCGTTCGAAATTTTCGAAGCCGTCGTAGACGACGATGCTGGAGACATTATCTTTTGTGTAACGGGGGAAGAGACAAACTTCAGCCAGTTGGCGTCCCAGGGAAATGAATTCGCCGCGCAGCAGGCGGCGGCGTTCGCGGACGGGCATATCGGGGAAGGCTAGAGCCAGGTTGCGGAGGCCTACCCGGCGCAGGCGGCGGTGAACGGCATAGATAGTCAAGCCGAGCGCGATCCCCAAGGCTCGCGCCACGGGACGGGGGAGCGCGCCCATGAGTTTTACCCAGGGCCAGACTAGAGCGTATTCGAGGCGTTCTCGCAAGGGGAGTTTTCAGTTCCCAGTTCTCAGTTCTCAGAAGGCGAACCCGACGCCAAAGACTGAGAACCGGGAACTGAGAACCGAGAACTATTATTTTGCTGCCTGCTGGGCCCACTTGGCTAGCGTGCTCAAGAAGGGGTAGGCAGACTTGGGGGCTTCGATGTCTCCTTTCAGAGACGTTTTGAAGGGAACCATACGGCCGTAGAAATCGCGGGTGCTGTCTTTGTCTTGCTTGATGACAGCGCCGTTGAGTTCAAGTCCGGCGAAGAGACCGCGGGAGCGCGAGTAGGTTAGAACCTGGGCGCGCATTTTCCAATCGGTATCGGCGGCGGCGTGGCGGCCTACGGGGCCGGCAGCGGCGCTGGCATCTCCGCCCAGCTTGAATTTGCTGGAGAGCAGGTTATCCATGCCGCCTTTGTTCATGATCAGCATGACCACATCGGTGGCCTGGCCCCCGATCTGCAAGCCGAAACTGCCGCCGCCGATGGTGAAGAAAGCAGGGGCGCTCCAGCCTTTGGGAGTGCGGCAACTGGCGACACCTTTGCCGTAACGGCCGCCGAAGACGAAGCCTCCGTTGAGGAGGGACGGAACCACGGCTACGCATTCAGCCGAGCCGAGAATTTCTTCGGGGATGCGCTGATCGGGCGCGCCCTGGATTTCATCAAGCACGGTGCCGGCGGCTTCTACGCGTCCGGAGGCTTTGCTATTCGGTTCCTCGGGCTTGGTGTCTTCGTCGGTATTGGCGGAAAGAAGCGGGGTCAAGAAACAGACGAGCAGCAGAAGAACGAAAGATTTTCGCATCATGCCTCACTGGGAGATCGAAGTATGGATTCTGTTGTTCTTAATTCTATTCGATGCGGGGCGCGGGGAGGGGGATACTTGGGGAGTGATCAGGGTGAGTCGGGGCTTAAAGCAGCTTTCAGCCGTCAGCCATCAGGGAAACCTTTGGCTCTTTACATGGTTCCGGGGCTTACTGGGTTCATTCGAGGTTCGAGCGGTCAAAAAATGCGGGGCTGAAATCGGCGACCCTAATCTCCGTTTCCAGCCCCGTCTCCCAGGTTCTGTGGTAGGTGAAGCGAGTATGCGGCAAGTACGGAGAGCGGACAAGATTACCAGGGTCACTGGCCGTTGGTAACTTTTGGCCGTTGGCCGTTAGCCGTCAGCTTTCAGCTTTCAGTCGTCAGTGGAAGATCAGGTTCGCGATGGCGGATCGCTGGGAAGCGTGGGGAAATGCATGCGGCGGTGGCCGGACAGGAGTGCCGGCGGGGAGAGCCGGCAGCTGAGGAAAAAAGCTACTTTGCCGTCACCAGTGAATGGGTAATGGCGTGGACGGAGAGGGCGATGCGGTTTTGCACTCCTACTTTGCGCATGAGCTTGGCCACGTGCGCCTTTACGGTGCGCTCTTCGATGCCCAGGGCGGAGCCGATCTCCTTGTTGGAGCGGCCGGCGACCAGCATCTCGAGAACTTCTTTTTCGCGATCGGTAAAGGTGATTCGTCCAGCGGGGAAGATGCGGCCCGGGGAGGCGCTGACGCGCTCGATGAAAGTGGAGAGCACGCGGCGTGGCGCCCACACCGACCCTTGATGGACGATGCGGAGAGCCTGGATGAATTCGTTGGGCGAGGCGGCCTCATCCACGTAGCCTTTGGCGCCGGCGGCGATGGCTTTGAGAACGCTTTCGTCATCCATGCCGGAGCCGGTAACGATGATGCGTAAATCGGGACGGATGGCTTTTAGACTGGCCATGATGTCGTACAGGTTCTGGCCACCGCGATTGCCAAGCAGGACCAGGTCAATGGCTTGCAACTGGCTCAGCTCGGCGAGCGAGGCGGAAACCAGTTCCAGGTCGGGTTCAGTATCGAAGAGGGCTCGGAATCCTACAAACCGCAGCGGGTCGCTCTCCACTACGGCTACACGTATGAGCGGTTTTTTGGCGGTGGCAGCTTTCATTAAGGTATCCCTGTTAGGATTGCATCCTGTTTAAGCTTGCCTGAACCAGCACGGAATTGAAACGATTGCCGGGCGCGACAAATTACGGGAGTAACTAAGAAAATTAGAACTTATATAGGAGGGTTTGACCGTGAACCATAGACGGTTCCAGCTCTGGGTGGCGGGGATTCTGGCGGTTGGGCTGATGGGCGGCGGGCTGGGATGGGCGCAGGCTCCGACGCAAGCTCCCACGCAATATAAGCCGCAGTTTGCGGGAGACCCGGCGCGGTCCGAAGCCGAGGCGGAGGCGCTGGGCTACATGCGGACCGTGCTGCGGGCGCAGCACGCGTACAAGAAACGTCATAACCAGTTTGCGGAATCGCTGGCGGCGCTGGCGGGAACGGGATCGTTCACCAAACGCATGGCGCACACCACCGACCGCGGCGATTACACGGTCAGCTTTCATCCTCGGCACGACGGGTTCGTACTTACCATGACGCCCAAGCATATGGACAGCGAACACCGGTCGTTCTATGCGGAAGACGATGGGGCCATTCATGCGGACGATCAGAAGGCGGCTGATCTGGAATCGCCTAAAGTCCGGTGACCGGAGTGCGATCAATGAAAGCCACGGATTGGGAGTTTACGAACCGGGCGCTGGTGTTTGGGCTGGTTTTCGCCTTCACGTTTCCACTCTATTTCTTGGACCATGAGAATGCCACCGCCGCGCTTGCCAACTGGCTCGGAGCGCGATTTCAGGTGGACGCCGACCGGGCTGCGCAGGTTCTGTTCGGCTGCGCCGCTTTGGTGCTGGTGGCGGCGGCGCTGATTCGCACCTGGGCTTCGGCGTTTCTGCAGGCGGAAATCGTGTATGCGGCGGATGTGAAGACGCAATCGCTGGTGGCGGATGGACCTTACCGGTACGTACGGAATCCGCTGTACTTCGCGAATGTGCTCATGGCGATTGGCATGGGCGCCATGATGAGCCGATCCGGGTTTGTGGTGGCGCTGGTGGCGATGCTGGTGTTCAATTACCGATTGATCTTTCGCGAAGAGGCCGAACTGCTCGCTGGCCAGGGAGAATCCTACGATCGCTACCGCGGGGCGGTCCCGCGCTTGCTGCCCTCGGTTTGGCCGCGGGTTGCTTCGGCGGGCGGCCAAGCGAATTGGACTGCGGGATTCAAGGCTGAAGCCTGGTTCTGGGGATTTGCGGCGGCGCTACTGGGCTTTGCCATCACGCTGAGGGTCTGGCTATTTTTTGGGATCGTGGCAGCTAGCGTGGGTTGGCTGTGGGTGTCTTCGCTGCGGGCAGAATCGTCCAGGAAGGCGTGATTCAGGGTGGGCGAAAGGCGTTTATCACGCGGTGCACGGGGGACGCCCTCAGCGGCTAGCGCTCTTCCCAAGAACTGCATGAGTCAGAATTGAGAACAGGTTATTCGGAGCCACTGCTCTTCGGGCTCGAACCTTCCTCTTTGCGGCCGTCGTTCTCGCCGCCTTCGGTGTGTTCTAGACGCGGGGCTCCGGGCTGGACGGTGGGGATCTGATCGGCGATGCGGCGGATGGTCATGGGGCTGCTGTCGGCGTTACGCTTCAATTCCTTGACAATGTCTTCGCGGTCGCGGGCGCCGTAATCCCTGGCAAAACGGGTTAGGGCCTCGGTCAGAATGTCGTGATGGTGCACGTTTTCCAAACCCTGTTCCCGGGTGATATTCAGCCACAGGCGATGCAGCAGGACGACATCCTCATTCTTCATGGTGGGCGTGTGCGGGCCGATGCGGAAGGTGTCGACGGCGTCGTCGGACTGGACAATCTGAAGCAGGAACTGACGTTTGGGTTCGGGGATGGACTCCCAGGCAATGCCCAGGTTGAAGGCCTGCTCGGCGGTATTCATTTTGCTGGATAGGCCGGCAACTACGGCCGAGGATTCGAGGTTGTGGGCGGTTTGAGCGATGGCCGACCAGGGGTCGCGGGCGGGGACCACGAGGAGTGAGATCTTCTTGCCGAAACTTTCGGCGACGGAGACGGCGCGGGTGAACAGGGTCTGCTCGTAATCGCTGAAGACCTGCTCGGCGGAAAGATAAGACGCGGTCCCGAACTGGCTGATGCGGGCGGTCATGACGACCACGTCCTGTTCATGCGTGTCGGTGCGATCGAGCACCCACTTGAGGTGGTTCAGCGTGTTGTAGTCGCGGACGGGGACAAGAATGTTACCGGCGCGGATGCCGACGGTTTCACGCTCGACGTTCTCCGCCTGCTGGAGCTGGAACTGCTCCTTCATCTGGGCCGCGTTGTGGGCGTGTTTGCGCTGGTTCACTCTTTCGGAGAAGGTGAAAATGGCGAAGAAGACTACCGAAAAAATGAGGCCGCTGACCGTGGCCACCGATTTGGTGAAGAGATTGACAATAGCGGTGGCGAGCAGAACCATGCCAACCGAGGCCAATCCTACAGGGATTTCGACGCCAAAGATGTGAAAGTTTGGGGGCACTTTCCAGTTGCGCACGCCTTTGTAGCGGTAGCGCAGAACCAGCATGGAGATGGTTTTGAAGACGAAGCTCCAGACCACACCGAAGGCGTAGGCCTCGCCGAGGGTGTAGATGTTGCCCCAGCTGACGATGATGGTGAAGAGTTGAAGGCCGACGATTAGATTGATGATGCGGTAGGTGGTGCCGTATTTTTTGTGAGGACGGCGGAACCAGTCGGCGAGCACGCCATCTTCGGAGACGCGATTGAGAACGCCATTGGAGCCGACGATGGCGGTGTTGACGGCGCCGGAGAGGATGAGGAATCCAACCACGACCACGAAGGCACGGAAGGCGAGGCGCAGGACCTGGGGGCCGACCATGTTCATGGCGAGTCCGGCGATGAGGTTGTCGCTGTAGACCTTCATGCGGACGTTGTCGGGGATAAGCATGACTGCCAGCAAGGAGACGAGGCCGGTGAAGACGAAGCTGTACACGCCGATGACGATGGCGGTGCGCTTGAGATTTTTCAGTTTGGGATGCGCGAGTTCACGGTAGACCTGGGCCAGCGATTCTTCGCCGCTCATGGCCAGGACCGAGTGCCCGAAGCCGATAATCAACCCGAGGATGCCGAACATGTGCGGCAGTTTGCTGTGCTTCCAGAAGCCGAGGGATTCGTCGCTGTAGTGAATGTTGGCTAGGGTGGGGAAGGGCGGGAGGTGGCCGCCGACTTTCAGCAGCGTGAACAGAGACCAGCCGAGGAGCATCACGACCATGACGGTTGTGATCTGCATGACCCAGAGCGCCTTTTCGCTGGATTCCTCGATGCCCTTGATGTTTTCCCACCAGAAATAAATGGTGACGGCTACGGCGAACACGACCGCGGTGCCGTTGACTCCGACCTGGGGTGTGCCG